>JAIEPT010000351.1 GCA_019748295.1 Gemmataceae bacterium | reverse complement strand
CGCGGAGCGAGAGGGCTACATAGAAGCGGGTTCCCACCGTGTTCGCAGACGAAAACAAGCGTCAGCACCGCTCTCTCCCCTCACCCCCAGCCCCTCTCCCCAAAGGGGAGAGGGGAGCCGGAAGAAGCAGCCCCTCTCACCAAGTGGGGAGCCGGAAGCAGATTAAAATCTGGCGGGGACTTCGAAGCCGCGGCGGTATTCGCGGGTGAGCATGCGGTTGGCTTCCTCGTCGCCTTTGAAACGCTCGCTGCCGTTTTCGAGTTCGAGCTTGCGGCCCACCACGATTTCCGTCTTGTCGAGCGGAACCATGTTGGCTTGCAGGTGCTCCTCGGTGCGCGTCAGCGTTTCAGTCGCGACGGCGTCTCCCTCAACCGCGCGGGTGCGCGGATTGAAGGCGGCAGGACGGCCGAGGCGGTAGCTGATGTTCGCCAGGTGGCACAGGGCGCTGGAGTAGTGCCCCTGCTCGATGTCGGCATTCAGATCCTGCCGACGGCGCGAGCGGACGGCGGTGATGAAGTTGCCGAAATGGTCGCCGCCGCCGGTGAAGCGTTGCAGCACTTGCCCCTTCGGATCCATCGCCACGGCGGCGGCGTAGCTCGTGAAGACGAGCATGCCGTCGGTGCAGTGGAAGATGTTGCCGACCGAGGCTCCGTGGAACGGCCTCGTTTCCAGGCCACGCACTTCGAAGATGAGCGGCGTTTCGCCGTAATCGAAGACGCAGACTTGCGTGTTGGCGGTTTGGCCGTCGTCGGTGTAGCCGAAGCGGCCGCCGAGGGAGTAGGCGGATTTCGCCAGCTCGTTTTTGCCGAGGCCCCAGCGGGCCACGTCCATCTGATGGATGCCCTGATTTCCGAGGTCGCCGTTGCCCGTGTCCCAAACCCAGTGCCAATCGTAATGGAGATTGCGTCGGCGAAGCGGCACGCGCGGGGCGGGACCGCACCACAGGTCATAGTCCACTGTCTGCGGCGGAGTCTGATCGCCTTCGGTTCGGCCGATGCTTTGGCGGCGCTTGTAGCAGAGGCCCCGGGCGACATTGATCTTGCCGAGCTTGCCCGATTTCAGGAAGTCGATCGCTTCGATGGAGCCGCGCTGGCTGCGGATTTGCGTGCCGGTTTGGCAGATGCGGTTGTAATGCCGGGCGGCATCCACGATGCGGCGGCCTTCCCAGATATTGTGGCTTACCGGCTTTTCCACGTAGACGTCTTTCCCCGCCTGCATCGCCCAAATCGCGGCGAGGGCATGCCAGTGGTTCGGCGTCGCAATGCTCACCGCATGGATCGACTTGTCGTCCATGATTCGGCGAAGGTCTTGCACATAGCGTGGCTCGATGCCCTGAGCCTTGGTCGCATTGGCGAGCGTGTCGGCCGCCGTGCGAGGCGTGTTGGTATCGACGTCGCAGACATGGGTGACGACGCAGTTGTGTCGGCCCGCATAGCCCGAGATGTGGCCTTTGCCCTGACCGCGGAAGCCGATGACGGCGATGTTGAGCCGTTCCATCGGATTGCCGCGGCCAGTGCCGGGAGCGGGTTCTTGTTTTTCCTGAGCGCTAAGCACGCCGCTCGAAGCAAGGCCGGCGAGGACCGCCGAACTTTGCAGGAAGTCGCGGCGATTAAACAAATTCATGCGAGTCTCCGGGAGATGGGAGAAGGTGTCCGCTTTCTTGAGCAGTTCAAGGCAAGTGCGTTCAGTGTAACTGCTATCGGCGGAAGGGGTCAACGAAATTGTGTTGACCACCAAGTGTCAACATCCAAGCCCAGGGGCGAACGAAGTGAGCTCCTGGGATCGGAGTGTCGGAAGAGCGATATGTTTTCGGTCTGGAACCCAGGAGCTCGCTGCGTTCGCCCCTGGGCTTGAGTTTCCCTGTTGTGGCACAGGCTCCAACCGAAGGTCTCCAACCTTGGTCCGATGTCGTCATGCCGCGTCCGTTAGTCAAAGTCTCGAAGGTACCGCAACGAGTCGGCCTGTCTGATGCCGCAAATCAAGGTTCGGGGATGCCGAGGTCGCGGCAGATTTTTCGGGCCAGGTGGTCTTTGACCTCACTGTGGCGGGGAACCGACGACCTCCGGTTGTTCTGCGGGTTGCCCCACCATGAATGATTGCCCCCTTCACGAATGAGGGTGCACCCGTGCTGTCGAAGGTGGCGAATCATTTCGTGACGTTTCACGGCGCCAATTCCACTTCCTCGAACGCACCGGCGCCGCTCGCTGCCGCGAGGGCTTCCTCGCGGTTCATCTCAATCGCCTCGGCCAACGCCTCGCGAAGGTTGCTCAATAACTCGTCACGCGTCTCGCCTTGCGAATTGACGCCCGCCACTTCTTCGACCCATCCAATCCACATGCCGTCATCTTCGCGGATCACTGCTGTGTACGTCGCATGCATGGAAGCGAACTCCTCATTTTGGGATGCATTTTAGTTTAACCGAAGCGGCCTAGAAAAGTCGTGGCGTTCGAACCGAAATCACGAGGCTTTGCGCCGATTTCAATTGCCTCAACGACCGCAATTGTCCATGATCTCAGTGCCTCTCCGTTCGTCTCCGCAATGACCCGCCTGCTTTGTTGTCTCGCCTGCTATCATGCATTCACGCCTGACCCGCTTGGCCGTGTTTCCGAGGTTTCGCTTCATGATGATGCATCCCCGCATTGCGTGCCTGGTTCTTGGCGTTTGCATGGCTTTCGCTGCCGTGGCCCATGCCCATGAAGCGAAGTCGAAGGATGCCGCGCCATACGCCGGGGCCGCGTGCAGTCGGCCCATTGCGGATTACTTCGAGAAGGAAGTGTGGGCGAAGGTCGGCTCCGCGCTTTGCTTGCAGTGCCATAAGCAAGGCGGCGATGCGGAAGACTCCCAGTTCGTCCTCCGCGATCCGAAAAAGTTCACCGGGCATGCGGTGAATGAAGCGATCGACCACAATCGCAAGGTTTTTGCTCGATTGGCTGAATCGAAACACAAAGGCGAATACCGACTATTGCTGAAGGCTTCCGGCGGGCTGGATCATGGCGGCGAAGATGTCCTCAAGCGGGATTCCAAGGGCTATGCGATCTTGGCCGAGTTTGTTCGGCGTGTGAACGCGGGGGCTCCCAAGACGCCGATGCCGGTGGTCAACGACAAAAATCAGCCGCCCTTTTTTCAGGGCGTCGCCATGCTGGAACCACATCGCCTTCTGCGTCGCGTGACGCTGTCGTTCGCGGGCCGATTGCCGACGGATGCGGAGAGGGAAGCGGTCGGCAAGCAAGGCATCTCGGCAATGCCGGGGTTGCTCGACGCGATCATGAAAGAAGATGCGTTTTATCTGCGGCTTCGCGAAGGGTTCAACGACATCTTCCTCACCCTCGGCATCGACGGCAATGCGGACCAGACCGTGCTCACCTACGAGCATTTCGAGAAGACTCGGCACTGGACCGCGAAACATGACCTCAGCCATATCCCGGAGAAGGACCGCCAAAAGGCCCGCTACAAGCTGACCGACGATTACCGCGATGCGCTGCTTGCCGAGCCGATGAAGCTGATCGAACACATCGTCCGCAACGATCGCGCGTTCACCGAAATCGTGACCGCCGACTACATCATGGTGACGCCCTATACGGCTCGCGGCTACGGGATTTACGAGCAACTGAAGGAGAAGTTCAAGAACCCGGACGATCCCTTCGAGTTCATCCCCGTCAAAATCAAGGCACTCAAAGGCCGCAGCAAATCGACCGACATGGACTCCGCGACGGGCGACTATCCGCATGCGGGCATCCTCAGCACTTTCCAATACATGCGTCGCTATCCGACGACGGAGACGAACCGCAACCGCCTTCGCGCTCGCATGTTTTACCTGCACTTCCTCGGCATCGACGCCCTGGAACTCGCCGCCCGCGTTTCCGATGCCGCGGCCGTTACCGCGAAATACCCGATCCCCACGATGCAAGCTTCCGAGTGCGTCGTCTGTCACAAGACGATTGATCCGGTGGCCGGCTGCTTTCAGGACTTTTACGAGTTCGAGGGCGTGTACGGAAAACGGAAGGGAGGCTGGTACAAGGACATGTTCGGCGCCGGCTTCGAGGGGGAGACGTTTCCCGCAAACGAACGTTGGCGGGCCCTCCAATGGCTCGGCGAACGAACCGCCAAGGATCCCCGTTTCGCGGTCGCGATGGTCGAACACGTGTACTACATCCTGACGGGCCGCAAGTCGCTGCGGGAGCCGAAAGACTTGGAAGACCCGCTCTACAACGCGCGTCGCCGGGCGTATCAGGAGCAACGCAAGCAGATCGAGGCGATGGCCGACCGCTTCGCCAACGGCGACTACAACCTGAAGGGCGTGTTCAAGGATTGGGTCGCCTCGGAGTTTTACCGGGCTGACGGCGTGGTCGCGGGATTGGACAAGAATCGGCAGGCGGAGTTGGAAGACGTCGGCATCGTCCGCATGCTTTCGCCCGAGCAACTTGAGCGCAAGGTAAAAGCCATCTTCGGCCAACCCTGGGGCCGGCTCAACGACAAGCAAACTTCGATTCTCTACGGCGGCATCGATTCCAAGGAAGTAACCGCGCGCGCCGCCGATCCGAGCGGAGCGATGGGCGCCATCCAACGCAGCCTGTCGAACGACGTCGCTTGCCGGCATACGCTGCGCGACTTCATGTTGCCTGCGGAAGAGCGTCGCCTATTTCCGGGCATCGAACCGAGCGTGTTGCCGAGTGCTTCGCCCGATGCGGACGCCCAAATCCGCAAGGCGATCGTCCACCTGCATGAACGCATTCTAGGCCGAAACGATGCGGCCGACTCGGAAGACGTATCGCGCACCTTCGATCTTTTCGCCGGCATGGTGGCCGACGCCAAAGGGCAGAAGGGGCTCGACAACCGCGAAGCGTATCATTGCCGGGCCAACATCTCGAACGCGCCGAACGACCCGCACTACGCCATCCGCGCCTGGCGCGGCGTCGTCACGTACCTTCTCCGCCGTCCTGAGTTCCTGTATGAGTAACGACAGTAAGTCTGAAGAAGAAAAGCGACGAGGCGAAAATGATCGAAAGAATCTACGCGAATAACTTCAGGTGCTTCGAGAACTTCACATTGGATTTGACCGATTTGCCGTCCGCCTTGATTGTGGGAGGCAATGGTAGCGGAAAATCGACGCTTCGGCATGTGCTGAGGGTACTTCAGAGTTTGGCCCGAGGTGCGAGCCGAATCCGGCATGTCGTCGAAAAGAGCGATTTCACGCGAGGTCGAACCGACATTCCCCTACGGCTGGAGGTCGATCTCCAAATCGAGGGGCGTAAAATCACGTATGCCCTTGCGCTGGAGTTTCCGGAGCACTTTCGCGAGGCTAGAGTCCAAGAGGAACTGCTTGAGGTTGACGGGATACGGGTTTTTTCGCGAAGTCTAGGAGAGATTTCGTTTGCTCACGGCGCCGCGAGCTTGTTGGATTGGCATTTGGCAGCGCTTCCAATCGTTTCGGTGCGAGATCGGGATCTTGAGAGGGTCCGCCGTCAACTCCAGATTTTTCTAGGATCAATGGTGTTGATTTCCCCAACGCCGACGGCGATGGTTGGTTATGCCGAGGACGAATCGACGGAGTTGGAAGCCGATGCAAGCAATTTGGCAGCGTGGCTGATGTCTCTTCTGTCGCGCCGCCCTGCCGCGTACAACGACATATTGACTTATCTCCGGAGCGCAATACCGGATTTCGACTCGTTTGGATATATTCCTCGTGGAGAGCGAGGTAAGCAGCTCACCGTCACGTTTCGTTCACCGGAGAATGCTGCTTCATTGCCGCTGGAGTTCCGGCAGCTTTCCGACGGCGAAAAGTGCTTGTTGCTAAGTGCCGTAGTCATAGCGTCGAACGCCGATCAGCCAGTATTCTGTTTCTGGGACGAGCCAGACAATCATTTGTCGCTTTCGGAAGTAGGTCACTTCATTACTGCATTGCGGAAGATGATCCACCGAAACGGCCAGTTTATCGCCACTTCGCATCACCCCGAGACGATTAGGCGGTTTTCAAGCGATAGCACCATTGTTTTTAGTCGGAAGTCTCATCTCGAACCGACTAGCGTCCAATTGTTGTCCGAAAAGTCGGTGTCGGGCGACTTGATTCACGCGCTCTTGCGAGACGAGGTGCTCGGATGAGCGTGAATAAGTTTCGGCCACACGTTGTCGTGATCCCGGAGGATGATGCGAATCGCGAGGTGATGGTGGGGTTCTACAATCATTTTGCAGTTGCCGATCGGTGCGTTTTCGCCGCACCGCCTGCTGGCGGATGGCAGCACGTGCTTGATGTATTTAAAGAATCGTACATCCAGCATCTTGTTCGTTATGAGCAAGCTTATGTCGTCATGGTGATGGATTTTGATGGTAGGGTGGATCGTCGTCAGTTCGTTGAGCAAGACGTGCCTGGAGAGTTGCGTCCCCGTGTCTTCTTGATTGCGTGGCGAGATGAGCCTGAGCATCTAAAAGTCGAACTTGGAATTTCTTTTTCGGATATCGGCGAAAGACTGGCAGACGAGTGTTCGAAAGGGCGGTTGTCGCTTTGGAATCATCGTCAATTGGACCACAATAGAAACGAGCTAGCGAGAATTGCCGCGGTGACGGGAATCTTGTTCGCTCCGTAACCATCAAAGATCCGAGGTTGCGATGGCACGCGATCGACGCGAGTTTCTCAAACTGTGCGGCCTGGCGGGCCTCGGCGTGGCGGCGCCGATTCGCTCGTCCGTCGCGGCGGCGGAGCCGCGGGATGAGCGGTATGCGGGACCGTACTACGTCGTCTTCAACGCCTCGGGCGGATGGGACACGACCTATCTCATGGACCCTAAAGGCGCCAATGGGATTAATCGCCTCTTTCGCGAAGGGGACATTCTGACGAAGGGGGTCCACAAGTTCGCGCCGACCGCTCAACACAAGACAGGGCAGGGGACTCTGAGCAACGAGGATTTCTACGAACAATTCGGCGACGAGTTGCTGGTTTGCAACGGCCTCGATTACTCCGTCAACAACCACTCCCCCGGCGAACGCTACATGGCGACCGGCAAGCTCGATAGTCTTGCGTATCCCACGTTCGCCGCCCTTGTCGCCGCCTGTCAGGGCTCTGCGTGTCCGCTGTCGTTTCTCACCTTCGGCAACTACTCGGCCACCGGCAATCTCGTCGCCATGTCGCGCGTGCCGTATCTGCAATCGCTCCGCGGCCTCGCCCTCGCCGATGCCGTCGGCGGCAATGCGCAGTCGCCTTACCATGATCCCTTCGCGCTCGATCGCATCGAGCGGACGCTGCAATCGCATGTCGAAGCACGTGGCTCCCAGCCGCGATTGCCGCGGGTCGAGCATGCGGAAAACATGCTATACGCCGCCCAGGCCAACTCGCGGGCTTTGCAACGCGTCACCCCCTACATCCCGCGCGATTTCCCGCGCGAACGGCTCTCGCAGCAGGCCGACATCGCCCTCGCGTCGTTCAAGGCGGGGGTGTGCGTCTCCGCGAATCTCACCATCGGCCAATTCGATAGCCACGCCAACAACGACACCGACCAGATGCGGCTCATTCCCGAACTGCTCGCCGGCATCCGCTACCTGATTCGCCGGGCGGAGGACCTGC
Organism: Gemmataceae bacterium; assembly: GCA_019748295.1. Taxonomy (GTDB): domain Bacteria; phylum Planctomycetota; class Planctomycetia; order Gemmatales; family Gemmataceae; genus JAIEPT01. The sequence continues at coordinate 3,614 of JAIEPT010000351.1, read as the reverse complement.
AGATTCGCGACAAGCTGGTCGTCGTCATGCAAAGCGAAATGGGCCGCACGCCGAACTACAACAACGGCAACGGCAAAGACCACTGGTCGATCGGCTCGGTGATGTTCCTGGGCCGCGGCATCAAGGGAAACCGCGTCCTGGGCGCCACCGACGAACGCCAATTCGCCGTCCCCTTCAACCCGCGCACGCTAAGGGCGGACAAAGACAACGGCATCCGCATCCGCCCCGAACACCTCCACCAATCCCTCCGCGAACTCGCCGGCATCGCCGACCACGACTATAGCCGACGATTTCCGCTGGGCGTCGGCGACAACGAAAAGTTGCGAAGTTTCTGGGGCTAGAGGGGTTGCAGTTCCATGCAGCGTTCATGAGCAAAGCTCGCGGCGACGATGCCTTCTGTAGGGGACTCCCTCTGTGGCGTTCCGCCGAACTGGACGATGTCGGCCGACGGAATCCGCCAGTCCGGGAGCCCTCCGAACGCGGACGAATTGCCGGCATTGGCTCAACCAGCCGCAAGCGGCACAGGGGGCGATTGCATGTTGGATGTTTTGCGCCCGCATCGTCCAGACCGGCGGAACGCCACGAAGGGCGTTCCCTACAGAACTTCATGTTCGCCGCTGCATCGATTCGAAAATCGCACTCGCGGCGATGATCAGTGGGCGAGAACTCGCGGCGTCATTCATGCCTACTTTTTCCCGACATGCAGGTCCAATGGGGTCGGTGGCGAGGTGACTTCCACGGTCAGCGGCGTCGTCTTCGCGTCCTGATACGCCTGGGGCACGGCGAAGTCGATTTTTTTCCGCGGCAGGGGGCGTCCCTTGTTGTCGTATTCCACCGGCAGATCGGTGAGCGGCTTCAAGACCGCCTTGTAGGTTCCCGGCGGGACGTCGGGAATGCGGAAACCGCCGTCGCTGTTGACGGTTCCTTGCCGCGCTGAATTCGCGTCCTTCTCGGAGACCAAAAGAATGACCGCTTGACCCAGCGGTTGATCGGCGAGGCGAACGGCCCCCGTCACCGGCACGGATTCGACTCGCTTGGGAGCGCAGCCGCAGATCGCGCAGCCGAAGATCGCGAAGCCGCAGATCGCGAAGGCGAGGGGCAGAATCCATCCGATCGAAAAAATTCTCATGGAGATGACGCGTCCCATTACCAGTCGTTTCCGAGAACAAGGCCGTCGCGGGGCCGCAATGCGGTCTGCCATGTCGTTGCCGAGACGCTGGGAACGACACCGCGGACGCTGCCGTCCCCCATGCCCACATTGCAGATTCCGGTGGAGTGTCCCTGAGGGCGATAGGGATCGCAGTTCGCGCCCGTGGGATTATCCTGGGGCGGCTGCATCGAGGCCGACTGGAATTCGAGGCCGATCACGCAGAACGAGCGAAAATCGTTGGTGATCATGCCCCAAGCGTTGCCGAACGTGCTGCTCGCGTCGGGGGCGCCGCCGGGACCGCAAGCTTTGCGTTTCTCCGTGATGAAAATGGTGTTTGAGGTACCGTCGGTGATGCTGACCATTTTGGTGTTGCCCGCGCCCCAGTGGTTCTGGTCTCCGCCCAACCCATGACGGCCGAAAACTTGATAGTTGCACGCGTAGCTGGTGAGTGCGACGTCGACGGGGCTTTTCCACATCCATCCTGCTGAAAAGCCGTTGGACCACACGCCGTTGCCGCCAGTCCAATCGGAGGGGGCCATGAGAATCGGCAACGGCACGCTCAGGGCGGCTTGGTTGGCGTTGATTTGGCCGAACGCGCTGCCCTTCCAGTTCGAGATGCCGGTTTGAATCACGCCCTGCTCGAAGTAGGGCAGAATGCAGAAAAAGAACGACGCATCGCTCGTGGTGTATCCGCCTGTATAGGGTGGGTTGGCCCACCAGTAGGTGTAGGCGGGAGGCAGAACCTTGAAGGTATCATGCCCCGTATGGGTGGCGAGGACGATTTGCTTGATGTTGTTTTGGCTTTGCGCGCGGGCAGCAGCTTCCCGCACCTTTTGAACAGCCGGAACGAGCAAGGCGATGAGAACCGCGATGATGGCGATGACTACCAGCAGTTCGATCAGGGTGAAGGCCGATCGCAAGTAGGGACGCATTGGGAGAACCCTTAAACAGGCAAAGATGAAAAAGGGAAGCATTCTTGTAGGTGAAATCATAATTGCTTCGCGTGAAAATGCAAGCGAATTTGTGTTCACCGCAAGAAAGGGGATCAGCTTGCAGCTGTCCATTCTGTGCGGCTGATCTTGGGAAAGTCGGCGCAGCTGCGGCGCGGGCGTTTGCATAAGCTGTCGGCATGGACGCCATCGAACAACTCAAAGAGGACCTGCGGCAAGGGCGCATCGACCCTCACCGCTTGATCGAACTCCTCGTCACGCTGCAGCGGCAACTCGAGGCCGCACGCCAACGCGTCGAGGAACTCGAACGAAAACTGGGAGAGCTTTCTAAGCGATCTTTCGGTGCAACGACTCCGATGTCGAGCGTCTCGCTTCCGTTCGACATCAGACAAGGAGAAGGAACTCGACATGCAAGGAAAATGGACGTTCGCCGCAATGGTGCTGACCACGATGACAACCGCGATTGTTTCGCAACCGCTGGAGGTAGGGACGGAGCCGTTCGCGTATGCGCCCGGTTACTGCCATCAGTTCGCCATAACAACGGGCGGCAAACGATTCGCTGCGTGTGGCTACGAAGCGCACGACAAACCAGGCCGCCCAGTCTTGAAAGGGGGTTGCGTGGTCTGGAATGTCGCTGATCGTATGCGCGTTTCCATTGGAAGAATGAACGCTAGTGCATATGAAGCAGCGATTTCACCAAATGGCAAATGGGTCGCGCTGGGCGGCGATTCAGGCATTGTGCCGCATGGCATGGGAGTATATGAAGGGAGTGTGGAGTTATTGGGTGCAATTGCCAATTATACAGGCATTTTCGGTGGTTTTTGAGGTTCGATCAAGAATGCGATCCATGCGTCAAGCGAATCCACTTGACCCTCGTTGATGCAGGCGACCTTCTGCAGATCAATCGTGCGTTACCAAGATATTCGCACTTCCGGAGGGCGGAGTCGACGTGAAAAAACTTGGAAAACCAGTTCCAGACGAAAGGGGGACAACCATACCGACTGATGGCGTGCCTTTGATCGGCTCAAATGCTCTTGCAATCGCCCGCCCTTCTCCCGTCAGCGAAACTAACCGCATCCCGGTGCGGCCGCTGATGGGATAAACAGAGTGAACGAGGCCTTGCGATTCGAGCGAGTTGATTGCATCTTGTGCTTGCCCAAGCATGAGCCGTGCGGAAACGGCGACCTCTGCAACCGAAAGTTCGGATGCGCTAGCCAGTACTTGGATGACTCGGATCTGGGAAAGAGTCAATGCGTAAGAGCCGTGCACGGCGGGTCCCCCTTCTTTGTGGTCCACTCGAATCCATCTTACCTGATGGGTTGACTCCAGAAGATCCAGAAAGCAAGAAACGCCCGGATAAATGTCCGGGCGTTTTCGATTTCGGTCTGGATCCCAGGAGCTCGCTGCGCTCGCCCCTGGGCTTGGGTGGTCCATCCCAAATTATTCTTCACGCGGCCAAGAATGACGTATTTACTGGGCAGCTGGATCATGTTCTACTAATTCTCTCGAGAACG
>JAIEPT010000242.1 GCA_019748295.1 Gemmataceae bacterium | reverse complement strand
GCCTTGCGGTTCGGGCCATCACCGCCCGCAGAGGATTTGCACCTCCTGAGACACAACATGCCTGGCGCACAAAAAGAAGGCGGACTCGCCAAGGTGCTGAAGCCGTTCGTCGATCAGAAGTTCTTGGCCGGCGCCGTCGTGCTCGTGGCCGATAAAGAGAAGATTCTCGACGTGGAGACGGCGGGCTATGCCGACATCGAAGACAACACGCTGATGGGGAACGACACGCTCTTCTGGATCGCATCGATGTCGAAGCCGATCACCGCCGCCGCGCTCATGCTGCTGGTGGACGAAGGCAAGGTGCATCTGGACGACCCTATCGACAAATACCTGCCCGAGTTCAAAGACCTGTGGCTCACGGCCGAGCGCGAAAAGGACAAGATGACGCTGAAGCGGCCCGGCAAAATGCCGACCATTCGCCAATGCCTGGCTCATACCAGCGGCATGCCCTTCAAGTCGGCGTTGGAACAGCCGACGCTCGATCACGTCGTGCTTCGCGACGCCGTTCGCAGCTATGCCATCACGCCGCTCGTTTCGGAACCGGGCACGAAATACCTCTACTCGAACGCCGGCATCAACACCGCGGGCCGCATCATCGAAGTCGTCAGCGGCATGCCCTTCGAGACGTTCCTCGAAAAGCGCCTCACCGCGCCGCTAGAGATGAAGGACACGACGTTCTTCCCGAACGAACAGCAGGTGAAACGCCTTGCCAAGTCCTACAAGCCGAACATGGCGAAGACTGGACTCGAATCGCAAAAGATCACGTTCCTCACATACCCGTTGACGGACAAGAACCGCCAACCCATGCCCGGCGGCGGCCTCTTCTCAACCGCGACCGATTGCGGCCACTTCTGCCAAATGCTGCTGAACGACGGCAAATACAAGGGGAAGAAGTTCCTCTCCGAGGATGCCATCCGCGAGCTGAGCAAACGCCAAACGCCCGAAAGCGAGAAAGTAAGCTACGGCCTCGGTTTCGCCGTCAGCGGCGACGTCTTCGGCCACGGCGGCGCCTATGCGACCAACATGTCCGTCGATCGCAAACGCGGCCTGATCCTGGTCTACATGGTCCAACACAACGGCTTCCCCGGCAACGGTGGGCAAGCCCAAGCCGCGTTCCGCAAAGCGGCGGAGGAGAAGTTCAAGACGAAGTAACCGCGATCCGCCTTAGCACGCTGCGCAAGCAAGTGATCGCAGGTTCCCGGAGGCGGCGCGTCCCACCTGCAACGAAATGCCGTTTGGTGACGGCGATCCGAGAAGGTTCGAAGATTCCTCGCGAAAATCACCAAACTGGTAAATTCTCTAGATGTTACGCCGCGTCGATGCCGCGAAATGCCGTTTGCTATCGGCGCGAAACCGTTTGGTGACCGCGAACAACCCCCGAAAACCCGCAAAGCGCGAACCGCTCCAGCAAGTCACCGTAATCGGAACGACCCGGATTTGCAAAGTCGGTGGTTTTCCTCTGCGGACTTTGCGATCTAGGCCCATCGGCGGTATGCTCGGACTTTGGGGATCGCTGCGTGCGTCGAAGTTGGGCGAGGAGTACCGCAAACCGTCTCCGTCGAGAAAATCCGCTCGAAAGAGGATTAGTAGCCAGCGCAAGCGGGATTTTCGCGGCAAATGCCCCCGCGCAACGTGATCTCGCGATAGGGGTCACGCGTTCGAAAATAAGGCAAGACGAAATCCGAATTTTCACTTGATCGCAACTTGGCATATGGTAATATGCGGCGGGAAAATATCTACTTTCTGTTCGGCGTAGGCAGATGGCCTAGAGCCGGGTCCATCGGTCGTCGGCGCCGTCAGCAGACCGCGGTCTCCGCAGACCGCCAGCGAATTTTCCCCTCGTGAGGCGAGATGGTGGTTCGAGTGTCCGGGCGCCTGACGAACCGAGAAGCGAGGAGCAGCCATGACCGTGGAACTCCGGCCGTTGGGCGTGAGTTGCAACATCTCGTGTCAATACTGCTACCAGAACCCGCAGCGTGCCGCGGGCAATCTGCCCCACACGTATGATCTCGAACGGATGAAGGCTGCCATTGAGGACGAGGGGGGGCCCTTCGTGCTGTTCGGGGGCGAGCCGCTCCTCCTTCCCGAGCCGGACCTCGAAGAACTCTGGTCGTGGGGCTTCCAGCGGTACGGGAAGAATAGCCTTCAGACCAATGGCGCCCTCGTCAACGATAACCATGTCCGAATGTTCAAGGCCTATCGGGTAGGCGTCGGCATCTCCGTCGATGGGCCCGGCGAGTTGAACGACGTCCGATGGGCTGGCGACCTCGCCCGGACGCGCCAAGCGACTGCCCGGACCCACGCGGCCATCGAGCAGCTGTGCCGGGAGGGAATCCCGCCGAACCTGATCGTCACCCTGCACCGGAACAACGCCACTGCCGATAAGCTGCCCGTCATGCACGAGTGGCTGCGACATCTGGAACGACTGGGGGTTCGCTCGGTTCGGCTGCACATCCTTGAGGTCGATCACGAGGAGATCCGGCGGAAGTACGCCCTTAGCCCCCGCGAGAACCTGGCGGCCCTGCTCAGCTTCGCCGAACTGGAACGGGAGTTGGGTCGGATGGAACTCGACCTGTTCGGAGAGATGCGCGACTTGCTGCTGGGACAGGACGATTCCGCCTCGTGCGTCTGGGAGGCTTGCGACCCCTACACGACTCAGGCCGTGCGGGGCGTCGAAGGGAGCGGCCAGCGCAGCAACTGCGGCCGCACCAACAAGGACGGCATCGACTTCGTCAAGTCGGACCAACGCGGCTTCGAGCGCTATTTGGCCCTTTACCAAACCCCGCAGGATTGCGGCGGTTGCCGCGATTGCCGGTTCTTCCTCATGTGTCGCAGTCAGTGTCCGGGAACCGCGATCGACGGCGACTGGCGCAACCGTAGCGAACATTGCGAGGTCTGGTTCGGGCTGTTCGAGCGGCTCGAAGCCGAACTGACCGCCCGCGGCGACGCCCCGCTTTCGCTCGACCCGATACGTGAGCGGGTCGAGAGCCTTTTCGTTCAATCCTGGACCAAGGGCCGGAGTCTGAAGCTCACGGCGGCGCTGCGGCAAGCCCGCGACGACTTGGCGCTCGCGGCCCATCCCGCGGGCGGATCCGCGGAGGCAGGGGAGTGATGCGACGACTGGACTTCTCCCTGCCCGAGTTCACCCGGCTGAGTTGGGTCAGCGACCCGGCGCGCGCCGTCTGGGAGCCGCGCGTCCGCCGGATCGTCGCGGCATGGCCGGGGATCGAAAGTGCGGCGGTCGCTGCCGGCCTGCGGCGGTGCTGCCTGCTCACCCTTACGCCCCAAGATGTTTCCGCCCGGCTGGGGGAGTGGAATCGATTGGGGCTATCCGCCGTAACCCTGCGTGGCGCGAGCGCGTCTCCGGGCAACGGCGAGACGGGCATGGAGCCGGAATCCCTGGTCGCGCTGGCGGTCGGCACGCCCCGCGAGTTGACGCACTTCCTGGACGCCTGGGAGGCAGCCGACCACGACCGCCTCGCCGACCTCCTCGGGTTCCCGCCTTGCTGCCGGCAGTTCCACCGCCTTGTTTGTGTGGGCGAGGCCCTGGAGGATCCGATCTGGTCGATGGCCCTCGCCAGCGTGCCCGTGGCAGAGGACGGTCGGGTCGTCGAGGTCACGGGTTCGCCATCCTCGAACCCGCTTTGGCGCCGGCTCGGCGTCCGCGCCGTCCCCCATCTGCCCTGCCGGTTCGACTGCACGGCGACGGTGGAACTGGCCGACGCCCTGGCCGCACGGGGTCGGGCGGCCGGGTATGCTGTCGAACTGGACTGGCTGCTCGAAATCCTCGACTGGCCCGTCGAGTGGTCGGCCCTGCATGGCATTGCCGAGATCAAGACCCCGCTTCTGCGGGTCTCCACGCAAACCGACGCGACCGCTGAGAAGTACGTGGTTCGGCGCTTGGGAAACGGGTATCCCGCCGAGGGCGCCCGGGGCATCCATTTCCCCTTCCGCCCGGCGCGTCAGTCACTCGCGACGCTCTCGGTCGGCTTCCGGGCCGGCCTGGCGAATCCGATCCGAACCATCGAGCCGGCTCCGCCAGAAGACGAGGGAACGGCGACTCCGCGGACCACGGTTCTGCACGAGACGTTCGAGTATCTGCGTCAGTGCCCTGGGGTCGGCGAGAGAACCTTGCGAACGGTGCGATTGAATCAGTATTTCACTGTGGCGGAGATGGATGACGGCAGCATCGGCGCCGCGATGAGTTACTACAGCTTGAAGCGAGTCCGCCACGTCCAGGACGAGATCGCGGCGCGGCTGGCCGACGAGCCCTTGCTCGCCGGGGTGCTGTTCGCGGCTGGCGGCCCGCCCTCGCGCTGGGATGTCCCGGAAGGGCAGTGGCGCTTGCTGGCGGACTCGCTTCGCACGGCGATCTTGAGCGCTCTCTCGGCCCCCTTCTTGCGGGCCGGGGGAGATGCCGCGTTCAACGCCGTCGCGCCTCCGCCCCACGACCTGTTCGCGGGGGCGCGACGCGCCTTGGTGATCGGTTTTGGCGGCTATATGGATCGCCTCGCTCGAGCCGATCACGTCGAAGAATTGCACGTCCACGATCTGGGCTATGGGGCCGGCCGCCCGGACATGGAGGCCGCCTTTGCCGAGTACCGCAAGGCGCATCCGAGGAAACGGTTCGTCCTTTCGGACGGCCACGACACCCGCGAGCGACTGCGGGAGGTGGACTTGGTTGCAATCACCGGCTCGGCCCTGTGCAATGGAACAATCGACCAGTTGCTGCTCTGGGCGCAGCCGTGCCCCCGCATCGTCGTGCAAGGGCAAAGCGCCGCTGTCCACCCCAAGGTTCTCTTTGCGCGGGGGGTTCACGTTGTGAGCACGACACTTAAGCCGCGCGACTTGATCGACTTGGCCGCCGCCGACCCAAGTGGTCGCGCCATGCGGCCGCTCCTGGAGGGTGGCCTGCCCCCCATTCACCTGACCCCGCGAGGGTCCGGGGCGGCGCCGAAGGCCAAAACGGACGCGAACCTTGCCGACACCCGCGGCGGAGCGGGCTGATGGCGCCAAGGGCCACGCGGGAATGGCCCGGGTTGCATCGAGTAGCGGCAGCGGCTTCCCGCCCGCGGCCGCATTCGAGGAGACAACGACATGAACGACGACCAGAAGATCGATGGCCCCAAGACGGAGGCGGCCCGCCGGGAACGAGAGAAGGTTCTCACCCGGCGCGCGTTGCTCGGGGCGGGCTTCGCCCTGCCGCTGGCGCTCATGGCCGGAGCGGTCGCCAAGGTCTCAGCCAAAGACCAGGACGCCCTCCTCGGTCACCGTGATCACTACGATCACACAGACCGAGGCTACCACGCCGATTACATCGTGCATCAGGACCAACACTAAGGCGAGCGGCGCCTGCATTTCTCCCCCGCTCAAGGAGAGCGGGAGAGGGATGAGGGCGTGCGACATGGCGTTTCGCGAGAGAAGGCGTCCTCACCCTCTCCGGGATCTCCCGGAGGCGGAGGGTAAAGTTCTCCCTCCGCCCGCCTAACAGCTCCGGACGCCAAGCGCGGTTCGGGCGGCATGGGTGCTGGGGCGCTTCCGGCGTCGGGGCAAAGGACCACACGTGGTTAGGCTCCGGGCAGTTCCCGGCTGCCGATTCGTGTCAGACTCGAAGTGCCCCGAACCGGCCGGGGCAACTAGCCGATGCTGTCAGCCGGCACACAAAGGAACCTGCGTCATGATCCGGAAGTTGTTCGCTTGCCTAACGGTCGCAGCATTCGCGACCGTCGGCGTCGCCCAGGAGGGGACTAAGCTGCCCCAAGAGCCCGGTCCCCGCTTCCTCGTGGTGACGAAGATCGACAAGGATGACATCGAACTGAAGCAGGTGCTCAGGACCTTGAAGGATGGACTGCACGAAGTCCACATCTACCAGGTCAAGTTTCAGAGCATCAAGATCTGTCAGGTCAATGGGAAGAAACTGGTCGACCCCGAGGAATTCCGGAAGCAGGCCAAGGTCGGGACCGTCGTACTCGCCGCGGCCGACGAACACGAAATCGATCGGGCGTACCTCAGCGTCCTAAAGGATGACACCCTCCTCATGGAAGGCGTCATCGTCGGGTCGTCGAAAGCGAAGTAGGGGAGCCGGCTCGCCGTAAGGCGACCGGCAGCAGCTAGTCTACCTCCCTCTCCCTTCGGGAGAGGGTTGGGGTGAGGGGGGTGAGGGTGCATTTTCTCGCGTAACGCCAGGTCGCACGCCCTCACCCCCGGCCCCTCTCCCGGAGGGAGAGGGAGAAATGCAGGCGCCGCTCGCCTAAGGCGACCGGCAGCAGAGAAGCTTCACCTCTCCCTCCGCCGTCGGTTGCAGATACCTTGCGAAGTCGCTAGGGACGGAGGGAGAAGCAGCCAAAGGGGGGATGAGGGAGGCTTGCAACGACAAGTGCTTGCACGGACGCGGCATTCTCGGAACTTCATGTCAATAAGAACACGCCTTCGGAAGCACCCCTCACCCGGCTTTCAGCCACCCTCTTTTCCGCAGTGACTCGAATGCACGGGCCGACTTGATCCCTGCGGGGGAGAGAGGAAGCTTCACTGCCGCCACCAAGAAACCTGCACCTGAAAGGGGGCTGGGGGTGAGGGCGTGCGACGTGGCGTTGCACGGGAAAAGGCACCCTCAACCGACCCCTCTCCCGGAGCTTTCAGGTGCAGGTTTCGTCGTAACTCCTGAATCCTTGATCGCATCGGCCACCACCGGTTAAGGACTTATGGCGAAATTCGGAAAAACCTACCCCTGAAAGCTCTCCCGGAGACTATCTCCTGCCGCTCGCCTTTCATTCCGCTTTCTGTGTTCATCTTCCGCCTTCTGCCCTCGCACCATCCCACGCGCACGTTGGGCCTCGAATGACACAGGTAAGTCAATAGGTCTGCGTCGCTGCGTCCCCTTTCTGCTTCTCGGATTTGGATGACGCGGTCAGTTCCGCGTCAGCCGATCGTGCTCGGCTGGATGGGTCGCGACTCAATTTGCAATCCGTCAGACAGGCCGTTCGCATCCGTCCGTCTCTGCCGCAAGCACATATTATTCCGAGCGGCTTCGCTCAGGGGAGACGCGGCGGCCGAGTTCGGTCGTTCGGCCACACGGGAAGCGGCTCCCACCAGTCAACGCGGATCGACTGCCTTCTCGGTCGAAGATACGCTGGCGGTAGGTACATGTCCGGTTGGCCGTTTGTTTGGATTTTCCCATGTCCCCAGAACCCATGCCCCAAGGGGAACCGCACATTCCGCCAGGTGAACCGTCCATGGCCGTGCCGGTCCCGCCGGAGCTTCTGAAATGGGCTCGCCAAACCTTCGACGCTCAGGAATTCTTAGAGGGCGTTCGGGAGATTGAGGCGACGGGAGGTGCGTCGCTGAATGCGTTCGTCGCCGAGGTCGAGGCCGTGGTACGCAAGCCGTGAGCGACGTCGACAAGCCGGCTCCTTACCGCGTCGTTTATTCGAGCCTCGTGCGGCAACGAATTTTGGATTTGGCCGCCGAGGCACGGACGCGGAGCGACGGCGAAGCGTTTTTGGCAGCCCTTCGCGAGTTCGACCGCCGTCTTCATATCTATCCCCATTTCGGCGACCCGTTGACCGATCTGCTGGTGGAGGCAGGGCAGGTTGCGTCTCGGGGCGGTGCCGCCGCTTGCGATGCGTTACGAGGTTTTGGAGGAGCGTAAGTTGGTTTTGGTCGCTGCCCCGCCAGTATTGCTGCCAAGGCGTAAGTCGGTCTACTAAATGGAGCCGGTTCGCTGCAAATTGCCGAAGGTTTCCCCACTTCCAGAGACGGCACCACCCCTGTGCCGATAGAATGCTCTCAACTCCTGCTTTGAGGCGGATTTCGCCGACGTGGGCTGAATTCGATCTCTGGAACGTTCCGACCGTCAATGGGCATGAATCAAACTTTCGAGCGAAATCTTCCTCCGCTCAGCAGCACGCAACCGAAACAGCAAGAGGTGAGACATGCTTACTTCCCAACGAGTTCTCGACTACGTCAAAGCCGAGCCGTTTCGTCCGTTTCGCATCCATATGGCTAGCGGCCGAGAGTTCGACATTCGGCACCCTGAAATGATCAAAGTGCTTCAATCCTACCTTCTGGTATTCAAGTCGAGCGAAGGGAACCCTGAGATTCCCGATGAATGCGAGACCGCTTCGCTCATGCTTACGGAATCAATCAATCACCTTGAAAGCCCGGTGCTTTAAATCGCTCATGAATGACTCCAAAGAAATCCGTACCTTCGCTTTCGTCAGCCTCGGCTGTCCGAAAAATCTCGTCGATTCCGAACGCATGCTCGGCAAATTGGCCCAGGAGGGCTACGCCCTGGTGCCGGATGCGGCGGGGGCGGATGTCGTCGTCGTCAACACCTGCGGCTTCATCGAACCGGCACGCCAAGAATCGCTGAGCGTCATCCGTGAGATGATCGCTCTCAAAGACAAGGGCGAGATCGGCAGCGTCGTCGTTGCTGGCTGTTTGGTCGAGCGCAAGAAGGACGAACTGCTGACCGAGGCGCCCGGCATCGATGCGATGGTCAACGTCTTCGGGCGTGAGGATATCGCAGAGGCCGTGAGGCGAGCCGTGAACCAGCAGGCGGACCAAAAATCGATCTTCCGCCCGGCTCCGGTTCGCTCGTTGGAAGACACGGCTCGGCTTCGCATTACGCCGCGGCATTATGCGTATCTCAAGATCTCCGAAGGCTGCGACCGTACCTGCACCTTTTGCGCGATCCCCGGCATGCGCGGCAAGCATGTCAGCAAGCCGATTGAAGAAGTCGTCCGCGAAGCCAAGGAGCTGGCGGCCGACGGCGTGCGCGAGCTGATCGTCGTCGCCCAGGACACGACGTACTACGGCCTCGATCTCTACGGCAAGACCCGGCTCGACGAACTGCTTCGCGAAGTCGCCAAGGTCGATGGCATCGAGTGGATTCGGCTGCAGTACCTGTATCCGATTTTCTTCAGCGACGAACTCATCGCAACGATCGCCGAGACGAAGAAGATCATCCCGTATCTCGACATGCCGCTGCAGCACATCAGCGATCGCGTGCTGAAACGCATGCAGCGGAAAGTTCGCCGCAAGGAGATCGACGAACTGCTCGGCAAGCTGCGAAGCTCATTGCCGTCGCTGGCGATGCGGACGACGTTTCTCGTCGGCTTCCCGGGCGAGACCGAAGCGGAGTTCGAGGAACTCGATGCCTTCGTGCGCGAACAGAAATTCGAGCGCGTCGGCGTCTTCCCCTACTCGCTGGAACCGGGAACGCCGGCCGTCAAGCTTGATGGGCACATGGCTGAGGAACTGAAGCAGGAACGCCGCGATCGAATCATGGAAACGCAGCAGGCGATCGCCCTGGGATGGAGCCAGGCACAGGTGGGCAGGACGATGGAAGCGATCGTGGATGGCCCCGACCCGGAACTGCCGAACCATTGGCAGGGGCGCACGCATGCGGATTCGCCCGAGATCGACTGCATCGTGCGCATCAAGGGCAAGGGCTTGCGGCCCGGCGACATCGCGAACGTGAAGATCGTCGGCGCCGACGACTACGACCTCATGGGCCGAGCGATCGGAACCGTGCGATGAACGAAACCGCCGCGCTGCCCGAGGCGTTGCAGAAGCAGCCCTCGCCGTTCAATCTGCCGAACCAGCTCACGGCCGCCCGGCTGGTGTTGGGCATCGTCCTGTTCGTTCTGATCGAGATGGCGCAGTGGCGCTGGTGCACGATCGTCTTCGCCGTTGCCGCGTTCACCGATTGGCTCGACGGCTACCTCGCCCGCAAGATGAACCTCGGCAGCACGCTGGGCCGCAACTTGGATCCGCTAGTGGACAAGGTGGTCATTTGCGGGGCCTACATTTTTTTGACTGCGGTGCCCGATTCGGGCCTCACGCCGTGGATCGCGACAGTCGTGGTATCACGCGAACTCATCATCACTGGCCTGCGGACGTTCATGGAAAACATCGGCGCCAACTTCGGCGCCGACATGCTCGGCAAGATCAAGATGACGCTTCAATGCGCCGCCCTGTTCGCGGTGTTCGTCGTCTTCGATTTGCGAAACGCCGATCAAACGCTTGACCCCACGCTCAAGCAAACCCGCGACATTCTAATCTGGGCCATGCTCGCCGCGACTGCTTTCAGCGGGCTGCAATACCTCTGGCGAGCCTTCGCCCTGCTTCGCAAATAGATGCGTTATGATGGCCGCAGGAGGACTTTCTCATGCCGATGCATGATTGGTCGAAAGTCGAAGCCGGCGTTTATCACGACTTCCACCAGGGCTGGACGATCGAGCTTCGCAACGCGCTCAATCGCGGCGTCTTGCCCCCGGGCTACTTCGCGATGGCGGATCAGCGCGTGGGCGGGCCCGAACCCGATGTCGCCGCGTTGCGAAGCGGTCCGCCGGCGGACATGCAGGGCGGCCTCGCGGTGGCGGACTCGCCTCCGCAAACTCGGCAGAAAGCGACCGTCGAAACCTCTGCGGCACGCTATGCCCGGAAGGCGAACCGCCTTGCGATCCACCAAGGGCGAGGCCGAGTGGTGGCGATTCTCGAGATCGTCTCCCCCGGCAACAAAGACACAGCCAACTCCGTTCAGCAGTTCGCCAACAAAGCCGCCGAGTTCCTGCGAACCGGCATCCACGTCCTTCTGGTCGATCCCTTTCCGCCCGGCAAACGCGATCCGACCGGGCTGCATCAAGTGATTTGGTCGGAACTCTCGGACGACGCATTCGAGGCCCGCCCGAAAGACAAGCCGCTGACGGTGGCGTCGTTCGAAGCAAGCCATCAGGTGACGGCGTATGTCGAGCCGTTCGCGGTTGGCGAGAAAATCCCAGATCTTGCCTTGTTTCTCGAGCCCGGCTGGTATGTCTTCGCCCCGCTCGAAGCGAGCTATCAAGCAGCATGGGACGCGCTGCCGAAGGAAGTCAGACAGTGGGTGGCGTAAGGCGAGCAGCGCCTGCATTTCTCCCCTCTCCCTCCGGGAGAGGGGCTGGGGGTGAGGGCGTGCGACTTGGCGTTAGGCGACAAGAGACACCCTCACCCCAACCCTCTCCCGAAGGGAGAGGGAGCGGAGATTATCTCCTGCCGCTCGCCTAAAAGCTCAGGGATGCGAGAACGCGGCGTGAATCGGGTAGGAGGGGGAATTACTTCCCCCGTCCTCCCACACCACCGGACGTACTCATCGTATCCGGCGGTTTCT
>JAIEPT010000392.1 GCA_019748295.1 Gemmataceae bacterium | reverse complement strand
CGCTCGCCGTCACCAAACGGCGTTTCGCGTCCCGCTCGCCGTCACCAAACGGCGTTTCGCGTCCCGCTCGCCGTCACCAAACGGCGTTTCGCGTCCCGCTCGCCGTCACCAAACGGCGTTTCGCGTCCCGCTCGCCGTCACGCGCTTCGCGAGAAAGTAGAGGGGAGAGAGTGGAGAGGAGAGGGGAGGTTTGCTGAGCTTGACGTCGTTGAGAATGAACCACAGAAACGCATGGGTGTTGAGCAGCAGCATCAAGACATGTACTCCTTGAAATCGTTCAGGTGGCCCTCGTCGTCGGCGATGACCTTCAGGATTCCGATCGCGCCTCCCGGCTCCCGCTGCTGTCGACCAACGGGAGATGCGTCGGACGACAGGCGGGCAATAACTTGTTCGTCTTTCGCGATGGCGACCGACTCGTCTGGCTTCAGGGTGTCGATAATGTGCGGCAGTTTCGCGTGGGCAATTTCGAGGGGTACGGATTGCATGGGTGGGCAGGCCTCTGCGATCGATCCTGATGCCAGGATGCCCCTCATTTTTAACGGCTTTCGAAACAGAAGTCGGCGGACTTTCGTCCGACGAGCGCGACCGAACGGCATCTCTCCAACCCCTGCGGTCATTCGCCCAAATGGGTACAATGACGCTATGAGCGATTCGAATCATCCCTGGAACGTGGGCGACCGCATCCTCGCGCGGCGAGGGGCGGACGAATATTGGTATCCCGGCATCATCCGCCATATTCAGGACAGCCGGCACTTCGTCATTTTCGATGATGGCGAAGACGCGTTCGTGGGCCTTGAGGACATGATGCCGCTGCAACTCGGCGTGGGGGATCGGCTCTTCGCCACGCAGGAGCAAGGTCGCGATTTCCTCCCGGCTCGTGTGATAGACAAGCAGGGGGATCAGTTTCATGTCGAGTTCGAGGGGGGCAAGCTCGCCTGGGTTTCGACCGCCCGCATCCGCCTTCGAACTGCCCCGGTTCACGAAACCAAATCCGACGACCGCGATGTCCGCCTTGAATTGGACGGCGAACCGAACGAGGAATCGGAAAGCGAAACCTGGAAGACGCATGCGGTCGAATCGGAGAAGCACGCCAACAAGCCGCGCCATCGCCCCGCGCCGCGCCGACCCGAGCGCGAATGGACCCTGGGCGACCGCGTGATGGCTCTTTGGCTCGACCTCTTCTGGTATGCGGGCACGGTGCTTGATGCCGACGACGAGTCGGTGAGCGTGATGTTCGACCATGGCGGGCATTCGCTGGTCCCCTCGGAGCGGGTGCATGACATCGAACTGGAAGAAGGGGACCGCGTGGAAGGGCGATGGAAAGCGGGGCCGCAGTTCTTTCCCGGCACGGTGCTTCGCCGTGAAGGTCCAGTCGTGCAAGTGCAATACGACGATGGCGACGAGGAGGTGACGCTCGTCAACCTGCTCCGCCTGCAGCGCGACGAATGGCTCCCCGAGCCGACTACGCTTGTCGATCTCGGCGCCGGCGACCGCATCCTGGCCCGCTGGTTCGACGGCTTCTGGTATCCCGGCGTGATCCTGAACGCGCAAGACAAGCGCGTTCATGTGCTGTTCGACGACAACGATCAGACGCACACGACCTGGGACCGCCTGCAACCGCTGCATTTGCAAGTCGGGCAAGAAGTGCAATGCCGTCGGCAGGGCGGGCCGATGTACTTCAAAGGCCTCGTCTCCCGCATCAAGGGGGAACGCATCTTCGTGCAGTACGAGGACGACCAGGAGGAATGGACCTCCGTGCGGCTCGTGCGTCTGGAACCATGATCCGTCACGGAGCTTGATGCATGCCTTCGCCGTTTCCAGGGATGAATCCGTACCTCGAAAACCCTGCGGTATGGCATGACTTTCATCAATCGATGATGCCTGCCTTGCGCGAGGCGTTGGTCGCAAGAATGCCGCCGGGCTTTCTGGTGCTGCTTGAAGAGCAAGTCTACATTCGTTCGCTGGAAGGCGATCAGATTCGCTTGGTCGGCAGGCCGGACGTTTCGATCACAACCCCCTCGCGCAACGAGCTTGGAACCAACGCGGCCACGATGGAAGCACCGACGCAGGTGGAGTTGATCGACGTCGATCGCTTCAGCGAGGCGTACATCGAAATCCGTGACCGGAAGTCGCGCGAACTGGTGACGGCGATCGAATTGCTCAGTCCCTCGAACAAGAAGCCGGGGCCCGATCGCCAGCAGTACGAAGGCAAACGCAACCGGATCCTTGCCAGTCCCGCCCATTTCGTGGAGATCGATCTGCTGCGCGGATGGTCGCGGATGCCGATGCGCAACGCCCCGAAGTGCGATTGCTGCGTGCAAGTGAGCCGAGCGGAAGATCGGCCTCAAGCGGGATTTTGGCCGATCAGCCTTCGTGATCCGCTGCCGACGATTCCAATTCCCTTATCCAGCGGCCACGCGGACGTGCCGCTCGATCTGCAAACCGTGCTGCATCGCGTTTACGATGCGGCGGGTTATGGGGCTTACATTTACGACGACGAACCGACGCCGCCGCTGAATGCGGAGGACGCTGCTTGGGCGAAGATGCTCGTTCGTTCCGGGGGTCAACATAGCGCGGTGTAGGGAACGCCCTCCGTGGCGTTCCGCGGGACGGGGCGCGTACCTCCCACGCGTCGTTCATTCAGGTCTTCCGCTTGCGACTTGGCGATCAGGCGCCGCGGATCGCCAAGCCGCGAGCGGGGATCGCGGATGGTGAACGCAGCTGGTCGGACGCGTCCAGTTCGGCGGAACGCCGCGGAGGGCGTTCCCTACAGCGCGTCATGGTGCTGCATGCTTGCGACGATTGAAAACGGCAACGCAGAGATAATTGCGGGGGAATCGCCCACTCGCACTTCGATGCCGGCCTGCCAGTGGCCGCGGCGAAGATATGCGAGGGCGATCGTTTGGCCCAGGCGCGGCGAGCGCGTCGCGGATGTCGCCACGCCGATCTCCGTTCCGTCTTTGGTCACCTTCGTCCTCGCGACTGGCGGTTCGGCCGAACCGAGCAACAGGCCGAAGAACTTGCGATTCGCTTGCCCGCGATCGCGCGCCATCACGATGGGCTCCTGGCCGAGATAGCAGCCTTTCGCGTAACTGATCGATTGCGGGATGCGATCGAGTTCAACCACGAACCGATCGCTGTCCATGTCGATGCCGTACTTCGGCCAGCCGGCTTCAATGCGAAGAATCTCTGCCTGCGTCTCATCCCCTACGATGCCGCCCGCATCGAGCATGCGTCGACGAAACCCCGAAATTTTTTCGGGGGTCGCGATCACGTCGAAGGTCGGAGTGCTCCAACCGGCGAACCGGCGACACCAGATTTCCGGCTCGATTTCCGCAAGGTGCAATGGCGGCAGCGTCGCAACGGAAGGCAGGAAGGCGGATGGGTTCTGCCCCGCGATGCGCAGAAACGCGAACTCGGCGGAACGGTCGGTCACCTCGATCTGCTCGCTGATGAAATGCTTGTCGAGATGCTTGAAGAGCGAGCCGCGTTGTTCCGCATCCGCGTCGATCCAGAATCGCTCGGCATCCACGCGGTTCACGAGGCCGTGGCCGACGACGCGAGCGGTGTGCGTGCAGAAAAACGCCTCGCAGCCCTGGCCGATGGAGAGCGATTTGACGTCGTTGGTCGAAAGATTGTGCAGGAAGGTCGCAGCATCTTTGCCGAGGACTTCGATGAGGACGGAACCGGGGCGGTCGAACTGGAGCATGTGCGTCATGCTCCTATTTTACGGGCTGTCCCGCGCTGCTATCGCAGGAGCGCGAAGACTTCGGTCTGCAGCGGGCCGCCGGTGACGTGGACTTCGCCATGTTTGTCGATGAAGACGTCCACCTCGCTGCGGACGCCGAAGTCGTCGTAGTAGATCCCGGGTTCGATCGAGAAGCATGTTTGCCGAAGCACGCGGCGATCTTCGCGCGTCTCCAGTCCATCCATGTTGGCGCCGTTGCCATGCACTTCCTGGCCGATCGAATGACCGGTGCGATGACAGAACGCGGGGCCGTGGCCCGCCTTTTCGATCACGTCGCGGGCGGCCTGGTCCACTTCCCAGCCGAAGAGCGGCTTGTTGGCGGCGAATGCCTCACGCACTTTCGCGATCGCCGCATCGCGGGCCGCGGCCACGATCGAAAAGATCTGCCGAATCTGGCCAGGGACCACCGACCCTACAAACGCGGTCCGCGTCAGATCGCTGTAGACCGCGCGCGGCTTTTTGCATTTCGCCCACAGATCGATCAGCACGAAATCGCCTTCGTGGATCGGGCTGTCGCTTCCGGCTTTCGGCTCATAATGCGGGTCGCCGCTATGCGGGCCGACGCTGACGTTCGGGGCATGATCGGCCACGAGGCCATTGAGATCGAAGTGTTCGAGGATGACCCGCTGCACGTCGGTTTCGCGGATGGCTCGTCCGGCTTGGATGCGGTCGCGGATGAATCCGAAGGCGGCGTCATAGGCCGTGTCGGTATGCGTGGCGGCTTCGAGATGCAGCGCCCATTGTTCGTCGTCCCACACGGCTTCGAAGGTCTGCACAAGGTCGCCGGAGGAAACGATGTCGACGCCGAAGGAGCGGACGAGTTCGATGGTGCCCGCATCGACGCGCGAGACGTAGGGGTTGCTGTTGCGAGGGACATATTCCATCGCGATCTTTTTCGCGCCCTGCACCAGCTTGCCGACGCCCGCTTCGAGTTCCTGCCACTTCAGATAGACGGTTTTGCCGCCGGGATAGCGGTCCAGCGAAGCCGATTCGATGCGGTGCACGAGCTTCTGCGGTTCGCCTTGAGCCGGGATGAAATAGAACCAGCGCCGCGACAGGAACGACTCGCCGAACCCGAGCACCCGGCACGCAAGCACATTGAGTCGGCGGAAGTCGTACAGCAGCCAACCATCGAGTTGCTGTTCGCGGATAGCGGCTTGAATCGCGGCGAGGTCGAACATGGAACCCACTCCCGAGGTAAGGCGGACGCCGCCATCGTAGCTTCGCGTGGGATGAAAACAACCTCGTTTGTCGTAGGTTTCGAAGCGAAGACGTCAGCGGTTGCGGCTGTGCAATCGCGGTTCGCTAAAAGGCTGTTTCGGAATCTGCAAGGCGAGCCAGAAGCGTAAGCGACTGGAGGCAGTCCGTAAGGCGAGCGGCATAGCGCGGTGGCAACCGACTACCCATCATGCTAACCTTTCTGGAGCGCGCGACGCGACCATATCGTTGATCGATCGGGAGGAGGCCTCGACATGCCCATCACGTTTTCCTGCCATTGCGGCAAGACTTTGCAGGTGGCCGACTTGGCGGCCGGGAAGAAGGCCCGTTGTCCGCAATGCGGCGCCGTCGTGCCGGTGCCCGAGGCCGAAGTGGGGATCGTGACGCCCCAGATGGTTCGCTCCACGAAAGCGCCGCCGCCGCTTCCTCTCACGGTCGCCGACGAAGACGAAAGCCTGGATCTCGATCCGGAAGAAGTGGGCTCCCGGGACGGGCGAGCGAAGGCTCCGGCCGTCCCTGCGGTGGATCAAGGTCCGCCGATGCCGGCGCCGGGCGAGATTCCGGAGTTCAATCATGCGGGGCTGCCATTGTCGCCGCGAGCCGAGTTTTTCATTGATCCGCCGGTCGAGCTAGGTTCGCTCTATTCGGCCGAATGCTCGCTTATGAAAGGGGTGAAGCCGATGGACCCGGCCATGCGCTGGGCGCTGATCTTCTTCGTCACCGTAGTAGGCATCGCACTGGGAGCAGGCATCGCGCTTGCTTTCCGTCCGGTTCATCCCTTGATGCTCGCGGCCATTCTGGGAAGCATCGGCGGCTTGCTCGGGTTTCTGATCGTCTTCTTCTCGACGCGATTCTCCCACACCTGCACCTTCGTGGGGAGGGAAGGCGTCGCCAACTATCACTGCACGGGAAGCACCGACAATTTCAGCGAGAACTTGTTCCTCTTCGCCAACGCCGTGGAGTTGCGTATCGCTCAAACTCGGCATTACACCAATGGCATCTACACGGGGACCAATTACAGCTTCACCTGGAGCGACGATTCGGGCGGGCCGGTCTTCACGATCGCCGGCGGACACAAGAGCGAGAAGGGGGAGCCGCCGCCCAACGACTACTTCCACTACGCCCTCGCCGCCGAAGGGGCATGGTCGGACTACCTTGCCCGCAACATCGACCTCATCATGGGGCGCGACGAATCGCTCTACTTCGGGCTCGACGGCAAGAACTTCGTCCGCGTGGGCCGGGATTTCCTTGAGATCTCGATGAAGGGAAACGCCGCCCGATTGTTTGCCGAGGACATCGACTACGTGCAGATCCAAGACGGCATGGTGTCGATCTGGGAACGCGGCGGCAAACGGGGCTGGTTCAGCAAGAAAGGCATCCACGACTTCGCGTTCGCCAGCCTCGGCAACGCCCGCTTCTTCCTCTTCGCCGTGGAACGCATGCTCGGCATTCCTATCCGCTAAATCACCGTGCGCGATGGTGCACCGACTTGCGAGTTTGGTCCAACCGGAAACGAACCACAGAGGCACAGAGGACACAGAGAGAGCAGAAGATCGGAGATCGGAGATCGGAGATCGGAGAATGAAAAAGGAGTTCGCTGGTTTCATTCTTACTTCTTCATTCTCCGATCTCCGTTCTCCGATCTCCGTTCTCCGTTCTCCGTTCTCCGTTCTCCGTTCTCCGTTCTCCGATCTTCTGCCTCTCTCTCCGCGTGCCTGTTCCTCTGTGCTGAGCAATCCTTCACCAATTTTTTGCCGTGCCCTGTTGCAATCGCTCGGCCCGTCTGATGAAGTAGAGCGATTCCCCGTACATTGTTCCGTTCGACCCCGGCTTGAGGTCGCCTCATGAGCGCGCTCTGGTACTACTCCAGCAACGGCAAGCAGATGGATCCCGTTCCCATGAGCGAGTTGCAACGGCTCGCCGCGAACGGCTCCCTCAAGCAATCCGATCTCGTCTGGAAAGACGGCATGGCGAGTTGGGTGAAGGCCTCGACCGTGAACGGCCTTTTCGTCGCTTCCGCGAGCCCGTCGGCCTCCGCGATCGTCCCCGCGAAGGCTTCCGCGGCGGCGCCGGCCAAAAGCCGAGCGACTCTTGCCTCCCGGGACGACGAAGATCGACCGCGCCGAAAGCAATTCGACGACGACTACGATGACGACGACCGCCCACGCAAACGCCGCAAGCCGCGCGACGAAAGCGGCGGGCTGGGCCTGAAGATCGCCCTCATCGGCGGCGGGTCGGTCTTGGCTTTGGTCATCGTCATCGTGATCATTGTGGTCGCGGTGGGTTCCAGCCGACGCAATGCCGGTCCCGCTCCGATCGCGTTCAACAATGTGAACAACGAGAACCCGATTCCGGCAGTTCAACCCGGCGCGGTTGAGGTTCTGAACTTCTCGGCCAATCTGGCTGAACGCCAAACCGAATCGCGCTCGGTTCAGCTCAAGGCGGGCCACAGCTACGAAGGGCGCCTGCGCGGCGACGGCCCGTCCGACGTCGATATCTTCATCCGCAATCCGAACAACCAGGAAATCGCTTCGGACGACACCATCGGGCCCAACGGCTACGTCCGATTTTTCGCTCCGATGGATGGCCAATACACCGTGATCGTCGTCAACGTTGGCCCTGGACGCAATCGAGCGAACGTCGTGATCTCGCAGTTAGCCGGAGCAGCTGTTGCAGTCGCACCACCGTTCAATCCGCCCGGCTTCAACCCGCCCGGCTTCAATCCGCCGGGCTTCAATCCGCCGCAACCGCCGATCATCAAGCCGCCCGTGTTCAATCCCCCGGTTTTCAATCCGCCCGGCATGGCTGGAGGCAATCGCATCAACATCGGCCGGCTTGGCGCACGCCAGCGGTTCACCGTCAATCGCGATTTCCCGGCCGGGCAAATGGTTCGCATCCGCGTGGAAAGCACGACGATCGGCCCCGCCGACGTCGATCTCTTCATCAACCGAAATGGCCAACGGGTGGTATCCGACACTGGACTCAGTTCCCAATGCTTCGCCCCCTTTCAGTCCCAAGGCGGAACTCATGAGATCGAAGTGGTGAATCTCGGGCCCGGTTCCGCGACGTGCACGCTGATCATCGAGTGAATTGAATCCGGTAAGGCTGTCTTCCGCTTGCGGTTTAGCGTTCGGAACAGGCCCTGGTCTCGCTACGAGGTTGTTTCAGAACCTGGCCGGAGATCTGGGAGGGCAAGGCTCCTGCCGAGCCGGTGTTGCAGAAAACACCCGGAAAAATCGGCGTTTGAGGCAGGGAACCTGGCCCCATGGCTCGGCAGGAGCCTCGCCCCTCGCCTCCCAAATGCTAGCCGATGGGATTTGGGTTTCTGACCCGTTTCTGACCCAGCTCTAAACCAGCGATTCGATGCCGAAGAGCGTGAAGTCGTCGGATTGGCGCGTCTGCTGAAAGAGGTCGTGCGACAGGCGATCGACGAGCGATTCGATCGGCAGCGAGCGGAAGTCGTCGATCGCCGCCATCAAGCTGGTGAGCCCCGTCGGGTTCACGCGATATGAAGCGGCGTCCATGCCGTCCGTGTAAAGCAACAGCTTGTCGCCCATCGCCAGCTTGCGGGTTTGAATGGTGAAGTTCGTCTCGAACACGCCCAGCAAGCTGCCTTCCATCTGCAGCGACTGAATCGGCCCTTCGCGAGGAATCAGCAGCGGATACGGATGCCCGGCCCGCGAAAACTTCAGCGTGCCGTCGCGTTGATCCAGGAGGCCGTAGATCATCGTGATGAAGGGCGTGTCGCTGAGTTCCTGCTCGATCATGTCGCGATTCAGCTTTCGCAACACCTCGTCCGGCGGCACCAGTCGATAGGAGGAGCCGCTAATTTCCTTCGGTTTCACGCCTTTTTTGACGTAGATCGTGAGCAGGCTCGCGGGCACGCCATGCCCCATGGCGTCGGCGACATAGAAGCCGAGATGATGCTCGTCGAGGCGGAACACATCGTAGAAGTCGCCGCCGACGCGATTGCAGGGGCGATACTTCACCGCGAATCGCACCTGCGGCACGACGGGGAGCGTCTGCGGCAGGAAGCTCTCCTGGATGCGGCGAGCAAGTTCCAGTTCCTGATCGATCTGGTGATACGCCGCCTGAAGGCGTTTGCTGGTTCGATTGGCTTCCGCCGCCTTCACGTTCAGTTGATCGTGCCGGTCCTTGATGCGCAAGAGGGCGGCGATTTGGGCGATCAGATCCGTGGGCGCCAACGGCAACGTCAAATGAACATCGGCCCCCAGATCAAGGCTCGCACGCCGCTGGGCCGCATCGCCTCCCAGATAGAGAATGGGAACGAAGTTTTCCGTAGGCCTCGCCTTCAGCCTTCGACAAAGGCCGAGTGCGGCTTCCGGCTCCGCACCTTCTTGGACGACGACCATGCGAACCGGTTCGCCATTGATCGGCTCGGGATCATCGAGCGATTTCAGCGCAACATCGAACCCCGCCTGCGCCAAAGCTTGGCGCCATGCGGCCGTGTCCCCTTGCGGGTCGGCACAGAGCAGGAGCGGGATCGAGGTGGACATGCGTTCGCACTCTGGGCGGGCCAACTATATGCGAGACCATCGCTTTCGGGAAGGTCGAATTGAGGAGAGGTTTCGCCCAGTCGCCCTCCGGTGGTTGAGCGCAGCGACACCACCGGATCGATACCGCCATCCGTCGCGAAAGGTTTCGGCTCCTAGCTTTGGTTTTCGCCAGAGGCACGCTGCACTGATTCGCAAGCGGAAGACAGGGAGTTCGAAACAACCTCCTAACCGAATCGCGCCTCGACGCAGGCCATGATGCTTTTCGAATGGTTGCAGCTGGGTGATGTGTGGCTTGGGGCTTTTTCATCCTTCATCCTTCCTTATTCATCCCTTGCTTTTCTCACTCCGTCTTCATCGTTGGACGCTTGACTTGGGTGGTGGGCTGCTCGATCATCGCTGGTTGATTCGCTGCCCACCTTTCACCATGGAGGTCGCCATGCATCGACCGTTCGCGAAGCTTGCATTGGGATTGGCGTTCGCCCTTGTGGCCGGCACGTCGCACGCCGCGGAGCCGACCAAGGGGAATCCGAAATTGCAATCGATCGAGTCGCTCGCCTTCGGTCCCGAGGGGCTGCTGCTGATCGCCGACGGCAAGGGCGCCCAGATCGTGGCCGTCCATACCGACGACACGACGCCGATCCAGTGGAGCAAGCTTCAGCAGGCGGAGATCAAGCAGTTGATCGGCTCGCAGCTCAATGCCAAGACGATCGATTTCGTCCGCCTCGTCGTCAATCCCGCATCGAACCGCGGCTACCTGGCCGTGAAGGCGGACGGCAAGGAAACGATTCTCACCATTGACGGCGCCGGCAAGATCGCAACCTTCGATCTGACGAACGTCAAGCATGTGCGTTATCCGTTGTCGGCCGACGGCAAGGCGACGCCGATCCGCATCACGGATCTGACGTATGCCGATGGCCGGGCGTTGTTCGCGACGGTGGCGAAGGAGGGGGCGAAGATTTACACCGTGGATCTCCGCCAAGACGGCGTGACGCCGGGTTGGGTGAACGCGGAGACGTATCATGTGGGCCATGGCAAGTGGGAGACGAGTTCGCCGATCCGCACGGTGATTCCCTACGTCGAAGGCGGCAAGACGTATCTCGTGGGCGCCTTCACCTGCACGCCGATCGTCAAGTATTCGCTGGACGATGTGAAGGTCGGCGGCGGCAAGGTGAAAGGAACGAGCGTCGTCGAACTGGGGACGGGGAACACGCCGCAGGATATGTTCGCCTATGCGAAGGAGGGCAAGAACTACATCCTCATGAACCAGATGCGCAACAACGGCAAGCCGGCCGCCGGCTACCCGACCGCGTATTGGACCGCCAAGGTCGAACAGGGCATCCTGGCCGAGACGGAAGCGGTGAATGAGAAGGCCCCGTGGCGCATCAAGGGGAAGGGCAATGCCCCCGTGAGCAACCGCGCGACGATGGTGCCGGAGTTCGCGAACGTGGTGGCGATGGATAGGCTTGGCGACGATCGGGCGCTGGTCATCCAAACGGATGAGAAAGCCGGCTTTCGCCTGGCGGTCCTGCCGCTGCCGTAGTGGTCCGTGCTCCCCTCTCCCTTTTGGGGAGAGGGGCTGGGGGCGAGGGGAGCGAA
>JAIEPT010000079.1 GCA_019748295.1 Gemmataceae bacterium | reverse complement strand
GGCACGCACGGCACGCACGGCACGCACGGCACGCACGGCACGCACGGCACGCACGGCACGCACGGCACGCACGGCACACGCTGCGATGCTCTCTGGCGGTTTTTACGCGTCCAGCATCCAACGCAGCAATGCCTTCTGGGAATGGAGGCGGTTGCCGGCTTGTTCGAAGACGACGCTTTGCTCGCCTTCCATCACTTCGTCGGTAGTTTCCTCGCCGCGGTGGGCGGGGAGGCAGTGCATGAAGATCGCATCCTTCGGCGCCGCGGCCATCAGTTCGCCGTCCACGCAGTAGCCTTCGAAGCGTTGCAGCCGCTCCGCGGTTTCCGCTTCTTGCCCCATGCTGGTCCATACGTCCGTGTAGACGACGTCCGCCTCGCGCACGGCCTCGTTGGGATTGGGCGTCTCCGCGAGCAGGTTCGCATCCGCGGCGGCGGCGAACTGCGTGCGGAACGCCTGATCGAAGCCGTAGCCTTTTGGAGCGGAAAGGATGAACTTGATGCCGACCTTCGCGCACGCCAGGGCTAGCGATCGGGCCACGTTGTTGCCGTCGCCGACGAACGTGAGCGTGCGGCCCGCGAGGTCGCCGAAATGTTCGCGGATCGTCAGCAAATCGCCCAACGCCTGGCAGGGATGAGCGACGTCGGAGAGGGCGTTGATCACGGGGACCGTCGCCCACTTGGCGAACTCCTCGACCGTCCGATGCTCGAAAACACGTAGGACGAGCACATCGACGAGTTGGCTGATCGTCCGTGCCACATCAGGCAACGATTCGCGGGTGCCGAAGCCGACTTCATGCTGCGTGAGGAAGATGCTCTGCCCGCCCAAATGCGACATGGCGGCCTGAAAGCTGACGCGCGTCCGCAACGACGGTTTCTCGAAAATCAGCCCAAGCACGCGACCTTGCAGCACCGCCTTGTGCTTCCCTTTGAGGGCATCCTTCTTCATGCGAAGAGCGTCCTTGAGGAGGCGTTCGATCTCCGCGCCCGTCCAGTCGGTCAACTCGATGAAGTGACGCAAAAGGGGATTCCCGGAAGCAATCTTCAGGCCGTTGGTGGTGGCTGCCAGGATCGTGTTTTTTCGCATGTTCGATTCCGACTTCTTCGTCATGACAGTGGTCCCGGCGACAGGCTTGATGCTCGCCGCATTGAAACGAAGGAAGCGGGGGACGCTGGGCGGCCCCCGAAGGCGACGCGGTTATTTCCCTTGAGCGAGCAACACTTCATCGAGGATGTCGCATCCGGCCTGCAGCTCCTCATCCGTCAGCGTGAGGGAGGGGAGCAGACGGATGACGTTGCCGTGGGTGACGTTGATGAGCAACTGCTTCTTGAGGCAGCCGTCCACAATCGGGGCGCCGTCGATGGAAAGTTCGACGCCGATCATCGTGCCGCGGATGCGGATGTCCTGAATAAGCGGCGTCCGCGCCCGGAGCTTTTCGAAACGGTCGCGGAATCGATCGCCGATTGCGAATGCCCGCTCGAGCAGGCCGTCTTCTTCGATGGTTTCCATCGTCGCGAGAGCGGCCTGGCAAGCGATCGGATTGCCGCCGAAGGTGGCGGCATGGGTGCCGGGCACGAGTTTTTCCGCATACGGCTTACGTGCGATCAATCCGCCGCAGGCGACGCCCCCCGCGAGCGCTTTCGCAAGCGTGATCGCATCGGGGACGACATTGAAATTCTGAAAGGCGTACCACGTCCCCGTTCGGCCCATGCCGGTCTGCACTTCGTCGAAGATGAGCATCAGGCCATGCTGATCCGCCAGCGAACGGAGTCCTTCCAAGTAGCCGGCGGGCGGAAGATTGATGCCGCCTTCCCCCTGGATCGGCTCCAACATGATCGCGCAGGTTTCGTTGTCGATCAGCTTGGCCGCGGCATCGAGGTCGCCGAAGGGGGCGTACTGGAACCCCGCGAGCAACGGCTCCAGCCCCTTGTGATACTTCGGCTGCCCTGTCGCGCTCAATGCTCCGAGCGTTCGCCCGTGGAAGCTATTAAGCATCGTGATGATCTTGTAGCGCCCCTTCGGCTTGCCGTTGAGCCGGGCGATCTTGATGACCGCTTCGTTCGCCTCGGTGCCGCTGTTGCAGAAGAAGCACTGGGCATCCGCGATGCCGCTCTTTTCGACGAGCGCCTGAGCGAGCCGACCCTGGGCTTCCATGTACCAGGTATTGGGAACATGGATCAGCTGCGCGGCCTGTTCCTGCACCGCCTTCACGACGCGCGGCGGACAATGCCCAATCAGATCGCAGCCCCACCCCGGAAAGAAATCGAGATAGCGCTTCCCCTCCGCATCCCACACATGCGAACCTTCGCCGCGGACCAGACAGACCGGATACCGGCGATAGTTGCCGATCACGTAGCGGTCAAAAAGGGCGATGGTTTCTTCGCTTGTCATCAATGTCTCCGAATTGCAAATTTCGAATTGCAGATTGCAAATTGAGGAGATCGATCTCTGCAAGGTTCACGTTCGTGCCTTCGAATTCGAAATTCGAAATTCGAAATTCGATTACTCGAGAACTATCTCGGTTCCTACCCCTGAATCCGTGTAAATTTCGAGAAGAAGCGAATGGCGGACTCGGCCGTCGATCACGTGCGTTTTGCGGACGCCGGCTTTCAATGCGTCCAGACACGCTTCGACTTTGGGGATCATTCCTTCGTCAATCACCTTTCGGCGAATCAGTTCTTCGATCTGTTTGGCATTCAGGTGAGTGAGCAGCGACTCCGGACTGCGGCGATCTTCGAGAATGCCGGGGGTATCCGTCAGCAGGACCAACTTCTCGGCTCCGAGTTGTGCCGCGACCGCGGAGGCGGCGGTGTCGGCGTTGATGTTGAGCCAACCGCCGTCGGCATCGAGGGCGAGCGAAGGGATCACGGGGATGATTCCGCCGGCGCAGAAGTCGCGAATCAGATCGGCATCGACGCGCGTCACATTGCCGACGCGCCCCAGATCGACCGGCGACCCGTTCGGCCCCGGCAGCGTCAGGCGTTCGCCGGACAAAAAGTGAATCGCTCCACGATGCGGCCCCACGGCCCGGCCGCCCGCGTCGCGGATACGGCGTTCGATGTCGGCGTTGATTTCGTTGAGCAGGACGTTGACGACGATGCGGAGCGTGTCGTCATCCGTATAGCGACGGCCCATCACTTTGCGCGGCTGCAATCCCGCGGCCGCCATCGCGCGATCGATCGGCTTGCCGCCGCCATGCACCAGGACGGGGCGAAGGCCGACGGTTTCCATGAAGACGACGTCTTGGAGCGTCGCCTTGAGGGCTTCGGGCTCTTCCATGGCGCTGCCGCCGAGTTTGATGACGGTCAGCTTGTCGCGGAATTTCCGGATGTGGCTGAGCGCTTCGATCAGCGTCTCAGCCTTGCGGATCGCGCTGTCCATGAACCCAAACCCTCGCCGCGGAACCCCGCGGGATGTTCGCCAAAAGAGCGATCTTAGTGGGGAAGGGCAAAGCGTCAATCCCCCGGCGGAAGATGGGCGAGCAGCCGCTGTAAGGCGGCTGGTACAGCGTCCGCAAGAGTCTCGGGTTCATAGACGGAGGAAAAGAATCATGAGGGCAGAATCATGAAGGCGGAGACAAAGGGCAGAGACAAAATGATGGGGAACAAAATGATGAGGAGGTAAATAGCAAGGACAGGGATATCTGTCGGACTTCCGCCCTGCATTGTTCCATCCGTTCTTTCTCGTCCTGCCTCCCTGCTCTCTGTCTTCATCATTTTGTCCCCCATCATTTTGTCTCCGCTTTCCATGATTCTGCCCATTCATGATTCTGCTTTCCTCCCGTCTGTGAACCCGAGACTCTTGCGGACGCTGTACCAGCCGCCTTACAGCGGCTGCTCGCCTGCAAGTCGGCGTCGTTTTCGTTAGAATCGAACAATCCCCTTTGCCGCCCGCGTTGCAGGATGTGTTGATGAGTGCCCCCCCGACGCTGTATCTGATCGATTCCTATTCGCTGATCTTTCAGGTCTTCCACGCCATCGCCGCCATGAGCAGCCCCAGCGGCTTGCCGACCAACGCGGCGTTCGGGTTCGCGCGTGACCTGCAATTTTTACGCGCCAAAAAGCCGGGGTGGCTCCTTTCGATCTTCGACGTCGGCAAGAACTTTCGCGAGGACCTTTACACGGAATACAAGGCCCATCGCTCGCCGATGCCGGACGATTTGAAGCTGCAGATTCCGATGATCCATGAGTTGCTTCAGGCGATGCGCATTCCCAAGATCGGCATCGAGGGATTCGAGGCCGATGACGTGATCGCCACCCTGGCTCGCGAAGGGGAGAAGCAGGGGTGGGACGTCTACATCTGCTCCACCGACAAAGATTGCCGGCAACTGCTGAGCGACCGCATCCGCGTCTACAACCTGCGGAAGAAGGAAACCTTCGATGCCGCCGCGCTGAAAGCGGATTGGGGCGTGACCCCGGAGCAGGTCGTCGATTACCAGACCATGGTCGGCGACTCCGTGGACAACGTCCCCGGCGTCGAAGGCATCGGCCCCAAGACGGCGAGCCAGCTGCTTCAGGAATATCAAACGCTCGACAACATCATCCAGCATCTTGACGGATTGAAAGGCAAGAAGTTCGAGAACTTCAAGAAAGCCCTGCCGACGCTGGAACTGAGCCGGACGCTGGTTCGCCTGCGGACCGATGTGCCGATGGAGATCGACTGGGAAGGATGGAAGCTGCAAGAGCCGGACGCGCCGAGCCTGTATGCGCTCTACCGCGAGTGGGGCTTCCAACGCTTTGCCGACGAAATCCGCAGCAGCCTGCCGGCCACCTCGTTGCGATCCAACAAGCCGGCTCCTGTCCCCACCGCGACGCGAACCCCGTCGGTGCAGGGAGATCTTTTCGCGGGCCTGATCGACGACGGCAGTGCCAACGGCGCCGGCTCCGCCACGACCGACTGGAAGCACGATTATCGGCTCATCTCGACCTGGGATGAGTTCGATGCGTTCTTCCGCGACCTCAAGAAGCACAAGCGATTCGCCATCGACATCGAGACCGACGATCTCGCCCCCATCTCGGCCCAAGTCGTCGGCTTCGCCATCTGCTGGAAACCCGGGCTCGCCTACTATATCGCCTGCCGCGGTCCGCGATGCGATCCGAAGCTCGATCCCGACGAAGTGCTGCTGCGACTCAAGCCGATCCTCGAAGACCCGTCCATCGAGAAGATCAACCAAAACATCAAATACGATTGGCAGGTGCTCAAAGCCCACGGCATCACGCTGCGCGGCGTCGCGGGCGATTCGATGATCGCCGACTACCTGCTCCACGCCGGCGAACGCAGCCATGGCATGGACATCCTGGCTGAGAAGCATCTGAACCATCGGCCCATTCCGATTCAGGATCTGATCGGCAAGGGGAAGCAGCAGCTCACGATGGATCAGGTGGCATGCGCGACCGTGGCCCAGTATTCGTCCGAAGACGCCGATGTCGCGTTTCGGCTTTGCGAGAAGCTGGAACCCGCGCTGGAACAACTCGGCTTCAAGCACAAGCCTTCGGAGCCGCGCGAACCGGGGAAGATTTATCTCTACGACGACCTCGAAATGCCGCTCGTCGAAATCCTCGCCGAGATGGAGTATGTGGGCATCCGCATCGAAGTCCCAAAGCTCAAGGCGATGGGCGTGTCGATGGAGAAGGACCTGACCGAGTTGGAGCAGGAGATCTTCAAGCTCGCGGGCCGCACGTTCAACATCGGCTCCGTGAAGCAGCTTCGCGACATTCTTTTCGGGGAGATGGGCTTCAAGCCGAGCAAGCGGACGAACATCACCCGGGCCGCGAGCACGGATCAGGAGACGCTGGAAGACCTCGCCGGCCAGGGGCATGAGTTGCCGCGGAAGCTGCTGGAACATCGCAAGATCGCGAAGCTGAAAAGCACCTATGTCGATGCGTTGCCCGCTGCCGTCCTTCCAAAGACAGGGCGGGTGCATGCTTCGTTCAACCAGACTGTCGCCGCCACGGGCCGGCTCAGCAGCAGCGAGCCGAACCTGCAAAACATCCCCATCCGCACCGAACAAGGGGGGCAGATTCGGCAAGCGTTCATCACCGACCCCGGATGGAAGCTGCTGTCGGCCGACTATTCGCAGATCGAACTGCGCCTTCTCGCGCATTTCGCCGACGACGAAACGCTGAAGCAGGCGTTCATCAGCAACCACGACATCCACACGCTGGTCGCTTCGCAAGTGTTCGCCGTCCCCGAAGCAGAAGTGACGAAGGAGCATCGCCGGCTCGCCAAGACCGTCAATTTCGGCGTTCTTTACGGCATGAGCGCCTTCGGGCTCGCCCAGCGGCTTGAAATCTCGAAGGAAGAAGCCGCCGACTTCATCGATTCCTACTTCGCCCGCTACCCCAGCGTTCTCGCGTACCAGGATAAGTTGCTCGAAGAGTGCCGCAAAAAGGGCTATGTCGAAACGTTCCTGGGCCGCCGCCGGGGGATCAACGGCATCCGGCCGCGCTCGAGCTACAAGGGGCGCAACCAGCCGGAGCGTGAAGCGATCAACATGCAGATCCAGGGTTCCGCCGCCGACCTCATCAAGGTCGCCATGGTGTCGCTCGCCCGCAAGGTGAAGGAATTGCAGCTCCGCTCACGGCTATTGCTGCAGATCCACGACGAGCTGGTCTTCGAATGCCCCGACGACGAAGCCGAAACGCTGACGAAACTCGTGCATCACGAAATGAGCAACGCCCTTTCCGACCGCGTCGCCGTCCCGCTCGGCGTCGAACTCGGCATCGGCCCCAACTGGGCCGAGACGCGTTGAAGGACGCCATTGGGCTGAAGGCAGGTTTCCCCTTCATCGAAAAAGACCGATACCTTGGAGCCGAACTGGACGCCCGGCGTCTCCATCGCATAGGTCCCGAGCCGCAGTCCCAGGAGACCATGGGGAACGCCGTGGTCGATCGCGTCGAGTCGAATCAAATGCTCGCAGTCGCACATTCGCGCACGCGCATTTAGAATGATCCGCGTCCGCCTTTCAACGCTGCGGAGAGGACTGCGATGAGCGATCGGAAATTGCGCGAACAACTGCAAATTCAGCTCGACGACCTTCGATCGAAGGGTCTTTACAAGCGCGAACGGATGCTGCAGGGCCCGCAAGGTGCGGATATCCGTGTGGGCGGGCGCGAGGTCATCAACTTCTGCGCGAACAACTATCTGGGATTGGCTGCGCATCCCGCCATCGTCGAGGCGGCTCACGACGGCTTGCGGACGCACGGCTTCGGCATGGCGTCCGTGCGGTTCATTTGCGGCACGCAAGATCTGCACAAGGAGTTCGAGAAGCAGATTTCGACGTTTCTCAAGAAGGACGACGCGATCCTTTACAGTTCCTGCTGGGATGCGAACGGCGGACTCTTCGAGACGATTCTCGGCGACCAAGACGCGATCATCAGCGACGAGCTGAACCATGCCAGCATCATCGACGGCGTTCGTCTCTGCAAAGCAAAGCGGCTTCGCTACAAGAATTGCGATTCAATAGACCTGGAGCGCTGCCTTCAGGAATCGAAGGACGCCCGCTTTCGCATGATCGCGACCGACGGCGTCTTCTCGATGGACGGGTCGCTGGCGCCGCTTCCGCAGATTTGCGATCTGGCGGATCAGTACGATGCGTTGGTGATGGTGGACGACAGCCATGCCACCGGCATCCTTGGCGCCGGCGGCCGCGGCACGCCGGAAGCGCTGGGCGTGCTCGACCGCATCGACATCATCACCAGCACGCTGGGCAAAACGCTGGGCGGCGGCGCGGGCGGATTCACGAGCGGAGCGCAGGAATTGATCGATTACCTACGGCAACGCTCGCGGCCCTACTTGTTCTCGAACGCCGTCCCGCCGCCCATGATTCGCGCAGCCCAAAAAGCACTGGAGCTGGTCTCCACATCCAATGCGTTGCGCGATCGGCTGCACGCCAACGCGAAGAAGCTGCGAACGGGGTTGGAGAAAGCGGGCTTCACCGTAAAGCCGGGGCAGCACCCGATTCTGCCCGTGATGCTCGGCGATGCCGCTCTCGCATCGAAAATGGCGGACCGGCTGTTGGAACACGGCATCTATGTCATCGGCTTCAGCTTCCCCGTGGTGCCGCAGGGACAGGCCCGTATCCGCATCCAGCTGAGCGCAGCCCACACCGACGAGCAGCTCGACCACGCCATCGCGGCGTTTACGGCAGTCGGCAAGGAACTAGGCGTCGTCGCCTAATAAGGGACGCTCCAATAGTTGAATCGTCGCCGTCATCACCTGTTACGACGAGTTTGGAGTCATGCCCCGCTGAAGCGGGGCACTACGAGCTTGTAGTAACCCGCTTTAGGCGAGCGGCGCCTGCATTTCTCCCCTCTCCCTCCGGGAGAGTCCGGGAGAGGGGCCGGGGGCTCACAGGTGTAGGTTTCTTGGTGGAGGCAGCGAAGCTTCCCCTCTCCCTCCGCCGGCGGTTGCAGATACCTTGCAAAGGCAGTATGGGCGGAGGGAGAGGGTGCCTGAAGGGCGGGTGAGGGGGGCAACCAGAGTACGGAAAACAAAATCGGCCGCCGTGATCAAGACCCTGCCATCCCGATCGTTATGATTGATCGGGGAGATTCTGAGCCCTTTGCCTTCTGCTTGCCCCCCCTCACCCGCCCGTTGGGCACCCTCTCCCTCCGCCCATACTGAGCTTGCAGGGTATCTGCAACCGCCGGCGGAGGGAGAGGGGAAGTTTCACTGCCTCCACCAAGAAACCTACACCTGTAAGGGGGCCCGGGGTGAGGGTGTGCGACGCGGCGTTGGGCGAGAAAAAGGCACCCTCACCCCAACCCTCTCCCTCCGGCAAGCTATTGCATCTTCGACCGAAAGCTTTGAAGAGTCATTGATTGAGTTTCATGGTGGCGTGTGCCATGCTTCGCCGGGTCCCTGGCCGGGCCGTTCAATGCTTCCGCTTCCACCGGTGAAGCATGCGAAGCTTCCGAGCGTTCAGCTTCCGAGCGTTCAGCTTCCGAGCGTTCGGTGTCCGCGCGTTCAGCTTCCGAGCGTTCAGCTTCCGAGCGTTCGGTCTGGGGGCATGCTTGGACGGTGAAAGCGGGCAGTTCGCTGGCCCCGGCCAGGGACCCGCCCAAGCATGGCACGCCGCGGCTGCTTCCACAGATCCAAACGACTTAGGTCGAAGATGCAATATCCTCCCTCCGGGAGTCCCGAAACAGCGAATTGGGAGATTGGAGATCTGCTGAGGTGGGCGAGAGCTTTGCTTCGACGCAAGCGATTCCGGTCTTGGGAATCGCTTGGTTGGACCGGCAAATGGCGAAAATGACCCTGACGGGATTCGAACCCGTGTCGCGGCAGTGAAAGTGCCGTGTCCTAGGCCCCTAGACGACAGGGCCAGTTGCCGGTCGCAACACTTTCATGCTAGGAGACGGGATCGCGTCGTCAAGTTCGCGCACGGGTTGGTGCCGCTTCATCTTTTAGCCGAGCCCCTCACCGCGCTCATTAACTGCTCGCAAACAAATGGTTTGGGCACCATGCAATACCCATCGTACTTCCGCAGACTGGACGGGTTCGCCCCCGCGGAAAGGACCACGACTCGCAAGTCAGGCAGCTCGTTATGCACCAAAGGGGACAACCACGTGTTGGCCGTCACCTCGTCCGCATCGCAAACGAGTGCGTGCACTTGCAAGGTTTGATCACGGCATTTCGCGACGGCTTCGTTCAAACTGCGAGCGCGCAGCACCGAAAAACCTTCGCGTTCGAGCAAGAGACTAAGCAGCGCACACACCGCGGGTTCGGCATCGAACACCACCGCCCAATTCGTGTCTTCCCCAGACGTGACCATGTCGCAACGCCTTATTAGTCGTGATGCACAAGACTAACGTGTGCTGCGCAATACAGTCAATCCAAATCCGGACGTTTTCTAAAAAACTCAACCTAAGTGGTTCGTTCAGTCAAGGCGGCGGAGGGGGCAGCGGAATCGAACCGGGATTCGCGGTTGCCGGTTGAGCCGACGCAGCCTGGTATCTTATCAGCAGCGAATACGTTTCCTGAAACTCCGGCCGTTCGGCCAGCTTCTGATAGCGGGCGTCGCCGGCGACAGTCCGATACCGCGTAACGCATTGAGCCAGCACGTCCCGCGATGCGGGTGCGGAAGCATCGTAAATGTCCGCGGGCAACGCCAGATGCTTCTGCCACGTCTCATCGAGCAGACCCTGCATCCGCCGCGAAGTCTCGGCCAAGTTCTTTCGCAGCGCCTCGGCATCGTTGCCCCCGAAGGGCGAAGGGGCGATGGCCGGGTTTCCTTTCGGAAGAGGTCCGGAAAAAGCCCGCACCTGTTCCATCAATTGAAAGGCTGACTGCGGGATGCCCGGAACGTCGCCCGGTTTCACGGCGTAGTAGTTCCCGTTCGACCGGCGATCGACTTGGACCACTCCGCCGTCGATCGAGACCCCCGCGAACAATCCGCGCGAGCGCGACCAGGAGAGGATCTCCGCCTTCAGTTGCGTGTCGGTCGCCGCGGAAGCCTGTCGGCCCACGGGTCCGGCGGCCACGGAGGCATCGACGCCGAACTTCACTTTGCCCCGGAGCAGTCCTTCAACGCCTCGCTTATTGCGGAAGACGAGAATCAGATCCGTCGATTGCACGCCCGCCTGCCAGCCGACGCTGCCGCCGGTAACGGTGACGAACGTGGGCGCCTTCCAGTTTCCCGCGTCATCGCGGCTCAGCACGACGCCATGCCCATGCTGAGCGCCGACAATGAAGCCGCCCTTGATCATCGCCGGCACGATCGCGATCCCCTGGGCATCCGCCAGGAGGCTTTCGGGAATTCCCTTCACGGGAATCGCCATGATCTCCTTGAGCACCTGCGACGAGAGACGGACGGTTTCTTCTTCGAATTCCTGGGCAACTCCGCGGTTCGCCGACATTGCGACGAGACCAAGGACCGCGAGCATGCGGAAGGCGTTTCGCTTCATGGTGATTTCCTTGAGAACTGCCGACGGCGGCGGATTCGCTTCGTCGATGGCAGACGAATTAGAGCAGAGATCGATTCGCGGAAAAACAGCACTTTTTCGACGCAATTTGCCTTGATTGCCTGGTCTTCTCCTGTTCTTCCCCAACTTTGCAAAAACGAGAAATACGCTAGG
>JAIEPT010000335.1 GCA_019748295.1 Gemmataceae bacterium | reverse complement strand
TCGCGGAGATCGAGCGCTGGAGGCTGGCGGGCCGAAGCTGCTTCGAAGAGCTGCTGGCAAGCATGAATCTGGAATGCTCGAAGCCGGCGCCCCCCAATAAGGGGATCCTCGATCAAGTCCTCCCCGTCCCCGACGGCTGATCCGCGAGCCGCGAGTCCCCGCGTCTGCCTCACTAAGCCCACCTCACTACGCCGCTTCCTCGAAGCGACCGCTTGCTGCTGCGCGTAAAGCGGAGCGAAGCCCGATCCGCTTTCGTTCGCGTCCCCCGATGCGTCGGCGTGCCGCCTTGAGTTGCCGCGGCGTGGCGACGAGGAAGGCGATCAACCCTTGCCGCAGGTTCTCTTAGAGTTGCCCGATGGCGTCCATGCCGACCGCTTAGTAGGCGAATGCCCGCGTTGCAGCTGCGGTGAATTCCCAAAATCAGCCGTACAGAATGGACAGCTACGACCAGGGCGGCATCCGGCCCGGTCTGCCAGGCAGTGAAGAATCTCATCGGCGTCCGGGGTGATCTGCCATGCCTGGCACCGATCCTTCAGCCAGTCCACCATCTCTGGCTTGTCTGGCCGTTGTGTCTGCTGGTGGACTGCGAACCGCAACCGCAAGTCTTCCATGAGTGGATCCTTCGGCTTGTCGGACTTCCGGTTCCTGGCCCGTCTCGAACGGACAGCCTTGACAGGTTTCGCCTTGACGCTCGCTGAAGTCCCGATGCAGAACACGGTCTTCCTCACGTCAAGCCTGGTGAGCAGTTTGTGCTGGATCGGCCGAGGCAAGGCATCAACCTCGTCAATGTGCAGCAGCACTGGTTGGGCCTCGTTGTTCGAGCATTCATCCAGTGTTTCCAGGTCTTTCTCTCCGATGTCGTCACTGGCCCAATAGACGTATTGCAACCTGTGGCCTTCGAGGTCGTGAAGCAAACCCCAATGATGATGCTGCCCCTTGTTCAACTCCTTGCAGTTGTGGCACTGGCGACACCCGTCAGCCGCCGGCCGCCCTTGTAGCACTCCTCCTTGAGGAGTTCGATCAGCATGTCTCGCTCTGCGGTCTTGAGGTATTCGTTGGTGAGAGCGTGATAGACCGAACTGACGTGGGCCAGGAACCGCTCGTGAGTGACTTCCCAATACTGCTGGTACGGGTCGTCTGGGATGTGGACGACGGGCTTGAGGAGCGAGTTCACGAAGAACTGCTCGCCGTCGTCGATGAGTTGCTTGATGACCTTGGACAGCGGGGCGGTTTTCCGATTAGACACCATGATGGAGTCTCCTTGTGCGGCAAGTCGTCCGCTGGTCGCCTTCCGATTTGGACAGGCTGTTCAACCAGCGATGTTTGATTCTCGACTCGCCTCACACTCGTCTCACACAAGGGGCCCCATGTTCAGAATTGGAACTGAAAACGGCACTTGCTACGCCACAATACGCTTGTGTCAAAACAGTTATGTCTTTCCAGGAATCCGTGCGGCTATTCAAGACAGGCTGCTGATGTGAATATTCAGCTTGCAGGAGGTGACATGCTTGCCAGGGATAGCGTCCCAGAGCGTTTCAGAGTAGAACAGGGGTGTCACGTGAACTGTCACGGGCCTCCCTGTGTTTCACCGGACGGAGTAGCCCTCGTGAAACCCTGGGAAAACCGCTATCCGGAGGGTATCCGGAACGTGACTGAAGGCCAAGGGTGGATTGCAAATCCGCTATCCCCGGTTCGAATCCGGGTGGGCCTTTTTGCCGTGTTTCGATGCGGCCGCAATAGGTCGGTGCACATCGCGAACGAATCCGCGCCTCGCAACGGATGAAAGTCGCGCCTTCAACGGAATATCCGCTGATCTTCCTTATCCCCTCACTCCATTCGTTTTCCTTATGCGCAAGGAGGAAACGATATGTGGAAGTGGGCGACAGCAGGTGCGGCCACGGCCTTGGCGGCGTCGGCCGTCGTTTTAGGTCGGCATCAAGCCAACCGACGCCGACTTCATCGGCAGCTTGCTTCGACTCGTGCCGCCGCGATTGCCGGCCGGGAGCCGACTCTGCGCCCAGACTTTGGTGCTGCTTCGCTGCCGGCGGAATTCGCGCAGCAGTTCATTGTTCGGATCGACGACTTTCTAACCCCCGCCACGCACGCCCGCATCCGAGAGGAAGCGCTGGCAGCGGGGCCGCTGAAGAAGCGCAGCTATATCCCGACGCATAAGAAGGGGGGCACGGTCTCCTACGAGGAGATCCATCGCTCCTGTCCTAATGCCCTCGCCTTCTATCACTCCGCGGCAGTACGGGATTTCGTCAGCAAGGTGGTCGGAATGCCGGTCGGTTCCGCGGGCGATCATGACCAGAGTGCGGAATCCATCCTCTACTACGAGGAGGAAGGGGACCATATTCATTGGCACTTCGACCACAACTTCTACCGGGGCCGACAATTCACCGCCTTGTTGTCGTTGGTGAATCAGTCAGTGCAAGGCGATGCGTCCGCAGCCACGCTGGTGTGCAAGGACAAGGCCGGCATCGAACATGAGGTCGATACGCGTGCGGGAACCTTCGTGATCTTCGAGGGGGCGAAGGTGCTGCACCGTGCCACGCCGGCTGCGGCGGGCGATCTTCGTGTTTTGCTCA
Organism: Gemmataceae bacterium; assembly: GCA_019748295.1. GTDB lineage: Bacteria > Planctomycetota > Planctomycetia > Gemmatales > Gemmataceae > JAIEPT01. The sequence continues at coordinate 8,447 of JAIEPT010000335.1, read as the reverse complement.
GCATGACGTTCAACACCGATCCGCGCATCAGCTTCCTCGGCGAAGCGTCCCGCCGTGCGAAGGATACGGCGTTTTTCGGGCTGCGTGCACTGTTTGGCTGAGAAGATCGGCTCAGCAAACCCAGGCTTTCTGCGAACGCTAAGCGAAGAAACGTTTACGAACCGTTTATGTAGATATTCCGCTTGCGGCTTAGCGAGCCCACGGGCTTTCTCCGAACGCTAAGCCGCAAGCGGAAGACAGGGGCCTTTGCCCGAGACCGGAGGATGCGACCTGGAAACGGGGATGCCGTTCGTGGCATGCACGTTGGCGAAAAAGGGGCGAGGTATCTTCGCGTCTTGGAACACGAACTCCGCGACGCGGTGGTCGCCATCGCGGATCGCCAACTGTCGTTCGTTTCGCTCGATGGTCCATTTCGCTTCGTCCGCATCGGCCGATGCCCTTGCGCCCATGAATGCGGAAAGGACCCAAACAGAAGTCAAACGGGAGAATGAAGAGTGAAGAATGAGTCGGCCTCGTAATGGTTTTACTTCTGCCTTCATCATTCTGACTTCCGACTTCCGCTTGCCTTACGGCCGCAAGACGTACATCACCGCGGCCCGCACTAGCTTCAGTGCGGAATCGGGCTCGTAGCCGCGGCAGTCGGGGGATTGGTGGCGCTCCAATGCGCAGCCGACGTCGTATTTGCTGTAAAGCAGCACCCAGCGGCCATCGATCTTGATCCCTTCCAACGCGGGCGGCTGGTTCCGCATCGGGCCGCTCGGATCGCGGCGCAGGCGGATCGTTTGCTCCGTGATCGCTTCGCCGGTCAATTCCTTGGAATAGAGCAAATCGTCGGCAGGAACCGGCTCAAGCTTTTTGCCGGGGAGCAACGCCTCGGCAAACTTGCGGAAGCCCTTGTCGAATGCCTCGCGGCCGCAACTGGCGTCGGCGAACAGCAGCCCGCCGTTCGTCAGGTTGAAACGGAGCGGTTGAAGTTCCTCCGCGTCGAAAGCGAACTCGTTGCGGCCTTGCATGTAGACGAACTTGAAATCGACGATGTTCTCGCTGAAAAGCTCGCGCGTCTCCGTCTTAAGGGCGACATCGACTCCATAGTTTTGCGCGACATGTTCCATCACATTCCGCATGGCGCGCGGAGCGGGCTGCCAATCCCCCTTATGCTTAAGCTGCGCCACCTTCAGATAACCACGCGGGATGCGCGGCGGGTCATCCTTGGTTCCAGCCACCTGCATCTTGGTCAGCCGAGGTCGCGGCGGTTCCATGCCGGTCGCATAGGCGATGACGTTGCAACCGAGGCGAAACGATTGCAGCACTTCGCCGTCCTTCTGATGGGCGTTCGACTCCCAGCGACACGACAAGTCCTGCGGCGCATACACGAGGATCAGCTTGCAGCCCATCGAGATGCCCTTGAGCTTGAACGGTTGGCCGGGCGTGACGACATGCGGAAACTGCCAGATCGAGTGTTCGGCCGGGAGCCAAGAGAGGTCGTTGTCGGGCCAAATCTCGGCGCAGAGATCATGAAACCCGCGATCGAACTCGGGGCTGCTGCAACATGCTTCCGCAAAGACGAATCCGCCGCTCTCGATGTATCGCTTCAGCAAGTCCTTCTCGGTTTTCGTGAACCGCAACCTCGGCGATTTGTGCCCATTGATGTAAAGGATGGGCGATTGCAGCAGATCGGAAACGACTTCGTCCATGTCGGCATCCGTCGGCCCCTGCGCGCCGCGCGGGGCGACGGCGCGCATGATGTCGAACGTCTGCCAGGCGAGCGGCATCTTGCGGAAGAGATCGTTGCTCGCGAACGAAACGAGATTGCGGAGATCGTTGCGGTCGTTGTTCCAATCCTCATCGTCCATGCGGCGCGGATAGGGGCCATGCACCAGCTTGCTCATGAGCACCGGCGTACGGCCCTTCGAGAGAAACAGGAGGGCGAAGCTGGTGCTGACGACGGGCCATTGATCCCACACGCCGACGGACTTGAATGAGCCGTCCTCAAGTTGGTTCTTGACGAGGAACTCCGAACCTTCGCGATACCAATCGTGGTCTCCGAAGAAGCGAAGCCCGGAGAGACGGCCCGCGCGTTCGAGCCCGTAGAGGTGGTAGAAGGTGCGTTGCGGCAGATCGAGCCGAAAGTTGCGGCCTGTCCAACTCAGCGCCTTGGCGATGCCGCCCTGCTCCTTGTAATCGCCGCAGTTTTTGGCCCCGCCCGGCTGCAGCACCTCACGGCCGGCGTTCAATTCCATCCCCGCGATCAGCAATCCGGAAAGCCCCGCGGTCGTCATCGTGGCAGACGTCGTGTTCGACGAGGCGCCTTGCAGAGTGGAAGCGTAGACCCACCCGCCATCCGCTTCCTGGGTTCGCAGGTAGTAATCGCGGATGGATTGCCAGATTTCTTCCTTGATCTCGACGCCCGCCTGTTTGCCGGCCCACAGGCCGAGCAGGGCGTATTGGGTGTTGCTGTTGTCGGTGTACTTCGTCTTTGATTCCTGGTAGCTCCAACCTTCGAGCTTGTTGTCCTTGAGCACGCGGACGTCGAGCAGATACTTGATGTTTTTACGTATGCGCGGCAGGTCTTCCTGGAAGCCCGCCTCCGCAAAGACCATGGCCTGCAGGGCGGAGACGTAAACCATCGCGGGTTCGATCTTGCGCAGATATTCGAGCCCACGGCGAACCGTCGGATCGCTGGCCGGAACGCCGGAGTTGAGCAACGAAAGCAGCGCGAGCGACGTCCATCCGCCTTCGATCCCCGCGGAGGGCAGATTCACTTCCCAGGAACCATTGGGCCGTTGCGTGTTCCGCAGGTACGAGACGCCCTTGTCGATGCGAACGCGAACGAGGTCGGCAAGCGGTTCCTTGCGTGCGTTCGGCTGCGCCTGCAGCGTTTCGACGGCAGATGCGAACAGCAATGTTGCGACGACAAAACGCATGCGTGGCCTCCGGATGCCTTCTTCCCAAGGTGTATTGTTGCACACGCCTACGCGCATACGGAAGCGCCAAGCCCAGGGGCGAGCGCAGCGAGCTCCTGGGTTCCGAACGCATGAACCCAGGAACTCGCTGCGCTCGCCCCTGGACTTTGAGGTGGAGATGGATTTATCGTACGAGAATATCCGGACGCACGAACTCGGCGCCCTGGATGCGGATGCGTTTGAGCGGCCAACTCTCGGCTGTCGTGATGGCACGCGGGCCATCATCCGAGATGAGAAACGTGTCGCAGCTCACCGCGGCGCCGACGGTCACGTTCCAGGTCACCGCCCAGTTCGGTTGCAGCAGATCTTCGTGAGCGGGGAGGAACGTCCACTCCACCGCTTGTCGGCCCGTCACGTAACCTTGCGATGCCAGATACCACTCGGCATCGGCCCCGATCAGTTGATAGATCCGCAGGCCGCTGCCAAGGATCTGCCGTGGCACGGAATCGGGCCAACTGCTTGCGACATACGTGGCGCTGACCTTGCAGGCCGCATCATGTTCTCGGCGAATTTGGTTGTCGGGTGGGCCGAACGACACCGTGCGGCTCGCGGTCGCGCAAAGGCCGTATTTGCGAGCGGTGACGGTCAATACGCATGAAGTTTTGACGGGCGTGGATGTGAACGAGCCCTGGCGATAGTAACGCGATCGGCTGTCGGCGGAGATGGTTAGCGCCACCGGCATCGCGCCGCGGTGCAGCAGCCGATGGCTCAGTTGGCCCGCGATTTCCCGCTCCGTATCCCCTTGCATCAGCGTGCGGCCCGCGGCTTCCACCGCATGGCTCACGATCTGCCCAAGGGCGCGATAGCAGGACTTGTCGTAATCCGTCATCGTGCGTCGCATGACGGCAAGCCGGTCGGCAATGACCTTGCAGGCGCCGACCGTTTGGTCGCAGGCCAGGTTTCGCCCGCTCACGAGGTCGTTGATCAGCGGAGATCGGCCCGAATGCCAGGGCCATTCTTTGAGTTGGAAGCCGAGGCCGTCGATCTCTTCGTCGAAGAGACGTTGCGAGTCGACGTTGGAACTCAGCAGCCAACGGCCATCTTGGCTGAAATAGAGCCCCGGCATGGAATCGTTGTCGAGCACGCCGCGGCTTACGCCGCCTGCGGTGAGCCAGGAGAAGTTGGCGGAATCGAGCACCATCAAGCCGTCGTAGCCGACTTCCTTCAAGAGTTCGGTGATGACGCCATGTTTGGCGTCCACGTCGGCACGGCGATCGGCCGGGGCGGCGATGAGCATCTCGCCCAGGCTTTGGGCGCCGCGAATTTCGTCCGAGTCGTTCATCGCCATACCGGGCTCGCACCCGAAGAGTCGAGAGGGCGAACGCCGCCGTAGCGGCTCGGTCCCTCTCGCGAAGCCTACCGCAGCCAGGGGGGCGGGTATGCTCCGCGCACGTAGCGTTGTGCCATTTCCAAGTAGTGGAAGCAAATCGTTCGCGTCCGCTCCAGTTCCTCATCCGTCACGCGGCGGATCACTTTTCCCGGCACGCCGAGCACCACCGAACGCGGAGGGATCGTGCGGCCTTCCGCCACCACGGCGCCGGCTCCGATCAGGCATTCCCCGCCGATCACCACGCCGGAGAGAATCCTCGCTCCCATGCCGATCAGCGTGTCCCGTCCGATCCGGCTGCCATGCAGAATCGCTCCATGGCCGACGACGACGCCGTCTTCGATGACTTGCGGCGCATCGGAATCGGTGTGGACGATGCAGCCATCCTGGAAATTGACCCGAACTCCCACGGTGATGGGGGAAAGGTCCGCTCGCAGGATGGAGCCGAACCAGATGTTGGTTCCCGCCCCGAATGTCACGTTGCCCGCGACGACTGCGTTGTCTGCCACGTAGAAGTCGCGAATCGCCAACATCGATGGATGCATGTCCAGTCCCTGGAGCCTGCAAAGTCCGTGTCGAGACGCCTCTATGATACAACCCACGTCTGGCGTGCGGATCGTCAAAAGAGACCCGGATGACTGGGAAAGCCGGGAAACGTCTTCCGATTGTTCCGACTTTGCGGGAAGTCGGCGACGCGGTGCTTGACGCATCTGCTTTTCTCCCCTCTCCCTCCGGGAGAGTCCGGGAGAGGGGCCGGGGGTGAGGGAAGACCGCCATCCCACGCGGTTGCATTAATCGTCAGCCCCCTTGCGACCGCACATGGTGTGATGCTGATGCCCTCACCCCAACCCTCTCAAACCTTCTCAACCCTCTCCCGGAGGGAGAGGGAGAAAAGCGATTGCCGCTCGCTTGACGCAGGGGCGGGTTGGGCCAAACTGAGCCGGATGAAGACCCACGCTCACTTCTTTCCGTTCGCCCTCTTCGGCCATCCGGGCACCCAGGCTGGTGCGGAGCTATTGGCCGACGCTGTCCGCGAACTGCTGGCCGATGCGCGGAAGGAGAAAACGCCGAATCGCTCCAAAGCCTTCGCCCGGCAAGTGGTGGTCGAAGAACACCTGCTGGAAACTATGGAAGATCTGGTCCACTGGCTGCCGCGGGCGCGCGATGCGGTCCGAGCGGTGTGGGCGAAGAACGACTTCCTGCTGTGGTCGGCCGGCAACCACCTTGGGGTCTTGCCGGTCTACGAGGAGCTAACTGGAACCGACACCCTGGTCGTGCAGTTCGATGCGCATCTCGACGTCTACAACCTCGAGGACTGCGCGACCGAACTGGGCCATGGCAACTTCCTGCTGCATGCGGACAAGCCGTTGCCGCCGATCATCAACGTCGGGCATCGCGAGCAGGTGCTTGATCCGGCCCATGTCGCGAAAACGTTCGTCGAGACGCACTCGGCCATCGATCTGGCACGCGATCCCGATGCGGTTATTGCCAAGCTGAAAGCTCGCTGCGAAAACGCATCGCGCGTGGTGATCGACATCGATTGCGATGCGTTCGACCCGGTCCATTTCCCCGCGGTCGCCCAACCGGAACCCTTTGGACTAACTCCATTGCTCTTCCTGCGGTTGCTGGATGCCGTATGGTCCGACCGCGTCGTCGGCCTTGCCGTCTCGGAGTTCGACCCGAGCCGCGACCGGCACGACATGAGCCTGGCATTGCTGTTGTGGTTGGTCGAACACGTGCTGCTGCGCATCTACGAACGGTAAACGACGTGCATAGCAAACAGGCATTCGGAGGGCGAGGCGCCTCGCCCTCCCAACCTCCCGCCGGGCTCTGCCTTGGTCCTTACAAGTTACCTACGTGCGGCGAATGTCTTGAAATGATCGGCCACGCGGCCTTTTTCCGCGTCTCCTTCGTGCAGGAGCAAGCCGTAGCGGAAGGCGAGGTGTTCGCCCTTGGGCAGCGTCACCAAATCGGTGCGGCCTTTCATTTCCGGGAAGCCGGACTTCGCTCGGCCAAAGGGATTGGCTGCCATGAGGCCGTAGCCGCGGGCGTGCCAACACGCGGGGTGGGGGTTCTTCGGATCGGCAAGAATCGCGAGGCCCGCGGGTTTGCCGTCGATCGGGCCCGAGTAGTCGCACCAGTCGGACTTATGGCCCCACACTTCCTTCTCGCCAACCTTGCCCTCGGCGTTTTGCAGTTTGCCTTTGCCGTTTTTCCCCGCCAGGACGTCGTTGATGCGTACGCCGAACGAGCCTTCCTTGGTGTCGCCGAAGACGAGTTCGGTGACGCTGCCGAAGAGGTCGCTATCCACGATGATCAGGTAAGCGCCGCCAAGTTCGACGAAGGTGATGGTCCGCGTTTCGTCCATGATCTTCTTGCCGTCGCCGGTGCGCCATTCGTTCTTGGTGACGACGGTGATGCGGCTGCCTTCCTGCTTCGGCTCGCTCACATCGACGCAGACGATCTTGCCATGCCCCGTGTTTTCCGACCAGAAATCGACGCCTTCGACGCCTTTGATTTTCTGCGTCAGCTCGATCCCTTTGGGGATGATATCGCCATGCGTGAACCAGGCCGACTTCTGGTGCGGGTGATCCGTCGTCTCGTTCGGCTCGCCTTTCTTCATCGGCCAGGCTCGGGTCAGCGAAGCGTCGTTAGGCGACATCAGCGGCCAAAAGATCGGCTTCGAGAACCCGGCGAACCAGTAGTTCGTGATCGTCCGCCCACCGACCTTGAACTCGATGCGATCCTTGTGTTTTACCGCCTCCACCGCAGGTTGTGCATGGGCGAGCACGGGTACAGCAGCGAGCAAAAACAGCGAAGCAAGGCGACGCATGAGCGGACTCCAGCAGGCGAGGTTGCGCGATGGTTCGAGGTTAACGGCCGAGCATGGCGATGTCCAGCATGCGCCAGCGAATCGGCGAGCAGCCGCTGTTCGGCGGCTGGTATAGCATCCGCAGGAGTCTCTTCATGCCCAGACTGCTTGAATGCAATCCATCTGTGCGTCATGTGACTCTTGCGGACGCTATACCAGCCGCCGAACAGCGGCTGCTCGCCTGGCGGTCCGCTGCGCGGCAAAGCGAATCCTACAATGAACCCTCGCGGCTGGATGGCCGTATAACAACGTAAGTCTTCATGGAGCGAGCGAATGTTCCGACGCATGCTTTTTCCCGCCTTCCTGGTCATCCTCGGCGCCGGCTGTCCCCAGGCCGCCAATACCTGGAAAGACGCGAAGCCCGGTCAACTGAAGGTGCTCGCTTCCTTCCCCCCGCTTTATTCCTGGGCGACGAACGTCGGCGGCGACGATGCCCATGTTCAGTGCCTGCTCACCGGCGTCGGACCGCATGATTACCATGCGAACGCGACCGACGCCCTCCGCGTCAAGAATGCCGATCTCTTCCTGATCAACAGCCTCGATCTCGACAACGGCTTCGCCGTCAGTCTGATCAAGACCGCCGGGAACAAAAACATCAAGCTCGTCGAAACGGGCGACCTGTTGCCGGACGAGAAGCTGATCCACCTGGATGGGGACCAGCACGATCACAAGGATGGCCATAAACACGACCACAAGCATGGCGACCACGATCCGCATATCTGGCTGAATCCCGAGTTCGCCGCGGAAATCGTCGTCAAGCTGGGGGCGTCGTTCGGCGAGGCGAAGCCGGAGAAGAAGAAAGAGTTCGCCGATCGCGCCGCCGCCTACGCCAAGGAAGTGAAGGGACTGCACGAGTACGCGGCCGAGCAGTTCGAAGGGAAGAAGAATCGCCGGGTCATCACCATGCATGAATCGCTTGGCTACTTCGCCAAGGCTTACGGCCTTGAGGTGGTCGGCAGCATCCAAAACACGCCCGGCATCGAGGCGGATGCGGCTCAAATGTCGAAGCTGGCTCAGAAGTGCAAGGAAAAGGCGGTCGGTGTGATCGCCATCGAACCGCAGTATCCCAAGAACTCGGCCGACACGCTCCAGAAGTATCTGCAGAAGCAAGGGGCGCCGGTGGAACTGGTCGAGTTCGACACGCTGGAGACGGCAACGGCGGACTCGCTGAAGCCGGACTTTTACGTAACTCGGATGAAGCAGAACATCGATCGCTTGGTGAAGGCGCTCCCATGACGATGATTGCGGCTACCGCGACGCGTCCCCTCCTGACCTTGGGCGACCT
>JAIEPT010000048.1 GCA_019748295.1 Gemmataceae bacterium | reverse complement strand
TGTGGTGGACGAGTACCCAGGGTTGCTCGCTCCGCTCGCAACCCTGGGCTTTGCTGGGGAACGCTTTCAGCGTTCGATCTCCGGACGCTGTGGTCAATCGGCCGAGTGGTTTCCGTATCGGGAATGGGGGCAAATGGAACCGAAATGGAACCGGGTTTTCGCAAGAACTCATTCTAATTGAAACGTTTGCGCCCCGACGCCATCCGGCAATTCGGACGCGAAATGGAACCCCGCGGTAGCGGCCGCTCTGGTTTTGCGTTACTTTGGCGGCTGTTTGCGGCGGCCTTCGCCATCCAACCCCAGACCTTTCCAGGAGACATTCATGAGCCGAAGGCAGAATCGTCGCCAGTTCCTGCAGACGGGGGTCGCTTCGGCGGCTGCCGCGGGATTTTGGCTGACCGGCGGCGTGACCGAGTCGTTCGCCCGCCAAGACGATCCGATGAACAAGCTCAACGTCGCCCTCATCGGTGCGGGGGGCAGGGCCGAGGGAAACCGCGACGGCGTTCGCCGCGAAAACATCGTCGCCATCTGCGACGTCGACGACGCTCGGGCGGCGGGGACGTTCAAGCAGTTCGCCGACGTTCCCAAATTCAAAGATTATCGCCAGATGCTGGACAAAGTCCGCGAGATCGAGGCGGTCGTCGTCTCCACGCCGGACCATACGCATGCCCACGCCAGCATCACGGCCATGCGGATGGGGAAACATTGCTACTGCGAAAAGCCGCTGACCCACAGCGTCCATGAAGCCCGCCTGATGCGCGAGACGGCGGCGAAGCACAAGGTCGCCACCCAGATGGGCAACCAGGGGACCAGCACCGACGGCCTGCGGCGAAACGTCGAGATCGTTCGCGCGGGCACGATCGGCGACGTCCGCGAAGTGCATGTCTGGACCAATCGTCCGATTTGGCCGCAAAACATCACCGAACGCCCGGCCGCCCAGCCGATCCCCGATGGGCTCGACTGGAACCTGTGGCTTGGCCCGGCGCCCGAGCGTGCCTACAACCGCGCGTATGTTCCGTTCGCCTGGCGCGGCTGGTGGGATTTCGGCACCGGCGCCCTCGGCGACATGGGTTGCCACACGATGAACATGCCCTTCATGGCGCTGAACCTCGGCGCTCCCACCACGGTGGAGGCGGACCTCGCCACGCCGCTCAATTCGGAGACGGGGCCGAACGGCTGCACGGTGACGTACGAGTTCCCCGCCCGCGGCGCGATGCCCGCGTGCAAGCTCTTCTGGTACGAACGGCGTCAACCGCCCGAACGGCTGCTGCTGGGACAAAAGCCGTCCGGTTCCGGCGCCTTGCTGGTCGGATCGAAGGGGACGCTGCTCTGCACGTCGGACTACGGCGACAACTACAAGCTGCTCCCGGAAGGCGATTTCCAGGAGTTCCGCCCGCCGCAGCCGACGCTGCCGCGATCGCCCGGCCACCACGCCGAGTGGATCCGCGCGTGCAAGGGCGGAGCGGCCGCGATGTCGAACTTCGATTACGCCGGTCCGCTCACGGAAATGGTGCTGCTCGGCAACGTAGCCATGCGTGTTCAACGCAAGATCACGTGGGACTCTGCTCGTCTGGCGACCGACGTCCCCGGCGCCGCCCAGTTCCTCCGCCGCGAATATCGCAAGGGTTGGGAACTGTAGTCGTCATAGACGGTAGCCGGTGGTCGAGCTTAGCGAGACCACCGGCTACGTCGATTGCAAGGGGTCGCCGCCCTCTCGTGGCGACAAGTTTATCTAACTTGTCGGAATCGGATCTTCTGAAGCCATTCAAACAAGTTAATGAACTTGTTTCCACGGGAGGCAACCGCCGCCCTTTCGTGGCGACAAGTTTATCTAACTTGTCGGAATCGGATCTTCTGAAGCCATTCAAACAAGTTAATAAACTTGTTTCCACGGGAGGCAACCGCCGCCTTTTCGTGGCGACAAGTTTATCTAACTTGTCGGAATCGGATCTTCTGAGACCATTCAAACAAGTTAGATAAACTTGTTTCCACGGGGTCCGATCGCCGCTCGCTTCAATGTTCCAAAAAGCTGATAATCAAAAGCGTAGTTCGCTCCACATGACGACCAATCCCCCCTTCCTTCCGCCGCGAGCCGCCAACAGCAATAAGGGCGATTACGGCAAGATCGTCGTCATCGGCGGAAGCCTCGGCATGTCGGGCGCGCCGACGATGGCGTCGATCGCGGCATTGCGCAGCGGGGCGGGACTGGTGCGGACGATCGTTCCGCACAGCATTCAGCCGATCGTGGCCGCGGCGAACCTGTGCCTCATGACGGCGGGCGAAGAACAAGACGCGGACGGCCGATTCGCGGAGGCCGCATTCGACGCGTGGATGCGGCATGCGGAATGGGCCGATGTCGTCGCGGTGGGGCCCGGCCTCGGTCGCAGCGATGCGTTGCAATCCTTGGCGAAGCGATTCCTGATCGCATGCGAACGACCGATCGTGCTGGATGCGGACGGCCTCAATGCCTGCGGCGAACAGCCCGCGTGGCTGGCCGATCGCAAGGCTCCCACGATCCTGACGCCGCACCCCGGCGAATTCGCACGGCTCACGGGACTGTTGATCGCGGACGTGCAAAGTCGCCGACAGGAATTGGCGGAGCAATTCGCGCAACAGCATCAAGGAGTGGTCGTTCTCAAAGGCGATGCGACGTTCGTGACCGACGGCACGCAGACGTTCGTCAACGACACCGGCAATCCCGGCATGGCGACGGGCGGGACGGGCGACGTGCTTACCGGGGTCATCGCCGCGATGCTGGGCCAGGGACTCGCCCCCTTTGATGCGGCCCAGTTGGGCGTGCACCTGCATGGCTTCGCCGGCGACCGCGCGGCCGATAGGGTCGGCGAAGTCGGCATGATCGCTACAGACCTCCTTGACGAAATCCCCCTCGCAATCCGGCATTCTCCCTGGCGTGGCCGATAGCGCATCCATTGGCAGATTTGCCTCGTTCGTCAGGTTTGTTTCCAACCGGACAACCTGTCCTTCCCCGTTTCGCATCGCGGCATTTGCGTCGAACCGATTGCATCTCGCCGCACGCAAACGCGGATAGATAGACGGTACGTTTGCCCAGCTCGCCACGATGGCAGAGACCACTCGAATGAAGCGTGTATTGCTCGCCGCGGTTTCGTTCGCATTTCTCGGCGTCCTGCTCGCTCCCGCAGGCGAGCCGGCGCCCTGTTCTGCCAAACCCGAGATCGGGTCGTATCTTTTCGAGCCGTCCTATCAATGGGACTGCAAGCTGCGCGGCAACCCTGTTGCCTACGTGCCGCAGCCCGGCGATGTGATGCTGGCGACCGATCCCAATATCTTCTGGATGGTCACCCACGACCTCGCGTTCGCCTATGAGCCGCACAATTCGGCCATCATCTTCGAGCGTTCGTGCGGCGGATTGGCGATGCTCGAAGCCGGCCCCAACGACACGCTGTGGGTCCGCAATCTCGACATGCTGCCCCACCTGAAGGAATACCAGGAGAAGGGCCCCGTCTGGATCCGCAAGCGAAAGACGCCGCTGACCCCCGATCAAGCGGGCGCGTTGACCGGTTTCGCGGAACGCCAAAACGGCAAGCGATTCGCCCTAGGACGATTGGGCCTGCAACTGACGCCGATCCGCGCTCGCGGACCGTATCGCACCGAATGGCTCGGCAAACCCAGAGGCGATCGCCGGGCGTACTACTGCTCGGAAATCGTGCTCGAATCCCTGGTGGCCGCCGGCGTGCTGAACCCGGACACGACCCGCCCCGGCGCCACCTATCCGCATGACCTGTTCTTCGACCACTCCCACAACCGCTACATCGCCAAGCACCTGCCGCTCGCATGCGAATGGCACCCCCCCCGCCCGCTGGGCCCCCTGCGCCCCCGAAGGCACGGTTGCGGCCCCCGTATTTGCCCCGCCCTCTCTTATTCGATAGGCCGCTAACGCGCCGCCGATTTGCGCACGCTGATTTAGGTAGTTATGGAGACAAGTGGGATGAGTTCGAGCCGATGCATTTGCCCCGCTGAACCTACGGATATGCCCCGCTGAAGCGGGGCACTACAAGCTTGCAGTAACCCGCTTCAGTGGGTTTTGAGGTCTTGCACCTGCAACCCAAGACTCCTGATCGAGGGGATGCGACCGTGCTTCTTCGCAGGATCGATTCCGGCGGCCCGGTTCGCCTTTCCCGATTCCATCGTTTCGCCTGCCAACGGCGTGCAAGGATCGCGCACGAACAACCTCTCCAGAGGGAGAGGTGCATGCTGACGCGTCGAACTACTGTTTGTCGTCCGCCGGCTGCGTGGCTTCGCCTTGCTTCGCTTCGCTCTGCTTGAGGCCCTTGTCCACCGCTTCCAACAACCGTTCCATCGCGAACGGCTTGCGCAGGTAATCGACGACGCCCAAAAACTCGGCATACGCCTTGTGCCGGCTGCCTTCATTGGCGGTGATCATGATGAAGGGCGGGGCGTCGGTCTTGCCCTTGAAGTGTTCGAGGACGGGATAGCCGCCCATGCGTTGCATCATCATGTCGAGGATGACGAGATCGGGACGATGGTTGTAGACCATCGTCTTGCCCTGCTGGCCGTCGCGGGCCTGGAACACTTTGTGCCCCTGACTTTCCAGGACGGCGCGAATGCCGTCGGAGAGTTCGTAGTCGTCGTCAACAATAAGAATGAGCTTCTGCTGGGCCATGAGCGTTTTCCTATGCACAGCGTGGGCGGGCAACATCAAGGTAGCATCCCCACGGAAGAACAACAACCAGGGAGATCGCCGGAGCGCCATGCCTTCCGACACGGATGAGGCTGGCATGGCGGCTCGCGTGGGCCATAGAATTGCGAGGGCCCACGTCAACTTCCCTCGGCGGTGCTCCTATGAACGACGTGCCTGCGATTCAATGGATCGAGCATGCCAAAGTCCTGCTTCGCGAGGAAAACTACAGCGAGGCGGTGCGTTACCTGAACCTCGGCCTCGCCGCCGAGCCGAGCGCGTATGCCTACTTCCTACGCGGCTACGCCCATTCGGCCCAGGAACAATACGAGGAAGCGATTCGCAGCTACCGGTTCTCCATCGAACTGGAATCGGACAAGCACGTCGCCTGGTTCAACCTGGGGAATGCACTGCAGGCGTTGGGCCGAGTCGATGACGCGATCGATGCGTTCACCAAGGCGAGCGAGTTGAGCCCCAACGAAGCGGACCCGCTCATCAACAAAGGCCGGCTCCTCGACGATACCGGCCGGCCCCGCGAAGCGATCAAATGCTACGACCTGGCGCTGAAGCTCGCCCCGGACGACGTGATCGGCTGGGCGAATCGCGGCAACAGCTTTCTGCAACTCGGCGAGTTCGAGGAAGCTCGCACCAGCTATAGCCAGGCATTGAAGCTCGACGGCGGCGATCGCGCATCGCTTTTGGGATCCGCCGAGTGCCTGTCGCGCGAAGGGAAATTCGCCGAAGCGGTCCCTTTCGTGCAACGCCGAACGAAGACCGAACCTCGCGACGTCGCCGCCCTTGTGCAGCTGGGCATTCTCCATCTACGGCTGGACCAGAACGAAGAAGCGCTCGCGACCTTCAAGCGAGCTGGCCGCCTCGATCCGGATGCTCCGTCGATCTGGAACAATCTGGGCGAGACGATGGGACGCATGGGCCGATGGCGCGAGGCCGTGCCGTACTTCAACAAATCGCTCGAGAAGCAGACCGACTATGCTCCTGCCCTCTTCGGCAAAGCCCGCGCTCTCATGAATCTGAAACGCTGGAGCGGAGCGTTGCAGAACGCGGAGCGTTTTCTCGAAGTCGCCCCCGACGATTCGCTTGCCGATACCGCACGTCAATACGTGCGGCTTTCACGGGAGATGATGGATCAAGGCGAATGATTCTCGCCCGCCTGGTTAGCCGCGACGCGCAGCGGAGCGCGGACATCGCGCTACGCCGCGGCATGGCATGCAGTTTGCGCTCCGCTGCGCGTCGCGGCTAACCAGGCGGGGCGAGAAAACACGGCCTTGGCTTGCACTTTGCAACGCCACGGCGCGAAGATCTTCGCGCTTTCCGCATCCGAAACCGCTTGACGCGGTTTTCAGCCCTGCGTACTGATGATCTATCTGTCTCGGCAACCGATCTCTTTCCAGGTTCAAGCAACACACGAAGTGGATACGCAAACCCCCTCCTCCGACAACAAATCCTCGGCCCCATCGAATGGCCGAAACCAGGCCGCGAACGGCCGTACTCAAACTACCCTGGAAATTATGGATCAATGGAAAATCCAGGACGCCATCGAAACCTACGAAGTGCGTCACTGGGGCAAAGGTTACTTCGGCGTCAACGACAAGGGACACGTCGTCGTCTACCCAAACAAGAATCCTGAGAAGCCCGTCGATCTGAAATTGCTCGTCGACGAGCTGCAGGAACGGGGCATTCAGCTGCCGATCCTGATCCGCTTCACCGACATCCTTCGCCATCGCGTCGGCGAAATCTACGAAGCGTTTCAGACGGCCATCAAGGAATATGGCTTCCAGGGCGATTACTGCTGCGTTTATCCGATCAAGGTGAATCAGCAACGCCATGTCGTCGAGGAGATTCTCGACTTCGGCAAGCCCTACCACTTCGGCCTCGAAGCAGGCTCCAAGCCGGAGCTGCTCACCGTGCTCGCCATGACCAACGGCGGCGATACGCCGATCATCTGCAACGGGTTCAAGGACGACGAGTTCATCAAGATGACCATGCTGGCCCGCAAGATGGGCAAGCAGATCATCCCGGTCGTCGAGAAGTTCTCCGAACTCGAAACGATCGTCAAGCAGGCCCAGGAACACAACGTCCGCCCCATCATCGGCATTCGCGTGAAGCTGGCGGCCAAGGGGGCGGGCCGGTGGCGCTACAGCGCGGGCTATCGCTCCAAGTTCGGCCTGACGCTCACCGAAGCCCTCGAAGCCTACGAGTATCTGCAATCGCGCGGCTACGGCGACTGCTTGCAGCTCGTCCACTTCCACCTGGGCAGCCAGATCACCAACATCCGCAGCATCAAGAACGCGCTGACGGAAGCAGGTCGCATCTATGTTGAACTCGCCCGCCTCGGCGCCGGGCTCAAGTTCATGGACGTGGGCGGCGGGCTTGGCATCGACTACGACGGCTCGCAGACCGACTTCGAGTCGTCCGTCAATTACACGCTGCAGGAATACGCCAACGACGTCGTCTTCCGCATTAAGTCCGTCTGCGACGAAGCCGGCGTGCCCCACCCGACGATCATCTCGGAATCGGGCCGGGCGGTGGTCGCGTATCACAGCCTGCTCGTCTTCGACGTCCTCGGCGTCTCGAACTTCGACCGCTACACGGTGCCGCCGGACCTGCCGTCGGATGCTCCGCAGCAGGTGTCGGATCTGTTCGCCATTTACCGCGATCTGTCGAAGAAGAACCTGCTCGAAGGCTATCACGACGCCGTGCAGGCGATGGACGAGTCGCTCAGCGGCTTCAATTTGGGCACGATCACGATCGAGCATCGCGCGCTCACCGAACGGCTTTTCTGGGCGGTGTGCAGCAAGATCCTCCGCATGGTCCGCGAACTGGACTACACGCCGGAGGAATTGCAAGGGCTGGAAGCGTTGCTTTCGGACACCTACTTCTGCAACTTCTCCGTCTTCCAGTCGATGCCCGACAGCTGGGCGGTCAAGCAACTCTTCCCGGTGATGCCGATCCACCGCCTGAATGAAGCGCCGACGCGACGTGCCGTCCTTGGCGACATCACCTGCGACTCGGACGGCAAGATCGATCAGTTCATCGATCTCCGCGACGTCCGTTCGACGCTGGAATTGCATCCCTTCACCGGCCAGCCGTATTATCTGGCCGCGTTCCTCCTCGGCGCCTACCAGGAAATCCTCGGCGACCTCCACAACCTCTTCGGCGACACCAATGCCGTCCACGTCGATATCGACCCGGAGACGGGCGAGGCGATCATCGACGATGTGGTGAAGGGGGACACCGTCCGCGAGGTGCTGGCCTACGTGCAATACAATCCGGACGAACTGGTCAACAAGCTGCGCAAAGACGTGGAGCGGGCGGTAAGAGCCGGGAAGATCACGGTCAACGAATCGCGCCAATTCCTCTACTTCTACGAAAGCGGCCTCGACGGCTACACCTACCTCGAAGAAGCGTGACCTCCGCTTTCCGCGACCCCCGCTTGCGGCTTAGCGAGCCGCGTCGTCCGATCGCCAAGAAATTATTTCCAAAACCCTATCTTCCGCTTGCGGCTTAGCGCTCGGAGAAAGCCCTATGCTCGCTAAGCCGCAAGCGGAAGACCTGCATAGACCGTTCAATACGGTTTCCAAGCCGCAAGCGGGAAACCAATCCGGACTGCTCTCGACCCGCTCGTTACGCATGTGGTACTTTCTGCGGCGCCCCATACCGCAGGAAGCACGCGTATGCAGACGGCAACCCCACCGCCCGAACCTCAGGACGATCCCCTCGTCAAACGGCCCGATCCATGGCGATCGAAGTTCGGCCATGCGCTGCGGGGATTGAAGATCGGCATCCGCGGCCACAGCAGCTTCGCGGTCCACTTCTTTTTCGCGGCACTGGTCCTCGTCGGCGCCATCGTGCTCGAGTGCAATCTCGTCGAATGGTGCCTACTGCTGATGTGCATCGGCGGCGTCTTGACGGCGGAGCTGTTCAACAGCGCCATCGAAACGCTCTTCCGCGGCCTCGACGAATCGATGAAGCCCCGTTGCTGGCAGGCGTTGGATATCGCCGCAGGCGCGGTGCTGGCCGCCAGCATCACGGCGGCCGCGGTGGGTTCGGTCATCTTTCTGAGCCGCTTCTGGCGATTGTTTTTCGCGCCGCCGCCGGCAATGTAGGAGCCGCGCACGCAGTAAGCGGTCGGAACAGGTATGCTCCGACCGCTTACTGAGTGCGCGGCTCCTTAAACACTCCTAAACACACATCAACCCGTAATCGCCCCTTCGCTCGCGGATTGGACGGTACGCGCATATTTGGCGAGGACGCCGCGGGTTTCGCGGGGGGCGGGCATCTTCCAACCCGCCTTGCGCTTCTCCCAGTCGGCTTCGCTGAGCGCGACCGACAGTTGCTTCTTGTCGCCGTCGATGGTGATGACGTCGCCGTCCTTGATGAACGCGATCGGGCCGCCGACCCAGGCTTCGGGAGCGACATGGCCCACGCACAGGCCGCGGGTGCCGCCGGAGAATCGGCCGTCGGTGATGAGGCCGACGGAGGAACCCAAGCCTTGGCCCGCGATCGCCGCCGTCACTGACAGCATTTCTCGCATGCCGGGGCCGCCGACGGGGCCTTCGCCGCGGACGACGACGATGTCGCCCGCCTTGATCGATTGCGTCTTCAGCGCCTCGAAGCAAGCTTCTTCGCCATCGAACACCTTTGCGGGGCCCGTGATGCTCTTCTGCTGCAAGCCCGCCACCTTGGCGACGGCGCCTTCGGGGGCGAGGTTCCCCTTGAGGATGACGATGTGCCCCTTCGCGTGGAACGGCTTGTCCACCGGCTTGATCACATCCTGCTTCCGCTTGTAGATGCTCGGCACATCCTTCAGATTCTCGGCAATCGTCTTGCCGGTCACCGTCATGCAATCGCCGTGCAGGAACCCGGCATCGAGCAAGGCTCGCATCACCGCGGGGGTGCCGCCCGCTTTGTGCAGGTCGAACATCACGTATTTTCCGCCCGGCTTCAGGTCCGCGAGGTCGGGCACCTTATCGCCGAGGCGGTCGAAGTCGGCCAGCGTCCATTCGACGTCCGCTTCGCGCGCGATCGCCATGAGATGGAGCACCGCGTTGGTCGAACCGCCGAGGGCGAGGACGATGGTGTAGGCGTTTTCGAGCGACTTCCGGGTGATGATGTCGCGCGGCCGAATGTTGTTTTTGCAGAGTTCGACGAGTTGCTTACCCGCGAGGAACGCTTCCCGTTCCTTGGCGGCGGACACGGCGGGATACGACGCATCGTAAGGGAGCGACATGCCCATCGCTTCGATCGCGGAGGACATGGTGTTGGCCGTGTACATGCCGCCGCAGGAGCCGGCTCCGGGGCAGGCTTCGCATTCGACGCCATGCACGCCCTGTTCGTCGAGCTTGCCGGCCTGATATTGGCCGACGGCTTCGAAGATGGAGACGATGTCGATGTCGTTGCCCGTTTCGCTGGTGCCCGGCAGGATCGACCCGCCGTAGACGAAGATGCTGGGGACATTGAGCCGGGCCATCGCCATGAGGCAGCCGGGCATGTTCTTGTCGCAGCCGCCGAGGGCGAGAACGCCGTCGTGGTTCATGCCGCCGGCGACGACTTCGATCGAATCGGCGATCACTTCACGCGAAACGAGCGAGTAGCGCATGCCCTGATGGCCCATCATGATGCCGTCGGACGCGGTGGGGGCGCCGAAGGTTTGGCCGACGCCGCCGCCGGCGCGAATGCCTTCAATCGCTTTCCCGGCCAGGCGGTTGAGGTGGGAGTTGCAGGGGGTGATGTCGCTATGCAGGTTGGCGACGCCGATCATGGGGCGTTCGAAGTCGTCGTCCATGAAGCCGACGGCTCGCAGCATCGCGCGATTGGGGGCCCGCCCCATGCCGCCGGTGGTCGTCAAACTTTTCCGTTTTTGATCGGACATTGCGAAACCCTAGAGCTGTCAGCTTTCAGCTATCAGCTTTCAGCAGAACCAAGAACCGTGCGGTGGGCCCGCCCGATAGCTGGCGGACGGGTCGAAGCCTGTTTTATTCGCCCGCCGCTTTTCGGCGTCGGTCCGCTCACGGAGCCTGCCCGCCCAAGGAGCCGCGCACGCAGTAAGCGGTCTTACGCCCGCCCAAGGAGCCGCGCACGCAGTAAGCGGTCTTCCGCCCGCCCAAGGAGCCGCGCACGCAGTAAGCGGTCTTCCGCCCGCCCAGGGAGCCGCGCACGCAGTAAGCGGTCTTCCGCCCGCCCAAGGAGCCGCGCACGCAGTAAGCGGTCTTCCGCCCGACCAAGGAGCCGCGCACGCAGTAAGCGGTCTTACGCCCGCCCAAGGAGCCGCGCACGCAGTAAGCGGTCTTACGCCCG
>JAIEPT010000020.1 GCA_019748295.1 Gemmataceae bacterium | reverse complement strand
TCCGGTTCGATGAGCGGGCGGTGAAAACGGAACGCCGGTGTCCACCGGCGCACCGCGTCACCGCTCGACTCTACCCAGAAATCCACGACGAGAACTTTGCCGTGAAGGTCGGCGATCTCCTGGGCGAGGCCGTCGTAGCGGACCGTCTTCCAACTCACCTCCTCCGGCGCCTGGGCAGGGGCGACCGTCGCCAGTGCCAGCGTCATCATCCATGCAAGGCGTCGCATGCGGTTCTCCAGGAAGGTATGCCTAGGTAGCCCTCTCGCTCCGCGAGAGGTAAGCGGATGAATGCCATGCGATTGCAAGACGCTTTGCCGCTTACCTCTCGCGGAGCGAGAGGGCTACCTGGAAATCAGATGCGTCGAAACTGCTTGTCGAGTTCGTGCCGGGTAAACAACAGCGCCGTGGGCCGGCCATGCGGGCAATGGTGCGCATCTGTGGCCAGGTGCCGCATGGCTGCCAGGTCCGTGATCTCCTCCGCCGTCAGCGGATCGCCTGATCGCACGGCCGCATGGCACGCCATGAGGCTCATGAGTTCGCCGAGCATCACCTCGCGCGGCGGGGGCCGATCCTGCGTCAGCAGATAATCGACGACGCTCTTGAGAATGTCCGCAGGCGCCGTGCGGCCCAGGATCGCCGGGTAGCGATTGACGAGCAGCGTGCCGCCGCCGAAATCCTCAACGCCCAGCCCAAGATCGCACAGAGCTTCACGATGTTCCAGCACCTTCGCGGACTGGTCCGGCGGCAGTTCGATCGGCTCTGGAATCAGCAGCCGTTGCGATTCGAGCGAGCCTTGCTGGAACTTCTCCTTGAATTTCTCGAAAAGCACCCGTTCGTGCAAGGCGTGTTGGTCGATGACCAGCATCCCCTCGGCCGTTTCGACGATCAAGTACGCATTATGAACCTGGATCGCCCGTGAACCAGGATCCATGACGGACGCCGACTCCATGGCCGGAGGAGAATAGGGAACATCGGCAACTGTCGAGGGGATGTCGATCGCGGATTCAGGCGGAGCGCGAAAGGGTTCCGGGGGAACTTCGGCGGGTTGGGGCGGACGGGCAGGCGGATCAGGGAGCGGGCGTTTGACGAAGGTAGGAAAGCCCGGTTGGCCAAAGAGCGACGGCCCCGACTCGCTCGTCGGCGTCGCCGACATGAAGCCGACGGGAACCGATCCGGGCCTCGGCGCTTGCAGGCGAGCGGTCAGGTTTTCCCGGCTCAGCCGATGGCGGATCGTCGCGAGGAAGAAGCTGAAAAGCGATTGGCCTTCGCGGAAGCGAACCTCCGATTTCGTCGGATGCACGTTCACATCGACCGCATCGGCAGGCAGGTCGAGGAAGAGGAAGGCCACCGCATAACGGCCCGTCATCAGGAGCCCGCGATATCCTTCCTGCACCGCATGCCCTAAAGCGCGGTCGCGGATCCAGCGGCCATTGAGAAACAGATACTGCATCTTGGCCGTGCCGCGATCGCAGCTGGGATCGGCGATGAAACCATAGAGATGTGCCGGACCGTGGCGATCATCGATCGCATAGATTTTGTCGCGTATGTCGTCGCCGAAGAAGAGGCCGATGCGTTCCAGCAGGTCGGCTCCGCCGGGCACTTCGTAGACCATCTTGCCGTTGTGCCGCAGCACCAGATGCAGCCCCGGATTGGCGAGTGCGATGCGGGTGAACACCTCGCAAATATGGCCGATCTCCGTCGTCGGCGTCTTCAGAAACTTACGTCGAACCGGCGTGTTGAAGAAAAGATGCCGAACCTCGGTCCGAGTTCCCGACGAACCGTTCCAGATGCGGACCGGCGAGAGTTCCCCGCCGCGGCAGGCGATCTCGGCCCCGACGTCACCCTCGCTGGGCCGCGATTGCAGCGTTACCTGAGCCACGCCGCCGATTGACGCGAGTGCTTCGCCGCGGAAGCCCATCGTGTTGACTTGAAACAGATCGTCGGCCGAGAGCAGCTTGCTGGTGGCGTGGTTGGAAAACGCGAGTTCGAGATCGTCCGCATGAATGCCGTGGCCATCATCCACGACGCGGATCAGTTCGACGCCCCCCTGTTCGACGTCGATCTCAATGCGGCGAGCGCCGGCATCGAGCGAGTTTTCGAGCAGTTCCTTGAGCACGCTCGCGGGCCGTTCGATCACCTCCCCCGCCGCGATCTTGGAGACGACGAGGGACGAAAGCTGCCGAATGCGCCGAGGCGAACAAGTACTTTCCGCGACCGCGTTCAAGATGCGTCCTTTTGCGAAGGTTTCCGGCCCGCCTCTCCCCTTTGGGGAGAGGAGCTGGGGGTGAGGGGTACAAGCGGTGCATAATCTTGATGTAGCATGCCAAGCCCCACCGTAAGCGCAGCGCGCGGTGGGGATCAGACCGCGGGCGCGATCCCCAGGGTGCGCTGCGCTAACCCTGGGGCTTGCGGTGCGAAACAAGCGTCAGCACCGCTTGCTCCCCTCACTCCCAATCCATCTGCCCAAAGGGCAGAGGGGAGACACGAGCCATTTTACGATGACGCGGACTTTCGTTGCGCCTCCAAGAGGGGCAGAAGCTCACCCGCGAGAAAAATGGAGCCCGCGATCACGATGAGGTCGTCGGGATTCGCCATGGCGCGAATGGCTTTCAAGCCTTCTTCGGACCTTGGCGACTGCGAACCTTTGCCGCGTTGGTCGATCGGCATCATGTCCAGCAACTCGCTCGGCTCCGTCACGCGCGAATTGTTGCGAAAGGCAGTCAGCATGAGGTGATCGAACTTGGGCGCGAGCACGCGCAACATGCCCGGCAAGTCTTTGTCGCGGCTGCCTGCGAACAGCAGGAGCCGCCGCTTCGCTTTCGGGAAGAACGCATCGATCGCCTGCACCAGCGACTCGGCCGACGCGACGTTGTGGGCGCAATCGAGCAGGATCGTCGGCCGATCGCCGAAGCGTTCCAGGCGTGCGGGCCAAAAGACGGTCGCCAACCCTTGCTTCACCGCGCGATCGGAGATCGGCACGCCGCGTTCGCGGAGCGTTTCGACGGCCGCGACGGCGAGGGCGGCGTTGGCAGCTTGGTGTTCGCCGAAGAGCCCGACTTCCATTTCGGGCCAGGTTCGCCGCCAGGTGCGAATGGTCACGCGCGGAAGGGCAGCATGCTCGATAGGGCCGCACGTCCATGCGAAATCGCGGTCCGATTGCCGCAACAGCGATCCGCGCTGTACCGCAGCCGAAGCGATCTGCGACTCTGCCTCAGGCGAATTCGCGCCACTCACGGTGGGCCGCCCCGGCTTGATGATGCCCGCTTTCTCGAAAGCGATCGCGGCCAGCGTGTTTCCCAATTGCTTCATGTGATCGAAGCTGATGCTCGTAATGACCGCGACTTCCGGAACGCATACGTTGGTCGAATCGAATCGGCCGCCAAGGCCCACCTCAAGAATGGTCCAATCCACGCGCCGGCGAACAAAATGCAGGAAGCCCAGCGCGGTTGCGATCTCGAAGAAGGTGAGCGAATCCGCGAGGGGCGCCGTCTCGCCGGGACGAAGCGTGCATGCCGCGTCGCGGATTTCGGTCATCAGCGAGGTCAACTCTTCGCGCGAGATGTTCTGCCGATCCACCTGAATCCGCTCGCGCACGTCCATGAGATGAGGCGAGGTGAACAGGCCGACGCGATATCCCTCGGCTCGGAGGATGTCGGCGACCATCGCGGAGGTGGAGCCTTTTCCCTTGGTGCCCGCGACATGCACGATGCGCAGCTTGCGATGCGGCTCCCCCAGGCGCGCGAGCAGATGCCGCATCTGGTCGAGCTTGAGGTCGTTGGCGACAGGGACTTTTTGCTCGAAATTGACGCGTCCGAACCAGAACTGCATCGCCTCGTCGTACGTCATCCGCGGGTTCCTGATCGAAGCCGACGATCTCGAAGGCGACGGCCGAACGCTGACATGATAGCCGGGGAAGCGTGCGATGTCGCTGCGTCAAAGGCTGGGGGCGATGAGGCCCGCGAGCACGTCGTACCCCGCGTGAGCGCCGACGACGATGCCGAACCCGCGCCAGTAATGCAGGCTGGCGAAGAACACGCCCGCGCCGGCGCGAAACAGGAACACGTCGCCGCGGAATTCATCCCCGGAGGGACCGAGATTGTGAGCGCCTGCGAACAAAAGTGCGGATGCCGCGGCGGCGATGCCGAAGGACCAACGTTCGCCGAACTCCGCCTCGCGGAACAGGCCGAGGATGACGCCGAACAGCATCAAGCGAAACAGCGTTTCCTCATAGATGCCTGCCCCGAAGTAACGCAACAGCGAATTCCAAGGCAACTGCCCCGCCGCCTCCATCCGCGGCAGGCTTTGCAGCAGCGGATAGAGCGCCCGGCTCACGCCGAACAATACAGCCGCGGAGACCACGCTTTCGATCAGCATGCCGGTCCAGACGGCGAGCGGCTCCCGAGGCCGGGCGTCGGTGGAGACGAAGTTCCAACCGATCAGCATGCCGACGACCAGCAGCGGCGCCGTCACCGCGGGCAAGCCGACGCGGACCAGATTGGCGCGAATCCAGTAATCCGCCCCATTGCGGAATTCGTCCGGGCTAGGCCCGAGAAAGAGCAGGCCGATTTCGTAGGCGAAGAGAAGCGGAGCGACGAAGACGAGGCACGACCAGGGATGCTTGACCGCGGCGAAATACGAGTCGGAAGGCATCGCGATCGTCCATGATCAACGGGAGGCCGATTTCAGCTTCCGAAGTCGGCCATCAAACAGTTCGTCGAGATTCTTGCCGCCGACAACGGGCACGTCGATGCGGATCAGCGACCGCAGCGTCTCGGCATCAAGGTCTGGTGGAATGCGATGGATGATCCCGCTCGGGGTCGCAATGGCCGGATCCTCATACGGGCTGCTGATGCCGCGCGGACTGCCGATCTTGAAGTCGAAATCGTCGAGCGAAAGATCGCGAGGCTCCATCCACTGCACTTGTTCGTCGAGATTCTCGGCAACCAGCAAGGTCACGTCAAGCCGACCTGCGACGACATCTTTGGAAAGCCCTCCTTCGCGCCAAATCGTGTTCTCGCCGAAGATCGCGGCATAGTTGGTCATGCCCTGTTCCGGCTCTTTGCCATGAAACGCGAAATAGCGAGGCATCTTGTCTGCGAGTTTTCGATTATTGGGTCCATCCCAGGGCTCAGAGAAGTCGTATTGATCGAACAGATGCTTTTGCTCGAGGTAGGGGAGCAGAAGCACGCGCCAACTGTGCCACGGCCTTCCGTCCGGCCCACGAAGGAACGGCGGCGGGTATCGGCCATGTTCCTCAGCGTAGACGGCGACCGCCATCGAGATTTGCTTGAGGTTTCAAGCGTCTTGCGATCGTGCGGCCCGCCTTTCGAACTCTCATGACGCTGGGAACAACGCACGAGATCAATGCCGCGGGATGCCTACTAATCTCTAATGCGGTTTGCAGATGGACGCAGCGACGAATGTTGCGTTTCTGTAGGGAACGCCCTCGGTGGCGCTCCGCCGAACTGGACGCGCCCGATTGTTCGTCACCCATATTGCAGTCGTCCCTCCCGCTTGCGGATTAGTAGCGTTCGGGTCGAACCCTACGATCGCTAAGGGACGCTCAAAGAATTGGGCCGCCCGCTGTACGTTTGATCGCGTTGCGTAGCATTGACGAGGGAGCGTAACCGGCGTCTGCCCCATAACCCGCTAAAGCGGGTTACTACAAGCTCGTAGTGCCCCGCTTCAGCGGGGCATGACTCCAAACTCGTCGTAACAGGTGTTGACGGTGACGATTCAATTCTTTGAGCGTCCCTAAAGCGAGCGGCGCCTGCATTTCTCCCCTCTCCCTCCGGCAGAGTCTGCAATACGCTCTAAAGCTCCTCAAGAAACCGAATCAAATCGCTGACATCCGAAGGCGAAACATCCTCCGGAACGCGATGACGATATCGCTCGAACACCTCACGCAAACTCCGTGCTCGGCCGTCATGCAGCCAGGCGCCCGCCTGGCTCACCCCACGCAGCGATGGCGGATTAAATTGCGTAAGCCCCGCTTCATCGCGAAGGCCCACGTCGTAGGTTTCCGGCGTCGTGTAATCAGGTGGCGTATGGCACCCGGCACACTTGAGTTTCGCGAATACGGTTTCCCCACGCTTCCGCGCGGAAGCATCCTTATCGCCGCGAGCGGCTGCAATGCTCGGAGCAGGCGGCAGCGATCGCAGATAGGCGGACAAATCCCTGAACACGTCGTCGCTCGGCTTCTTCCCCTGCATCGTGCTCACGATCGAGTTGCGCACCTGACTTTCGATGTCTTTCGTTTTGCCGTTCCACGCAAGCGGAGCGGTGTCGTTCACGCCGAGCAGCGACAGCACCCGTTTTGGCGTGCCCAACGTGCCGTCGCTGAGGTTGTCGTTGAGCCTCGCATTGGAATGACCGTCCGTGTGGCACGAGTGGCAACTGAACCAGCCGTCGAGCGATAGCTTCGCGTCATGGAAATGCGCCTCGCCTCGCTGCTCCGGCGTCATCTGATCGGGCCGCGGAGCGACGCCCAGCGCAATGCGGCCCATCGTCTTGGCCGCTTTCCAATCGACGATCGAAATCGAATCATCGAAGGTATTCGCCACATAGACCAACCCCGCGGCCGAATCGACGGCGAGAGCGCTCGCCCCCGCGCCGACCGCCGTTCGGTTCCAAAGAGCTTCCTGCGGCTGGCCGATCGCAAGTTCGCCCGTTCCGGCGAGTGCCACCAGGATGCGGCCATCGGGCGTCTCCGCAACCGCGGCAGGATCGCCGGCGCCGCGTTCGATGTCGCCCAGCGGATAGGTCTGATCGTTCTGCAGGAGGCTGGTGAGCGGGTCGAGAACATTGCCGAGAGCGAGCCGTTGCAGGTTGTTGGCGAGCATGCTGCCGGCGCGGATGTCGCCGACATTCGGATGCCCCTGGCTATGCAGCGTCTGATTCGTGACGAGCACGCCCTTGCCGTCTGCCGTAAGAGCGAGGCCACGGAGATTATGAACGACGGCGAGGCTGCGGACCGACTGGACCCGCTTCGCCTTCGCATCGATCACCGCGAGGCGATCGCCAAAGGCGTCGGCGACAAGCGCCTTGTCGCCTGGCAACAAAAGCTGCCGGCGCGGTGCGAAGGGAAGATCGAGCCGAGCGACCTGTCGGTCCGCATCGACGATCGCGATTTGGCGAGCCCACAGGAGGGCGACGCTTTGCCAGGATGCGTCGTCGGCGATCGCCACCGAAACAGGATTCGGGCCTACCGCAATGCGTTTCGCCCCTTCAACGCGATCGTTTTTGAAGGATGCAACGACGAGTTCGCCTTGGGTTTCGTCCGTGACCGCGAGCACGTTCTTCTTGGTGGCGTACGCCATCCCGGAGAGACGTTTGCCGAGCGCCTGTTCGCGGACGACGAGTTTGCGTTTGGGATCGATGATCGAAATCGTCCCTGTATCGCGATTCGCGACCAAGAGCCGCTTGCCGTCGCCAACAAGCGCAACCGCGATGGGCCGCCGCAAGCGCGGCGTTTCAGCCGTCTTCTCGTCAGCGGACGCGAGCAGCAACCAGGCGAACAGCGGCAGGGCGAGTGCGGTCAGCGAGCAGCAGACGAAACGTGGCATGTGCGTGTCCGAGAGCGGCAGGCAGGTGGGCGAATGTGATTCTCGCACGCTCCTGCCGATGATGCAATGTCGGACGGACCTACGCCCTCCATACACGATGCGCGCAGCGAAAACGCCCAGCTTGGGGCTGGGCGTTCACTAATAAATCGAACAGACTCGCGTTAGCTCGCGCTCGGGCCGCCTGGCGCCGTCGGGGTCGGCTTTACCTTGCGTTCGCGGAGGCGGGTTGCCTTGCCGACGCGGTCGCGGAGGTAGTAGAGCTTCGCACGGCGGACGGCGCCGGTTCGCTTCACTTCGATCTTCGCGAGCTTCGGGCTCTGCACCGGGAAGGTTCGCTCGATGCCCTCGCCCTGTACGATGCGGCGAACGGTGAACATCTCGCGCAGGCCTTCGCCGCGCATGCTGATCACGACGCCCGTGAAGATCTGGACGCGTTCCTTCTCGCCCTCCAGAATGCGCTGATGCACATCGACCTGGTCGCCGACGGTGAACGCCGGGGCCTTCTTGAGCTGAACGTCTTCGACGGCTTGAAGAAGCTTGTTCTTCATGGTTCGTTCCTCCTCGGCTATTCCCCCGCTCGCGGCGCGGGGGAGGGTTGGCTTCGTTGTTCCGATTGCTGCCGGCGCCACGCGGCGATCGCTTCGTGATTGCCGCTGAGCAGCACTTCCGGCACTTCCATGCCGCGAAACGCCCGCGGCCTCGTGTATTGCGGATACTCCAATCGACCCGGCTCGTTGTGCGATTCCTCGGTCAAGCTCTCCTCGTCGCCGAGGACGCCGGGCACATAGCGAACCACCGTGTCGATCACCACCATCGCCGGGACTTCGCCGCCGTTGCAGATGAAGTCGCCGATCGAAATCTCGCGTGGCTTCAGGCCGAGGCGAATCCGCTCGTCGAAGCCTTCGTATCGTCCGCAGAGAAGCAGGAGCCGTTTTTGCTTCGACAGTTCCTGCACGACGCTCTGCGTCAATCGCTCCCCGCCGGGAGTCATCATGATCAGCCGGCCCGGCTCGCCATCCTGCTGGACCGCATCCACGCAGTCGTAAACCGGTTCAGGCATGATCACCATGCCGGGACCGCCTCCGAAGGGGCGATCATCGACGCTCTTATGCTTCCCCTTCGCCCAATCGCGGAGGTTCCAGAGGCGGATATCCACCAGCCCGCGCTGGATGGCCAGCTTGAGCAAGCTCTGCGTCAGGTAGCCCTGAAACAGATCCGGAAACAGGGTCAGCACGTCGAACCGCATAGCTTTTCGTGGAAACAAGTTTATCTAACTTGTTTGAAGTTCTTTGTTTCCAAGATCCGATCCGACAAGTTAGATGAACTTGTCGCCACGAAAGCAGAACGACGAGCGACGGAGCCTTGCGGCTTGGATTCGCTCGTCGTCCGGTTACGCCTGAGGAGCCGCAGCCTGGGCCGCTTCGGCCTGCAGCTGCTCGAACCGCGTCATGTGCTTGTCGATCAAGTTCTGCACCCGTTCGCTCGGCAGGGCGCCGACGCTCATCCAGTATTTGATGCGATCAGGGATCAACTTGACGCGATGATCCTTGTTCGTCACGCTCGTATCGTAGGTGCCCAGTTCTTCGAGCACACGCCCGTCTCGCGGCTGGCGACCATCGATCGCCACGATGCGGTAGTAAGGCCGATGCGTACGGCCCATTTTCTTCATGCGGATGCGAACAGCCACGGCTTACACCTCGGAAAAGCGCCCGCCCGCGGTCCGGGGGCGGTCCAGCGGGAACTATCAGTGTATGAAAAAGCCGGCAGGCAATCAGGGACCGACACGATTTTTCGAAGCGAGGGATATCGCCAGTCAGACGGGCGGCAGCGAAGCTTCCCCTCTCCCCCGCATGGATCAAGATGAACGGTGCAACACAGTGCACGCGGGGGAGAGGGTGGCCGAAGGCCGGGTGAGGGGAGTTTCAGGGGGCGAGGCCTCCGCTGTGCACAACTGCCTAAGAAAAATTTCGTTTGACGCAATCGGCTTCCTAGCCCCGTTCACGGGGCTTTCGCGAAGCGTCTAAGCCCGCCGTTGACGGCGGGTGATTGGGCCGCAATCGTGGTAGTTGGTGAGGCCCGTTTACGGGCCTTCTCGCGGTTCGCCTTGAGCCGCAGGCCCATCGACGGGTCGAAAACGGCTGAAGCCAAACGGCGAGAAGGCCCGTGAACGGGCCTGGTTACGCGATGTTTGCGCCAATCGGGTAGGAGGGAGCGTTGCCGCTCCCGTCCTCCCACACCACCGGACGTACTCATCCTATCCGGCGTTTTCCGTTAATGTTGCAACCGCAGATAAGATTTGCGGTCAAGGCTCGTGCTGGCGACGACGCCGCGGACGTTTGTGGCTCCTCGGGCCGGACAGATCGGATGCGGTCCTCTCCATCCTGGCCGGGGCGCGGACTCTCCGCCCATTCCTCGAAAAGGAATGCTTGGTGGAATTCGCCTTGCTGCCGCTCCACGTCCATCGAGTCGTCTCCGACTGCTCCTTGAATCAACGAATTCGGCCCTTCGCGGCGGGCCCACCCCGCCGCTTACTACGGCCTCTGCCGACTTCTCCCGTCCCTTCTCGCGTCGTTGCCGCCGCGATAGCGTCGTCGTTTTGGAAGACGTGACTTCGCAGAACGGGAGACCTCCCAGGTTAAGTTGTTGAGTCTTTCCCTCGGGCCTCGCCGGATCTACCTAGCCACGCTTGCCGAGTGAAAATTGGGCGTCCGCGTCCATTGCCGCGTTACCCGCGTGGCCGGCCTTGTATCCGGTTTCTGTTCGTCGAGTCCGAGTTTTGGCGTCCGCTACACCAAGGACTTCACGCCGTCGGCGAACTTCGTCCCTGATGCGGACACGATCGCGCTCTACCGCTGCGACGAGGGAAGAGGCGATATCGTAAATGACTCGTCCGGCAAGAATAATCATGGCAAAATCGTCGGCGCGAAGTGGGCTGAGTGAACGAACGGAAGGTTCATCAGCAAGCAGCGCGAGCCTTTGACGCGGGGCGGACGCTCGAACAAGATTGCATCACTGATGACCGGAAGCGCTAAAGCACCTAAGTCACGCTGAGTGCGTCGTTCCGCAAGAGTCTCGCCGCGCCCCAGACGGGTAGGGGCAGAATCGTGAGAGAGCAGACAAAATGATGGGGGACGAAATGATGAAGGCAGGGGAAGGCAGGCAGGATATGAAATGCAGGATGATCAAATCAGAACAACATTGAACTCAGACGAAGCTGCACGACTGCAGGTAACGTGCTTTTCGTTATCCTGCATTGCGGACTTCGATGCGGATGCGAGCCGTGCCGTTCTTGCGAGCGAAGACGACGCCGCGAGCGTTTACCTCCGCAA
>JAIEPT010000238.1 GCA_019748295.1 Gemmataceae bacterium | reverse complement strand
GCGCGTCAACCCCCTTGGGGGTAAGACCGTCAACGGGAGAGCCGGATGCGGGAAACCCGCCTGTCCGGTTCGGAGGGAGGGGAGGCCGAACTCAATCGGCCTTCCCTACCCCTATACGGCGTGTTCGCCAGTCTAAACAGTCTGTGGATGAAGAGACTTGTGCAGGACGCTGTACCAGCCGCCTAACAGCGGTTGCTCGCCTTGCCGTTCGGCTATTGCTCGCGGGTCGTCTTCACGCCTTCGCGAACTTGGATGAACAGGAAGACGCCCTTCTTGTTGCTGATGATCACGTCCGGCAAGCCGTCGCCGTTGACGTCCTGGGTGGCGAACTGGGTGCCGATGCCGCTGTCGTCGTCGATCAGGTGCGGCGTCAGGCTAAGCATGCCGTCACGTCCCTTGCGTACCTGGAACCAGTACAGGAACGCGGGGTCGCCGGGATGATCGTCGCCGCTGGGGCCGTGGGCCCAGTAGCGTCGGCCCGTGACGAAGTCCTTTACGCCGTCGCCGTCGATGTCGATCTGGTTAAGGGCATGCGACTGCCCAGGCAGTGCGAACAGGCCGCGATCGCCGATGGAGATGGCGAACTTGCCGTCCGCGAAGCCAACGCCGATTTCAAGCCCCGGATGAGTGAGGTACTTATTCCCGACCAGCTCCTTGGCGAGGGCCGTGACTTTTTCAGGACTGAAGTCGCGCACGTCGGACATTAGGATTTTGCCCGAGTACCCATTGGAGCGGTTCTTGGAGTCGGCCTCACCTTTCGCCAGCGCCCGGGCCTCAGTGCATAGCTCGGCGCTGGTTCGCCAGCCGACCTTCTTCTGTTCGCTGCGGGCCTTGTTGATCGCGGAATAGATGTCCGCTTCTTCCTTTGAGAATTTGGTTCCCGTCGGCGCCTTCGCGAGAGAAGAGGGGAGCGGGAAGAACTCGTTCTGCACGAAGCTCGGCTCATCTTTGCCGGGCTTCTGTTGGAACCACCAGAACCCGGTGTTGTGGGCCGCCGAGGCGATGACGTCGTTCTTGCCGTCGCCATCGACGTCGAGCGCGTACATGTCGGCACAGCCGGGGACGGGGAGCTTGTGCAGCTTCCAGGCGGCGCCGTCGATCTTGGCGGGTTGTTCGTACCAGGCGCCGCTGACCATGACGTCGAGCTTGCCGTCGCCGTTGACGTCGCCGGCTCCCAATCCGTGGGCGAAGTGATGCGAGCCGGGGGCTTGATCGCCGACCTTGCCGGAGATGGTGATCTTCTCCCACGGCTTGGTGGGATCGGAGGTCGGCACGAAGTAGGCGACTTCCTTTTTATGGCCCAGCATCAGGCCCTTCTTGCCGTTGCCGAGCAGATCGAGGTAGGCGGGCGTTTCGTTGCAGGCGTTGTCCTGGATCATGAACTCCTGCCATTTGCCGCCGTCTTTGCCGGGATTCTTGTACCAGTGGCAGGGGGCGCCGGGGAAGCCGACGACGATTTGATCCGGGTAGCCGTCGCCATCGAGGTCGTCGGCGAAGACGGCGAACGACAGGCTGTATTGCTTGGGATCGAACTTTTTGTCGTTGCGAATGACGTGGGGCTTCCAGTCGGGGGCCTCATACCAAAACTCGCCATTGAGAATATCGACTTTGCCGTCCTTATTGACGTCGGCGACGGCCACGCCTTCGGAGCGGAAGTTGGTATCGATGACCGTCTTCTTCCAAGTGATCTTGGAGCTTTTTTCTTGAGCGAATGCCGACGAACCGGCAACGAGCGACGCCGCGAGCGCGACGCCGAACAAATAGGAGAAACGCATGGAGCAAAACCTCGAACCGCAGGGTTGTTAGGCGGATGCGTGGATTATCGAGGCGTGCGCCGAGCGAGGCAAGCAGAAAGGCGAATCCAAGGCCAGGGGGGTGCGACTGGTTGATTGCGGCGGGAAATGGCGGGGCGCATGAAAATGGGTGTTGGTCGGGGCCTTTGTTTGAGCAAGCCCCGCCCCACACCCTTCGAAAGACAGCCACGACAGCGCAATCTCTCCCCTCGGTCAAGCAAGCCGTTCTGGCCCGGTTGCAAAACGCGATGCTGCCGCGATGCTGCCGCGGATGCGACTTTCCCAAAATCCGCGGCCCAGAAGGGACAGCTACGAGCGTGAAAACGACTCTGGCCAACTCGCGGCTTCTTCGCCGTCGAGGCGGATCGTGAGACACTTGGCGCTGCCGCCGGACTTGATGAACTCGTCGAGTTCGCAAAACTGCACGCCATAGCCCCAGTCACGCAACGCGGCGGCCAATTTGTCGCTGCCGGCGTTCATCACCACCGTCTTGCCGACGACGACGGCATTGCACGCGAAGCGGACGGCTTCCTCCTCGGCGACTTCGATCAGTTTCGGAATATGGCTCTCGATCACCTTGCGGCCATAGCGATCGAAGGCCCCGGGAAACCAGATGGCCTCGCCCGGCGCGATTGGGCAGAAGCACGTATCGAGGTGATAGAAACGTGGATCGACCAACTCCACCGGCAACACTCGGCAGCCGATCGCGTCGCCCAGGTGCTGATGGCCGCGAACGTCGCTGCGGATGCGGTAGCCGGCGAAGAGGATGTCGCCGCAGAAGAGGGCGTCGCCCGCTCCTTCGAAATAGGTTCCCCCCGGGAGTGGTTCGACGGAAAAGCCGTGGTCGGCGAACCACGCATCGAAGTGAGGCGTTTCTCGAGCCCGCACCTCGTGCCGAAAGCGTGAGGTGAAGAAACGTTGTTGATAGACGACGCCGGCGTTGGCGGTGAAGACGAGATCCGGCAAGCCTTGCTGCGGCGTCATCAACTCGACGGCGACGCCGAGCGAGATGAGAGCGGCATGAAGCTGCTGCCATTGCAGGCGCGCGCGGTCAGGTGCGGCCCCGCGGTGGCGGCTCATCCACGGATTGATCTCGTATTCGATCCCGAAATGATCGGGCGGGCACATCAAGATTCGCGGCACACGCATGGGAACCTCCCATCATCATTATGTCGCGTGCGGCCCCCGGCGAACGAGAAGAAGCTACGGCAACGGACCGAAGGGGGATTCGGGCGGACGCGGGTCGGCAGCACGCGGGCCGGAGGGGCGATTCTCTTCCGGATAGCCCAGGCGATCCCGCGCTCGGGACGCTTGCTCTTCGATGGTGATACGCGGGTCGTCCACCCGTTCGGGCGAGCGAGGTTGGAAGGGGCCGACCAGGTTGTTGCGGCAACCCGTGAGGGCGAGCAATCCGCATAGAATGAGCAGTTTTCGCATGTCACCCCTCCTTCCAACTTCGAACCGCAGCTCACGCATCGCGCGTGAAACGGCCTAATCCAGAGTATCGTGCAAAGGGCGTGTCGAACGGCGACGATTCCTAGCTATTGAGCAGAAAAGTCATCCCATCGCGTTTCGGTCTGCAAAGGCGGAAAAGTTTGCGGAGGATGGGCGAAAACCCACGTCGATCTTTACGAAGGATCCGCGAATGACGACGCATGCTTGCTTTGGGCAAACCGTTTGCAAACCCTCAAACCCCGCAAATCAGGAAGATGAGGAAGCCATGAGACTTTGGCCTCGTCTCTTTTCCTCGTTCGTCCATCAAGTTACAAAGGGAGACGCAACGCATTTCGGATTCATGCGTGCCGGCGAGGAATCGGGCGCCATGAAAGCGAGCCGCGCGAACCAAGCGAGCCGTGAGGCTGCGTGGAAACGCTGAAAAACGATTCTGAAGCAACTTCAGTCAAGCAGGCAACCCGTCACGGTCCGGTGCGTCACCGGAAAGGGCGGAGCCGAAAGCATCAAGGAGTTTCGAGCATGCGTAAGATTCTGGCGGCAATGGCGGTTTTGGTTTGCGGCTTCGGCGTTCTCGTCGCCGAAGAGTTCGGCGGCACGATCAAGAAGGTCGATGGCGACAAGATCACCGTCCAAAAGCGTGGCGCGAAGAAGGGCGAGAAGGGGGAGGAAGTCACCCTCACCGTCGCCAAGGACGCCAAGATCACCAAGGGCAAGTTCAACAAGGAAGAGAAGAAGGTCGAACCCGGCGAAGCCCTCGAAGGCGGCCTGAAGAACGAAGTCTTCAGCAAGGAAGTCAACGCCCGCATCACCGAAGACGGCGGCAAGGTCACGGCGATCAGCGTCTTCCAGTTCGGCAAGAAGAAGAAGGAATAGGAACCAGCGATCCTGCCCGCATCCAATCGCCCGCGACAATTGTCGCGGGCGATTCCATGTAGCCCTCTCGCTCCGCGAGAGGTAAGCGGCAGCGTCCTTTACGATCGCATGGCATTTATCCGCTTACCTCTCGCGGAGCGAGAGGGCTACATAGGTCCGAACCAGCGATCGAACACTTCCGCCCCAGAAGCCGCCACTTCCGGCCCTGCCTGTTTCGGATTCAGCAAACACGCCTGCATCCCCGCCGCGCGGGCTCCATCGTAATCGTTGTGCCGATCATCGCCCACGAACAGCACCTCGACGATGGGCGCGTTCATTGCCTCGGCCGTCTTGCGGAAGAACATCTCCGCAGGCTTCCGCCAACCGATTTCGGAACTGACGATGACGCCCCGCAGTTGTGCTCGCACCGGATGATCCGCAAGCACCGCGTGCAGCCGTGCGTCAAAGTTGGATGCGACCACCACCGGAATCCCGCGTTCGTTCAGGCGTTGCACCAGCATCGCAATGTCCGGATCGATCAGCCAGGCGTTAGGCTTCGCGAAATGGTCGAACAACGCGTAGAAGCAGGCCTGGGGATCCGCGACGTCGTCGAGCGTTTCGCGGACGATCTCGAGCCAGCGTCGCCTTTCGCGGGGTTCGTCGACGCGCCAACCGGCTTGAGCATCGAGCATTTCTTGTTTGCCGAACGCCTGACGAAACCGCTTGCCGACGACTTCGGGTTCCAGCTTGCTTCCGAACCGCCGAGCGATCGCGAGGTACGTCGCAGCGATCGATTCCGCGGGGCGGAGGAGCACCCCCACCGCATCCAGGGCAACGCCACGTATCTTGGAGGGGTTCATGCAAGGAGTCTGTGTTGAGTTCGGGCGGCACGGGCGGCACGGGCGGCACGGGCGGCACGGGCGGCACGCCCTGAGTGTAGCGAAGGGGCGTGGTGAACTGCCCGAAGGCTCATTGCAAATTGGATGCTGCCGCAGCACCGTTTCCACGCCCTTCGTTACACTCAGGGCGTGCCACCCGTGCCCCCCCGTGCCACCCGTGCCATGCTTGGGCGGGTTCCTGGCCGGGGCCGGCGAACTGCCCGCGCTCACCGTCCAAGCATGCCCCCAGACCGAACGCTCGGACACCGAACGAAGCTTCGCATGCTTCGCCGGTGGAAGCGGAAGCATTGAACAGCCCGGTCAAGGATCCGGCGAAGCATGGCACACGCCACACCATGAAACTCAATCAATGACTCTTCAACGCTTTCGGTCGAAGGTGCAATAGTGGGCGTGCCTGGGTTGCGTGGGTGTCGGATGTGCGTTGCGTTTGCAGTCTGGAACCCAGGAACTCGCTGCGCTCGCCCCTGGGCTTGCAACCGACTCTTTTTGTTTATGCGATGAAAACGCCCCTACAGCGACCAGCCGCGGTATTCGCGTCGTAGGTATTGCTCCGCGTTGGCGGCGTTCGCGAAACGGCCGGTGCGGGGGTCGTATTGCAGCTTGCCCGCGTTCGCGCGGTAGGCGAGATTGCCGAGCAGGACCGTTTCCGAAAGGGCGCCGCTGTACTGGAATAGACGCGCCGTTAGAGCCGCAAGAATGGATGGGCGGCAAACCCCTGAGGAGGGGCACAAAGCTACTATCGGCAACAAGGGGGATCTCATCGGATATTAATCCGAGATGAAGTCGCTGTAAAGGGGCGAAATCGAAACGAAGAAGAAAACAGGCGGGCCTGGGGGCTACTAAATCAGCGTGCGCGATTTCGCCGCAGCACCTTTCGCACGAACCCGAAGCGTTCGCGAGGGATTCACGTCGTCCCTCGCTGACGCTTCGGGCTAGTGCGGGCGACTGGCATGTTTTGATCGGATGCGCGACGCCCGCTCTTATTCGAAAGGCCGCTAACGCGCCGCCGATTTGCGCACGCTGATTTAGCCATTCACAAAAAAGAAAGCGGCCGGGCATCGCGCTTTCGCATGACGCCCGGCCCGCGCTGCTCCGAGAGCAGCGGCTAAACGGGATGGATTACTGCTGCTCGGTCGCTTCGGGGATGTTGATGAGGTTTCCCGCGGCGCCGCCGGTGCCGCCGCGAAGCTCGCGCTTCGGGGCCCCCGATTCGTCCGGGGTTTCGGTCGGCGTTTCGCTGACGCCTTCCTCCTCGCCCTCCTTCTTGCGCGACAGGCCGATCTTGCGTTCGGCCGCGTCCACGCGGAGGACCTTGACCTCGATCTCGTCGCCGACCTTGACTACGTCTTCCGGATTGCCGACTTTGTCTTCGGACAGCTCGGAGATATGAAGCAGGCCTTCGAGACCCGGCTCGAGTTCGACGAAGACGCCGAAGTTGGTGAGCTTCGTCACCTTGCCGGTCTTCACCTCGCCCGGGCTGTAACGGCCAGGGATGTCGCCTTCCCAAGGATCGTTGGCCATCTGCTTGAGGCCGAGGGCGATCCGCTTGCGTTCCTGGTCCACGGAGAGGACCACGCACTTCACCTTGTCCCCCTTGTTCAGCACGTCGCTCGGGTGGCCGACCTTGCGGACCCAGCTCATGTCGCTGACATGGAGAAGTCCGTCGATGCCTTCTTCGATTTCGATGAAGGCGCCGTAGTTGGTGAGGTTGCGGACCACGCCTTCCACCTGGGTGCCCGTCGGGTAGCGCTCGGCCACCTTGTCCCAGGGGTTGGGTTGCACCTGCTTGATGCCGAGGGAGATTTCCTGCTTTTCCTTGTTGATGTTGAGGACCTGCACCTCGATCTTGTCGCCGATGGAGACAAGTTCGCTCGGGTGATTGATGCGCTTGGTCCAGCTCATCTCGGAAATATGCACAAGCCCTTCGATGCCGTCCTCGAGCTTCACGAAGGCGCCGTAGCTCATCACGTTGACCACTTCGCCGGTGTGACGCGAGTTGACCGGATACTTGCCTTCGACCTGCGTCCACGGGCTGGCGGACTTCTGCTTCAGGCCCAGCGCGATCTTCTCGCGGTCGCGGTCCACATTGATGATGTAGACCTCGAGTTCCTGGTCGATCTTCACCACTTCATGCGGATTGGAGACTCGGCTCCAGCTCATGTCGGTGATGTGCAAGAGGCCGTCGATGCCGCCGAGGTCCACGAACGCGCCGAAATCGGCGATGTTCTTGACCACGCCCTTGCGGATCTGGCCGGGGAGCAGTTCCGCCAGAAGGCGTTCCTTCTTGATCCGGCGTTCGTCTTCGATGAGCTTGCGGCGCGACACCACGATGTTGCGGCGCGCTTCGTCGATCTTGAGAATCGTGCAGTCGATCGTGCGCCCGATGTAGTCGCCGATGTCCGGGGGCCGGCGGATATCCACCTGGCTTGCGGGGAGAAACACGTTGACGCCGATATTGAGGAGCAGGCCGCCCTTGATCTTGCGGATGACCTGGCCCGTGACGACATCGCCTTCCTTGTGGCGGGCGATGATGTCTTCCCATTCCTTCTGCCGCTTCGCCTTGCGATAGCTGAGCACGATGGCTCCGCTCTCGTCTTCGATCGACTCGAGCAGAACCTGGATGTCGTCGCCTTCCTTCGGCGGGGCGTAATCGCCTCCCTCTTCCTTGAACTCGTCGAGGGCGATCACGCCTTCGCTCTTGTAGCCGACGTCGATCCACACCTCGTCGCCGACGACTTTGAGGACTTTGCCGGTGACGATCTTGTTGACGTCGAAGTCTTGCTCTTCGGCCTGGTACCAGGTGTCCTGGTTTTCGTTGAAGGCGTTGCTGAGTGCTTGATTCAGATCTTCCTCGGGAAGATCGTACTGACGAAGCAGATTGCGATTAACCATGCGAAAAAGGTTCCTTGCGACTCGGCCGACACGGACGAGCCGTTGCGCGAGAAAAGCGCGGCCATCCCCCTCCTCCCCGCCCCGCGAACGTCGCGCGGCCTTTCAGACCAAGGGGAAGGGAGAATTGTACCGAGGTTCACGCACGAAAGCCAGATGCCGCTCTACTAAGGCGAGCGGCGGGAGATAGGCTACCTCCCTCTCCCTCCGGGAGAGGGTTGGGCGCCCTTCCTCGCTCCACGCCACGTCGCACGCCCTCACCCCCGGCCCCTCTCCCGGAGGGAGAGGGGAGAAATGCAGGCGCCGCTCTACTAAGCACATTGGATGAATGGAGATGCCGGCGCCTGTCCCGGTGCGTCTCGCTACGCTCGACGCACCGCTCGACGCACCCTACGATGCGCCGCCCGCCTAATAGCGACCGTCGCGGCGATCGTAGTCGTCCGCGGCGACGCGTTGGCCGCGTTCGATGCTGCGGTACGTGATCGCGCAAATCACCAGAAACCACACCCACATCGCGGTGCTGACGATCATGGAGACCAACATGAACAGTTTCGGTTGCTGCGGATTTCCAAAGCCGCCGCCTCCCGCCATGAGGAGTTGCGCGGCCACACTCCCGGCCGCGTAAAGGATGTACACGACAAGATAAACGATCGACTGCGCGCGAAGGCCTGAGTTCTGGAAACGCGTTCCGATCGCCGCGTGGAAAAGCATCCAGCAAATGACGGCTGCAAGCATCAGCAAGCCGAGGACGATGACGCCCACGAGCCCGACGGCGCCCGCTTGGAGCAGCATGTTGACGTCCGCGGGATTGTTGAAGCCCGGGTTGTTCCGTCGCCCCGCCTCGGCAACGGTGGCGGCCACGATGAAGCCGAGAACCAGGGCCCCGAGAATCGCGGCGGCGATGCACAGCACCGAGGAGAGGGCCAGCCGCGATGCCGGCTTGTAAGGCGCCGCAGCGCACATGCACATGCCGACGAAGCCGACAATGCCGCCGATGATGATCGAGCATCCGCCCACGATCGCGGTAGCGCCCAAGACGGCCTGCAGGTCCCGACTTCCTATCAACGTGAAGACTTGAATCAGAATGACGAAGATCAGCATGATCAAGACGGCCCAAAAGACCATCTTGAGCCCCACGATCGTCGTGCCCCACCTTTCCGGCGGCGGACCGTCGTCCCACTCGCGGCGACCGCGGCGCGGGCGGTCATCCTCGTAGTCGTCGTAACGTTGCCGGCCTCGCTCCACCGGATCGGAATCCGCGCCGCGCGAAGGCCGACCGGCGGCGATCGGATTCCCTGGCGGAATCGCCGGAGGCATGGGAGCCGGGCTTACCCGGCTCTCGGGACGCGGATTGGACGCCGCCGCTCCCGGCGGCTTCGGCAGCTTCAGGCTGGCGCCGCATTGGGGACACGCCACTTGCGTCCCCAACTGCTCATCCTGAACCTGGAATCGTTCGCTGCATTTCGGACAGGCAATGGTTCGCGGCATAGTTCGTCTGCGAGAAAGAGGGATCGCTGGGGGGGTTCCCGAGTTCTTCGTCACGAAACCGCCGATATTGGGACAGTCGTCGGGACGAAGTTTTTGAGGAAGCGGTGACAATTCCTTATCAGAAATGGGAGCGACCCACCATGCGAAATTCGCTTTCTAGGGCGGGGCTCGATACGGCGTGCGGCTTCCGGCATGTGCATGTTTGGAAGGTTCAACAGACGGTTGGCGTGCCCTCATGGACGGCATGTTGAACGTAGTGAAGGGCGCGGAAACGGTGCTGACGCAGCATCCAATTTGGATCAATCTTTCGGAGTTTCACCACGCCGTTCGCTACACTCAGGGCGTGCTGACCAAACCGAATGCGCTCGAACGATATCGAACACGTCTGTGTGGTTCGCCTAACCGGCAAAGTCGCCGCAGACCGTTCATCGGCCTGGCCCAATTCTCGCCCATCCTCCGAACTCCTCTTACGCCTCCTGGTTTGCCCAGGAAGAATAAGAGGCAGACGCAGCGCCTTCGGAACCGCTTGACGAAAATCACGCGAATGCCGGGCGATTTGGGTCAAGTCGACGGGTGGGTCCGCATAACGCGATTATAATACCCTTCGCTTCATTGCCGTTTGTTCCGAGGTTACCCATGTTCCGCGAAGGATCAGCGAACGCCTCCACCCTGAAAGCCTGGGGACTCTCGCGCTCTTTCGGCAGCGGCGACATGCTCACCGTCGCCCTCAACGAAGTGGGCCTCGAACTCAAAGCCGGGCAACTCGTTCTCCTGATGGGTCCCTCCGGCAGCGGCAAATCGACGCTGCTCGCCGTGCTCTCCGGCCTCATGAAGCCTGATGCCGGCAAGGTGACAGCCCTGGGGCAAGACCTCTGGGGCATGACCGAAACGCAACGCGAGGCGTTTCGGCTCAAGAATTTCGGCTTCATCTTCCAGGGCTACAACCTTTTCCCCGCCCTCACCGCTCGGCAACAGCTGGAGATGATCCTTCGCTGGGGCAACGGAGCCCGCGCTCGCGAGGCGACTGAGCGGGCCGATGCGATGCTCGCGCTGCTTGGCCTCTCGAAGAAGGCGGGTTTGCGTCCCGCTCAGCTTTCCGGCGGCGAAAAGCAACGTGTCGCCATCGGGCGGGCGCTAATCAAAGAACCCACGTTCTGCTTCGCCGACGAGCCGACAGCCGCACTCGACTGGAAGCATGGCGAGCAGGTGGTGGAACT
Source organism: Gemmataceae bacterium (assembly GCA_019748295.1). GTDB lineage: Bacteria > Planctomycetota > Planctomycetia > Gemmatales > Gemmataceae > JAIEPT01. The sequence goes on along the minus strand of JAIEPT010000238.1, from coordinate 278 downwards.
GCTGCGTGCCGCCGCTCATGACGCGGGCGCCACGATCCTGATCGTCGCCCATGATGCTCGCCTGATCCCGTTCGCCGACCGCGTCCTGCATCTTGAGGACGGCGTGATTGCCGAGGGGGCCGAGCGTCCGATGGCACTCTACGGCGGCAGCCACGCAAGCGTCTGAATCACTGGACGGCCGCTCTCGGCTCCAAGAAGATTGCTAGTAGAGTCGAGAGGTAGCGCGGTGGTTTAGGGGCGGCCTATCCGTCCGGCCCTTTCGGGTGCCGGGGCCTCAA
>JAIEPT010000198.1 GCA_019748295.1 Gemmataceae bacterium | reverse complement strand
TCCATGCAGCCGTGCCGAAGTGCAGCTGCACGGATATTATACGCTCAAGACGGTTATTCGGATAGGCTCTTAGCGAGATCAGGGCTTTCTCCGAACGCTAAGCCGCAAGCGGAAGACAGGGGTTTCGAAACAAACCGGATAGGCCCCAGCGTTCCCCTTCCGAGAATGAGCGGCTGGCCGATTTTCCAGGCAGAGTAAACGGAAATTCTCGCGCACGAAGCAAAATCGTGACACAGAGTTGGGCATCGGGCTTCTGCATAAGACAGCCCTCCCCAAACCCCGCTTTTCAGCAGGGTTCAGGTACCTCACGGACTACGACGACTCCCTCGAAGGTAGGTAGCGATGTCCCGACTGCAACGAGGCTTGAACAACCTGGGAGGCTCGACCAGCCCCGGAGCCACCCAAGCCGGACAGACCCGCATCGGCGGCAACTCCATGGCCGGGTCCCGCACCATTAGCGGATCGCTGAGCGGAGCCAAAGACGGCAAGAGCTTCGACGAACTCAAGCGGATCATCCACTCCAAGCTCGTCGATAAGCTCGATCTCTCGCGCGTTTCCGATCTCCAGGGCGACACGCTTCGCCGCGAGATCCGCCTCGTCGTCGAACGCCTTTGCGATACCGAAAACCCCCTCTTAAACCGGATGGAACGCGAACGCCTCATCGACGAGGTGCTCGACGAAACCTTCGGCTTCGGCCCGCTCGAACTGCTGCTCAAAGACCCGACGATCAGCGACATCCTCGTCAACGGGCCATTCAAGATTTATGTGGAACGCCGCGGCAAGCTGGAAAAGACCGAGGTCAAGTTCCGCGACAACGACCACCTCATGCAGATCATCGACCGCATCGTGTCGAAGATCGGCCGGCGCGTCGATGAAACGTCGCCGATGGTCGATGCCCGTCTTCCGGACGGCTCCCGCGTCAACGCCATCATTCCGCCGCTCGCCCTTGACGGAGCGTCGCTGTCCATTCGCCGCTTCGGATCCAACCCGCTTAGGCTCGAAGACCTCCTGAATTTCAAGGCGTTCACCCCCGAAATGGCGATGCTCATGGAGGCCGCCATCAAGGCTCGCCTCAACATCGTCATCTCCGGCGGTACAGGTTGCGGCAAGACCACGCTGCTCAATACGCTTTCGAGCTTCATCCCGCACGACGAACGCGTCGTGACCATCGAAGATGCGGCCGAACTTCAGCTTCAGCAGGACCACGTGGTCCGGTTGGAAACGCGGCCGCCGAACATCGAAGGCAAGGGAGCAGTCCTCACCCGCGACCTCGTGAAGAACGCCCTGCGTATGAGGCCCGAACGCATCATCATCGGCGAATGCCGCGGCCCCGAAACGCTGGACATGCTGCAAGCCATGAACACCGGTCATGCCGGGTCCATGACCACGCTGCACGCGAATACGCCGCGCGATGCTCAGGCCCGTCTGGAAACGATGATCATGATGGCAGGCATGGAACTGCCCATCAAAGCGATGCGGCAGCAGATTTCATCCGCCGTGGACATGATCATCCAGGCGAACCGACTGCAAGGCGGACCGAGAAAAGTCACCTCGATCATGGAAGTGATGGGGATGGAGCAGGACGTCATCATCATGCAGGAAGTGTTCCGTTACAAACAGATGGGCATCGACCAGAACGGCCGATGCCACGGCCAATTCGAAGCCACCGGCGTGCGGCCGACGTTCGTCGCGAAGCTCGAAGCGGCCGGCATCAAACTCCCCTCGAACCTTTTCCAGGAACGCGTGCTGATGCGGGACTAAAAGCCGCTAGCGATCAGCGGTCAGCGATCAGCCCGGAGGATGCCGGCTGATCCTGTCGAAGCTGACCGCTGAACGCCGACCGCTGAACGCTCCTAGAAGGAAATACCTCCATGTCCCCTCTGGTGATCTCGCTCCTGGTGTTCCTGGCCGTCGAAGCCGTCATCGGCGTCGTCGCGTTCGTGATGGCCGGCAACACGGGCAAGTTGTCCGATCGGCTGGACGCCCTCACCGGCAAGAAGAAGAAGGAGGATGAAACCACCAACATCCTCCGCAAGAGCGCCATGGAGCGCGACAAGAAGTCGCTGCTCGAAATGCTCACCCCAAACATTCCGAGCCTGCAGAAGATCATCGTGCAGGCCGACGTGCACATCCGGGCAAGCACCCTCTTCGGCATCGGCGCCCTGCTTGGCTTCCTGGGCGTGGCCGTCAGCATCATGATGGGGGTCAAGGCCTACTTCGCGCCGCTGCTCGGCATCGTCATGTTCACGGTCCCTTTCCTCTGGCTGCTCACGAAGCGTTGGAGCCGGCTCAGCAAGTTCGCCGCCCAGCTTCCCGAAGCCATGGAACTGGTTGCCCGCGCCCTCCGTGCGGGTCACTCGCTGGCGGCGGGCATGCATGTGGTGGCGGAAGAAATGCCCATGCCGATCGCGGGCGAGTTCAATCGGGTTTACGAAGAGCAGAACCTCGGCATCCCGGTCGAAGAAGCCCTCCTCCATATGTGCGATCGCGTGCCCAACATCGACTTGCGGTTCTTCGTCACCAGCGTGCTCATCCAACGGCAAACCGGCGGCGACTTGGCCGAAATCTTGGACAAGATCGGCCACCTCATCCGCGAGCGTTACAAGATCTTGGGCCAGGTGAAAGCGCTGACCGCGGAAGGCCGACTCTCCGGCGTCATCCTGCTCGCGATGCCCTTCGGCCTGTTCCTGATGATGCTTCACCTGAAGTACGACTACGTGGAAAAGCTGTGGACGCACGAGTTCGGCATCAAGATGTCCGCCGTCGCCCTCGGCATGCAGGTCGTCGGAGCACTCGTGATCCGAAAGATCGTGAATATCAAGGTGTAGACGTTTGGCCGCCGCTCTCGGAGCGGCGCGAACCTGTTGCGTCGGTGGGCAGAGGCGATTGCCGGGAACAAGCCCGCGCCGCTCCGAGAGCGGCGGCTAAACGAGGGATCGCCGAAGAGCGAATGCTAAAAACTCCCGGCTTTGCCGGGGATAACGATTCAAGAAGCTGGGCGGGAAATGACGAGAATAAGGAAGGAATCGGGTCTCGTCCTTCTTGCCTCCATAATGGGAAGGAAACGGCCATGAGTTGGTTCGCGGATGTGGTTCCGATTCTGGTGTTCGTGGGCATCGTCCTGGGTATCTGGGCGGTTTTGTCCGCGATCTCCACCCGCAACAGCCGGGCGCTGGATCGTCTGGCGCGCCTGAGTCGGCCTCAGTCCATGGCGGACATGGAAGACCCGACCAAACGGAAAACGAACGACCGGTTCTCCGGCCTGGCCGAGGCGGCGAAAGCCCTCTCGAGCCCAATGATGCCGCAGACCGAAGGGGAGGCGAGCGAACTCAAAATCAAGCTGTCCAACGCCGGCTTCCGCAGCGATGCGGCTCCGATGATCTACAGCGGTTTGCGAGTGTTCTGCCTTGGGTTCTTCTTCGTGGTCTCCGCGGCCGCGTGCTTGCCGGGACGGCCGCTCAACTTCGATTCGCTGAAGTGGGTGGTGATCCTGTCGGGCATCGGATTCTACCTGCCGGCCGTGGGGCTGTGGTGGATCCGCAGCAAACGGCAGGAAGAGATTTTCCTGAGCCTGCCCGACGCGCTCGACCTGCTGGTCGTCTGCGTCGAAAGCGGCCTCGGTTTGGATGCCGGTCTGCGAAAGGTGTGCGACGAAATGGGCGAGCATGCCAAGGTCATGAGCGAGGAATTCTCGCTATGCAACTTCCAGTTGCAGATGGGCCGGCCTCGCCGCGAGGTGCTGCACGATCTTGGCGTCCGCACGGGTGTGGACGACGTGAAGGCCCTGGCGGCCATCTTGATTCAAGCGGATCGGTTCGGCTCGAGCATCGCTCAGGCGTTGCGAGTGCAATCCGATTCGATGCGGACGCGCCGCCGACAGATCGCGGAAGAGAAGGCGGCGAAAACGGCGGTCCAACTGCTGTTTCCGCTGATCCTGTTCATCTTCCCCGGAATTTTCGTGGTGCTGGTCGGCCCCGCGGCCATCAACATCATGGAAAACCTGTCGCCGAAATAAGGCGAGGGGACAATGAAAGCCCAGGGGCGAGCGCAGCGAACTCCTGGGTTCCGAGTGCCGGAAGCGGCACTTTGTTTACGGTCTGGAACCCAGGAGCTCCCTTCGGTCGCCCCTGGGCTTGGATGGATTCGAACTCTTGCCGCTGGGCAAGTTCCTTAAGGAGAGTGCGATGAAAGGATTCCTCGCCAAAACTGCCCATGGGCTGGTCGCTGGGCTTGGCCTCGCGACCATGGCCGGCTGCGGCACCTACTACAGCTACGTCGATCCGTGCTGGCCGGAACGATACAACCTTCAGGCGCGTCAATCGGCTTACGAGCCGTTCGACATTCAGGCCGCCAACGGCCGAGCGCTGGAGCAGACGATCTGGAACTGGCAATTCGAGCCGGGCTCCGATCAGATCAACGGCGCGGGTTTGGCTCGCTTGAGCTATCTCAGCCGCCGTCGGCCTGGACCCGACTGCAAGGTCTTCGTACAGACGGCTCACGACGTTCCCTTCATTCCGGAGCCGGAAAAGGGAGCGTCGATCCGCTCGGAGTTGGATCAGAAACGCGTTGCCGCGGTGCAACGTTATCTGACCTCGCTCAATGCCGGACGACATCAGCCCGCCGCTTTCGACGTGGCCGTGCACGATGCCGCGGATCCGTCGATGCCGGGCAACATGGCTCACGGCAACGGCCGGGCGATCAATGTGCTTGGCTCGTACATGAAGCTGCAGAACAACTTCGAGGGCGCCGTGACGACGCAAGTCGGCGGTTCCTCGACTGCTCCCGGCAGCGGCGGCGGCGGCGCCGGCGGCGGACGCTAAACGCCGATTCGATTTGGATGTCCTCGTTTAGAAACTGTTTCGAAACCGTCTGTGCAGGTCTTCCGCTTGCCGCTTAGCGAGAACCGGGCTTTCTCCGAACGCTAAGCCGCAAGCGGAAGACAGTGGTTTCGAAACGAGTTTTTAGCCGCCGGTCTCGGACCGGCGTGGACTGGTTGCGAAAGGGTTACGTCCCTTCTCGCCGCAAGCCCGCGCCGCTCCGAGAGCGGCGGCGAAACAACCGTTGTTCGACACCCAGGATGATTTCGCCATGTCACGCAAACCCACTTCCCTCGGGCGTCGCTGGCTCGCGGCTCTGCTGCTCGCCGGCGCTCTGGCGCCGTCCCCAGTCCAGGCGGGCGAATCCGCCCACGCGCTTCAAGCCAATTACTTCCGCTACGCGAACCGCTCGAGCATGATCCAAATTTCCATCGTCGCCATCGCGGTCGGAATCGCCCTGCTCTACAAAAAGTGAGCTATGGTTGAACGATCAGCCATCAGCTTTCAGCGATCAGCTTCGAAGCCAATGACTTTGGTTTGAATTCGCTGACCGCTGACGGCTGATTGCTTCTAGCTTTCCCCAAGCGGATTCTCCCCATGATCGCCAGCCAAAAGAGCGTCAACCTCGAGTGGGACTCGGCAGGATCGCCCGACGCGCCGACCGCTCCGGACAGTCTCAAAGAAGCAGGCCTCACGCTTCAGTTTCTCAGCGACTTGATCCTTCGGACGCTTTACGTCAAAGGAAGCATGCTAGGCATCGATCTCGCCCGCTTCATCTGCCTGCCGTTCAAAGTCATCGAAGACGCGTTGAAGTTCCTGAAAGACGAAAAGACCATCGAAGTCGCCGGCGGCGATCTCATCGGACGCGTCAGCTATCGCTTCAACTTGACCGAGCTGGGCCGCAAAAGGGCCCATGACTCCATGAAGGCCTGCCAATACGTCGGCCCGGCGCCGGTGCCGATCGACGACTACGTCGAACAAACGTATCGGCAGGCCGTCACCGGCATCAATTGCAGCCCGGAACCCTTGCGAGCCGCTTTCGCTCACCTCGTCATCAAGGAAGAACTGTTCAACGCCATCGGCCCCGCCATCGTCAGCGGCCGATCGGTGTTCATCTACGGCCCCCCAGGAAACGGCAAAACCGCGATCGCTCGCTCGATCGGCGAGTTCATGAACAACTCGGGCGGCGAAATCTACGTCCCTTACGCATTCCTCGCCGAAGACGGCATCGTCACCCTGTACGACAAGGCCGTGCATCAGGCAGTCGATATCGAAGCGAATGAACGGATTGAGGACAACGAAGCGACCATTCGCCGGCTGCTCAACTCAGGAACCGTCGATGCCCGCTGGGTCCGTATCCGCCGCCCCGTGATCGTCACCGGAGGCGAACTCAATCTCGATATGCTCGATCTTCGCTACAACCCCGTGGCGAACTTCTATCAAGCTCCGCTGCACATCAAGGCGAACGGCGGCATCTTCCTGATCGACGACTTCGGCCGGCAGCTTTGCTCGCCGAAGGAATTGCTCAACCGATGGATTCTGCCCCTCGAAGACCGCCACGATTTTCTGACGCTCTCCTCGGGCAAGAAGTTCGAGGTCCCCTTCGAGCAGCTGATCATCTTCTCGACGAACTTGGATCCCAAGGACTTGGTCGACGACGCGTTCCTTCGCCGTATTCGCCACAAGGTGGGGATCGAGGCGCCTACGCGGGATATCTACGAAAAGATCTTCAACAGCGTGGTCAAGCGCCTGGGAATGAACCCCTGCAAAGAGGCGGTAGATTACCTGTACGAACGATATTACGACCGCGGCCGCACGACTCGCGCGAGCGATTGTCGAGATTTGCTGGAGATTGTGCAGTCGATTTGCCGATTTAGAAGACAGCCTGTCCACCTGACGCGCGATTTGATGGCCGAATCCTCGGCTAGCTTCATCTCGGAGTTTTAGGCGGACTGGCGAACCGGGGGAGTGATGCCGTTTCGGGGGAAACGCGAAAGCGTTTCAAGACGGCGCCGCCCTGCACTCTTGTTGCCGATCTGCGAGGTCGATCATGGATGGTCGAACGACCCTCGCTTGCGTCTTAGGCCTATTCATGGCTGGCGCGGGCTGCGTCCACACGAATTCCAACACGACATCCGCGACTCCGCAGGCGGCGCCGCAAGCCTCGCACGCCGAGGTTTCCGCGCTTCCGCAATCCACCTTCCCAGACGACCCGGCCCACGGGGGCAAACGCCTGCCGAAGGCGAGCACCGTCGTCGCGATGGCTGCGATGAAGGAACGAGAAGCCGAGAAACTCGACAAGGATCCCGACTTGCAGTTCAGGGTCCGCGATCAGGCGCGTGTCCTCTACCAGGAAGCTCTGAAGCTGGACGAGAAGAATCTCGACGCTTACACCGGCCTGATCCGCATCTACGGCCATCTGGGCGATACGGCCAAAGCCGGCGAGATGATTCAACGCGGCAAAGCCATGTATCCCAAGGAAGCGGGATTCTGGGTCGAGTCCGCCCGCATCCACAATCGCGACAAGAAATTCAACGAAGCGATTCGCGACTTGAACAAAGCCCTGGAACTGGACCCCGAGAACCGCCGCGCTCAGACCCAGCTGGGCCTGACGATGGCGCGGATGGGCCAGTTCGATCAAGCCTTGCCGCACCTCACTCGCAGCATGGGGCCCGCGACGGCTCACTACACGGTCGCCCGCATGATGCTGCATTTGAACCAGGATGCGAACGCCCGCCAACAGCTTGCCGCGGCACTGAACGCGAATCCCAACCACGAGGCCGCCCGCGAATTGCTCGCGAGCCTCGACGGCGGCAGCGGCACTCAAGCCGCCGCGCGTCCGGAACTGCAACTCGTCGAGTGACCTAGGTAGCCCTCTTCTAGGTAGCCCTCTCGCTCCGCGAGAGGAAAGCGGCAGCGTCTCTTGCGATCGCATGACATGAAGCCGCTTACCTCTCGCGGAGCGAAAAGGCTACCCTAGAAGACGGCTGCCCAGGCCGAAGATACCGAAGCGCGATCGGCATCAGCCGATCGCGTTCTTCGTTCTGCAGTTCGAACCACCCGCGAACCACCCCACGGCATTTCGGCGAACCGCATCGGCAATCAAGCGCCCAGCCTGTTTCCGAAAGCGACGTCGAGTAGTCCCACGTGATCTCTTCGCCAGGTTCGACGTCGCGCAGTGCGAACAGCACCGGCCGACCATCGACGAATCCCGCATTGGGTTCGCACGAATGATTGCCGCAATCATCGAGCAAGTCGCCGTTGGAGCAGAGCCAAAGGTCGTGATCGACTTGCAGGCATAGCCACGAGACTTGCAACTCCGAACCCTTGGCAAGCCACCCCTTCATTTCCATGAGCAACGAGCCCGCGGCGATCGGACGCGTGGCGAAAAGGCCGCGCCCCCGGTCGGCGGTGTGCCGTATTTCCAGGCCGATGTCATGCATGGGTTGCATTTTATGCGTGTCCTAACTCTCGGCACGCCGCCTTTCGTGGCGACAAGTTTATCCAACTTGTCGGATTGGTTTTCGCAGGTGTTTCAAACAAGTTAGATAAGCTTGTTTCCACGGCGGACTGACCTTGCATCGCCGCTGACCTCACGCGGAGCGTGAGGACTACTCTGCTGCCTTTCGTGGCGACAAGTTTATCCAACTTGTCGGATTGGTTTTGCGCAGGTGTTTCAAACAAGTTAGACAAACTTGTTTCCACGGCGGACTGACCTTGCATCGCCGCTGACCTCACGCGGAGCGTGAGGACTACTTTCGCCTCGGCGATGGCGCCTCCGGCTTGATAGAACAATGAACAATCGGAACGCACGGATCGACGCCTATGGACGCACTTGCATTTCTCGCTCGCCCCATTGCCGACCTCGGCACGCTTTACGTCGTGCACGGCGACGAGGCGTTTCTCAAGCGAGAGGCCCTGCAGGCCCTGCGCCACCGCGCGTTCGGCGAGAGCCCTGAAGACGCCGCCCACTCAACGCATGCCGGCGACAAGGCGGCGTTTTCCGACGTGATGGATGAATTGGAAACCATCCCCTTCTTTTCCCCTCGCCGCATGGTGGTCGTCGAAAACGGCGATCCGTTCGTCACGAAGAACCGCTCGCTTTTGGAGAAGCGGATCGAGCATCTGCCCGCGAAGGGCATTTTGGTCCTGGACGTGAAGACGTGGGCGGCCAATACTCGGCTCGCGAAGATGACGCCCGATGCCGGCAACATCGCATGCAAGGCGCAGCCGCCTTACAAGATGCCGCAATGGTGCGTCGATTGGGCGAAGGGCCGACATCAGAAGCAGCTTCCCTTGGCCGCCGCTCAGTTGCTGGTCGATCTCATCGGCCCTGAAATGGGCCTGCTCGACCAGGAAATCGCGAAGCTCTCCACCTACGTCGGCGCCAAGGCCAAGATCGAGGCGGAAGACGTCGATCGCCTGGTCGGCTCAAGCCGGGCCGAGAGCACGTGGAAAATCTTCGACGCGATCGGCCAGGGGAACGCACGCGAAGCACTCGGCATTCTGGATCGTCTCTTCGAGCAAGGGGAGGAACCGATGCGCATGCTGGGGGCCTTCGCCATGCAACTTCGCCGACTGGCGCAGGCGACGCGTCTTTCCACTCAAGGCGTGCCGCTATCAGCCGCACTCCAAAATGTCGGCGTTCCTCCCTTCGGCGTCAAAAACGCGGAGTCGCAACTTCGCCATCTGGGCCGGCCGCGTGCGGAGAAACTCTACGACATGCTGCTCAGCCTCAACATGGGCCTGCGCGGCGAATCGCCGTTGCCCGAACGGACGCAATTCGAGAAGTTCATCCTGACGCTGGCGCGAAAAGCGTAGCGGGCCACCGAATTCAAGCAGGGCTTGTGTGCGGCGAATTTTTCGGGCGGAGCGACAGACCGTGAACGCTGAAGGGGTTCCCCAGGACGCCTCGATCAAGGACGCACTTCGCGAAACCTGAGGCGTCCTGGGGAACTCTTTCAGAGTTCGCGGCTGATGGGCGGCATCGAACCCAGGTTCGCCCCCTTCGGTCGCAAACCCTGGGCTTTGCTGGGGAACGCCTTCAGCGTTCACGGCCTGTCGCTCCGCCCGAAAAAATTGCAGCACACCATTGGGTTTCGCGTGGACGATTTCTTCGTGACAGCGATCGCTTCGCTCCTGTTCGTCGTCGATCCCATCGGCGTCGTCCCCGCGTATCTGGCGCTTAGCAGCGGCGAGGATCCGCAGCGGCGCCGACGAACGGCCCTTCGCGCAAGCGTGTTCGCCACCTTGGTGATCGCCGGATTTGCCGCAGCGGGAAAATACCTGCTCCGAGCGGTCGGCCTCAGCCTGGAAGCGTTGCAGGTCGCGGGCGGCCTGATCCTGTTTCTCACGGCCATGGAAATGCTTCAGGCGAATCGGGCCTCGAAGGAATCGCCGGAGGAACTCGACGAAGGCCTCGCCAAAGACGACGTCGCCATCACTCCGCTCGCGATCCCGATGCTCGCGGGGCCCGCGTCGCTCTCGACCGTTGCGACGCTCATGAGCCGGGCGGACGGTTGGTTGCAGATGACGGGCGTGTACGTCGCGGTCCTGGTCACCGGCATCGTTTCGTACATCACGCTCCGGCTTTCTTCGCCCATCTATCGGATCCTGGGGCAAACCGGAACGAACGCCCTGAGCCGACTGCTGGGCCTCGTCTTGGCGGGCATTGCCGTGCAGTTCGTGCTGGACGGGCTGAAGGCGGCGGGAGTGATCCGGTAGATTCCATGGCCATTACAGTTGCAACAGCTTGCCAGCGAACCGTCTCCTTAGCGTGGTTTGCAGATTGAAGCAGCGACGAACGTAGCGTTCTGTAGGGAACGCCCTCCGTGGCGTTCCGCCGAACTGGACGATGTGGACCCCCATCATCCAACATTCCGCGCAATCCCCGGCTTGTCTCTGACGCCACGCATTACCGCACAGCCGG
>JAIEPT010000165.1 GCA_019748295.1 Gemmataceae bacterium | reverse complement strand
CCTTGCGGTTCGGGCCATCACCGCCCGCAGAGGATTTGCACCTCCTGAGACACAACATGCCTGGCGCACAAAAAGAGGGGCGGCTGCGCCCCTCCGTAAATGCCTTATAAGGCCTGGTCCGTCGCAGTCAAGCGAATTATCTGCCAACCTCATTTTACGCCGCACACGAAGTGCCGAACATGCGGACTACTCTCTGGAATCGTTACTATCGCCATCCTTTGAAGTATCGCCACGCCCGCCCCGCCGGCATCCGTGGCCTATCGTCGGCACGCCCTCCACGTCGGCAACATCCAACGGCTCGAACTTCGCCCAATCGAAGTTGGCGGCGATCGCCTCAGCGATGTTCCACCAGTGCGGAAGGATGTCCGTAGCCCTGTTGGCGCGGCACCACACGAAGCTGCGTTCTTAGGCCAGCTTAGCCAGGCGGCCGAGGTTGCGTTCGCCGGTGGCGACAGCGCGAGGATTTCGTCAAAATGCATGAGGGGCCGCGGGAAGGCTGACCCCTTCAAGTATGCCGCGGAAGAGCGTGCGATACCAGGTTGGCAGTGGCGGTGCCCCTCCTATAGCGCCTTTATCCTTGGTTCTCCATGCCAACGCAAGAACTTGCCGGCGAACGCTCGCCGAGAGCCTTGGCCAGCGGGCCATGAGCGTCACGAGGTTCGGGCCGACGGCATCGCCCGGCGGGACGTTTTCAAGCTTTGGTTCGAACCGGAGTACAAACGGCGAATCGGCCTCACCACAACTGCTTGCTTCAGTAGGTCCTTTTTCTATCGAGCTGCGTGGTCCATCGAAGCAATACGACTCGCTCCGCTCGGCGCCAGAAGTTGCCAAGCTTGCCTACCAGACCGGGTTGCTTGTGGACAAGATGCTGGCCAGCTATAATTCGAGACTCTTCAGAGCCGTCTTCCTTCCGTGGCCGATAATGCCTGGGGTTCGGACAAGCCAATGCAATTTATCATGAACGCCGGTCGGACCAGCAAGCAGGGCCAGCAGATCAACGTCGGCAAGGATCATGACGAATACGTCACGATGGTCAGCACGCTGATCTTGAATGCCGAAGATCTGAAGGAACTGAACGTGGCGCCGGGAGGTTCGGTGCATGTGCGGTCGGAATTCGGCGGCGAGGGCGTGTTTCGCTGCCAGGAGGGGAAGGTTCCGCGAGGGATGATTTTCGTCCCCTATGGCCCACCCACCTGCAAACTGATGGGCAGCGAGACGGACGGAACGGGCATGCCGACCTCCAAGAATTGGGAAGTCGAACTATCGCCCGTCGCAGAAGCTGTTCAAGAATAGAAATCGGCGCCGCGATCCGAGTCCAATCCAGGAGATAAGTCATGGAACCAGTTCAGACGCAAGAACGACGCGACGCCGTGGAAGGCGCCGCGCACTTTTCCGAAGAGGCGGCGCCAGCGGAAGTGAAAGCGTGGGAAGAAATCGAAGCCGGCCGATACATGCCGCGTCGCACTCGGGGCAGCTTCAAGGGCCGGGCATTGGGGTGAGCGTTTGCGATTCCGTCCGGTTCGGACGGCCAGATCACCCGATAAGGCGAACGGCGCCTGTATTTCTCCCCTCTCCCTCCGGCAAGATTATTGCATCTTCGACCGAAAGCGTTGAAGAGACACCTATTGGGTTTCATGGTGTGGCGTGTGCCATGCTTCGCCGGGTCCCTGGCCAGGCTGTTCAATGCTTCCGCTTCCACCGGCGAAGCATGCGAAGCTTCTGAGCGTTCGGTGTCCGAGCGTTCGGTGTCCGAGCGTTCGGTCTGGGGGCATGCTTGGACGGTGAAAGCGGGCAGCTCGCTGGCCCCGGCCAGGGACCCGCCCAAGCATGGCACGCCGCGGCTGCTTCCACAGATCCAAGCGACTTATGTCGAAGATGCAATATCCTGCCGGAGGGAGAGCCGGAAGAGGGAGGTAGACTATCTCCTGCCGCTCGCCTAAACGAACGACAACCTGGGAACCGAGCATGGAACTGACGATCACGAAAAACGCCACCTGCACCTTCTGCGGATGCGTTTGCGACGACATCGAACTCCACTCCGACGGCGAACGGATCACGCACACGAAGGCGGCGTGCGTGCTTGGCGCAAGCTGGTTCAAGAATCACACCGCCGAGCACCTGTATCCCGATGCGTTGATCGACGGCAAACCTGCCACGGTGGACGAAGCCATCGAGCTTGCGGCCGACATCCTTTACGACGCGGACATGCCGTTGATTTACGGCCTCAGCAACATCACCTGCGAGGCGCAGCGCGAGTCGGTGGGGCTCGCGGAAATGGTCGGCGGCATCATCGACAGCCATACCTCGCTTTGACATGGCCCAACCGAAATCGCCGCCCAGTTGGGCGGTAAAGTCACCTGCACGCTGGGCGAAGTGAAAAATCGGGCCGACCTCGTCATCTACTGGGGCGGCAATCCCGCCGAGTGCCATCCGCGCCATTTCACCAAGTACGCGCTGATGCCGAAGGGGAAGTTCGTTCCCAATGGCCGCAAGGATCGCACGATGATCCTCGTGGACATTCGCGAGACGCCCAGCGCCAAGGCTGCGGACATCTTCCTGCAGATCAAGCCCACCAAAGACTTCGAGATGATCACCGTGCTGCGGGCGATCATCAAGGAGCAGCCGGTCGATCCGGCGATCGTCGCGGAGATCGGCCTCTCGCTGGAACAGCTTCGCGACCTCGCGGATCGCATGAAGAAGGCGAAGTTCGGCGTCATGTTCTTCGGCATGGGCCTGTCGATGACCCGCGGCAAGCACATGAATTCGGCGGCACTTCTGACGCTGGCGGCGGAACTGAACGCGTTCACCAAGTTCGTCGCCATGCCGATGCGAGGCCATGGAAACGTCACCGGCGGCGACGTCATCATGCGCTGGATGACCGGCTACCCCTTCGGCGTCAACCTCGCACGAGGCTACCCGCGTTTCAATCCCGGGGAGTTCTCGACGATCGACATGCTGATCCGCGGCGATTGCGATGCGGCATTGATCCTGGGGGCCGATCCGGGGGCGACGATGCCGCAACCCGCGATCGACCACCTGGCGCGCGTGCCGACGATTACGCTGGATCCGAAAGTGACGCACACGAGCAGGATCTCGCGCGTGCATATCACGACGGCAGTGACGGGCATCAGCGCCCCGGGAACGGCCTATCGCATGGACGAAATCCCCCTGCCGCTCCGCCCCGCCTTGAAGTCGCCCTACCCGACGGATGAGGAAGTGCTTCGCCGAATTCGCCAAAAGATCGCCTGCAAGCCGTTGCAGCTCCCGCCGACAGTCCCGATGATGACGGACGCCGAATAGCCCCGAAACGTTACGCCCTGTATGTAGGGAACGCCCTCCGTGGCGTTCCAACGAACTGGACGATGTCTGCGGAAGTATCCAATGTGCAAGCGTGAAACACCCCTCTCCCCTTTGGGGAGAGGGGCCGGGGGTGAGGGGCCGAGCCTGTGCTCAGGCTTCGCCCTTGATCAAGTAAGACAAACAAGCGTCAGCACCGCTTTCTCCCCTCACCCCCTCTCCCCAAGGGGGAGAGGGGAGCGGATGCCTGCGAGAGGATGATTCATTGCGCGGGAACTCGATATTGCGAATCGTCGGCGGCCGGGTCTATGACCCCGCCAACGGCGTCGACGGCGTTGTGCGGGATCTTTGCATTTGCGACGGCAAAATCGTTGCCGACGTTGAAGCCGGGCGCACCATCGACGCGACGGGCATGGTCGTCTTCCCTGGCGGCGTCGATGTTCACACGCATGTCGCAGGCGCGGCACTGAACTTCGCTCGCGCCATGATCCCTGAAGATCATCGCCGCAATCTGGCGTTCGTTCGCGACCGCATCCGCCACGGGGGCATCGGCGGTTCCACGCCCACGACCTACATCACCGGTTACCTTTACGCGGGACAGGGCTACACCACGGTAAACGAAGCGGCCGTCCCGATTCTCACCGCCCGTCATACGCACGAAGAACTTCGCGACACGCCGATCATAGACAAGTCGACCTGCGTGTTGATGGCGAACAACGAGATCGTCCTCGATCTGCTCGAAGCGGGGGAATACGAACGGGCGAAAGAAGTCGTCGGATGGAGCATCTGGGCCGCCAAGGCGTACGGCGTGAAGGCAGTTAATCCCGGAGGCGTCACCGCGTGGAAGTGGGGCAAGGACGTCAAAGGTTTTCGCGAACCCGTTCCCGGCTATTCCAAGGTGACGCCCGCGGACATCGTTTCGTCGCTCGCGAAGATCGTCGACGAACTCAGGTTGCCCCATGCGGTGCATCTGCACTGCAACAACCTTGGCGCCCCGGGAAACGTCGCCACCACGCTGGAGACCATGAAGGCCCTGGAAGGAAGCCGGGCGCATCTCGCCCACCTGCAATACCACGCCTACGGCGGCGACGACTGGACGAACTTCCGCTCCGAATCGGTGCGGATCGCCGAGGAGTTCAACCGTAACCCGAACCTCACCACGGATGCGGGCGCGGTGCTTTTCGGCAACACGGTCACGATTACCGCGGACGGTCCCTGGCAGCATCTGCTTCATAAGTTGACGGGCCGAAAGTGGGGGAACATCGACGTCGAGAACGAGACCGGCTGCGGCGTGGTGCCGTACGTGTACAAGGAAAAAAATCTAGTCAACGCGGTTCAGTGGGCCGTCGGACTGGAGCTGCTGCTGCTCATCGACGATCCCTGGCGCATCTATCTGACGACGGATCATCCCAACGGCGCCGCGTTCTGGCGGTATCCGGAAATCATTCGCCTTCTGATGGATCTGGACTTCCGCCGCGAGCAGATCAGGAAGCTGGCTCCCGCGGCGCTCAATCGCATCTTCCTCCCGGAACTCAATCGCTGCTACACGCTTTACGAGATCGCCATCATCACGTCGGCGGGTCCGGCCCGTGCGTTGGGTCTCGCAAACAAGGGAAACTTGGGCGTGGGCGCCGACGCGGATGTGGCCGTGTTCAACAACGACAAGGATGCTGCCAAGATGTTTTCGTATCCCCGCTACGTGATCAAGGGGGGTGAAATCGTGATTGAGGAAGGCGAGATCCGCAACACCGTCGAAGGCAAGGGCCTTCTGGTCCGGCCTCATTACGATCCGTCGGTGGAGGACTTCATCCGCCCGCTGTTCGAGAAGCATTACACGATGTCGTTCGACAACTATCCCGTGGAACTGGAGCGGGTCGAGCATGCGGAGGTTCGGCCGTGCAACTGACCGCGACGACGGCGAAAACCGTGCTGACCCTGAAGCAACGGCCCCACATTCCGCTGGAGGCCGAGGTATTGACGCCGGACAGGCTGGCGTTCAAAACCCGCGACGAGATCGCCGCGCTGCCGCTAGTGCTGGGGAAGCGCCAGGTCCGCGTCGATGATTATTTCGACGTCGAAGGGGACGGCAGCCATGAGTTGGAAATCCACGGCGACGTGGGGCGCGTGAAATGGATTGGCCGCGGCATGACGCGGGGCCGAATCGTGATTCGCGGCAACGCCGGGATGCATCTGGGCGCGTTCATGTCGGGAGGCGCGATCGAGGTCGACGGCAACGCTTCCGACTGGGTCGGCGGCGAGATGAGAGGCGGCCTCATCCGCGTGACCGGCAATGCAGGCGGGCAGATTGGAGCGGCCTATCGCGGCAGCATGAGCGGCATGCGCGACGGCACGATCCTCATCGGAGGCACGGCGGGTCTGGAAGTCGGCATGCGGATGAAACGCGGCATCATCGCCATCCGCGGCAAGGTCAAGGATTTCGCCGGGCTGCAGATGAAAGGCGGAACGATCGTGCTCATGAGCGGAGCCGAGATCCGCACCGGCGCCTGGATGGTCCGCGGAACCATTATTTCACTGGCGCCCCTCCGACTGTTGCCCACGTTCGCCTTCACGAGCGCCTACGATCCGACTTTCCTGAACCTGTATTCGAAGTGCCTCGCCCCTTATGGTTTCGCTCTTCCCAGGGCAGGGAAGGAAGGCATCTATCGCCGTTACATGGGGGATAGCGCCGTCCCAGGGAAAGGCGAACTTCTCGTGTGGCAGCCGAATAGTCCCTAGCTAAATCGGCCGCACGATTAGCGCTGCCTCTCAGACTGCTAAATCAGCGTGCGCAAATCGGCGGCGCGTTAGCGGCTTTTCGAATAAGAGCGGGCGTCGCGCATCCGATCAAAACATGCCAGTCGCCCGCACTAGCCCGAAGCGTCAGTCAGCGAGGGACGACGTGAATCCCTCGCTAACTAACGCTTCGGGTTCGTGCGAAAGGTGCTGCGGCGAAATCGCGCACGCTGATTTAGCTTGGACCAAGTTGCCTACCCACTGAACTTCTTGCGTCGTCTCGGTTGTCAAAACCGTTTGGGTGCAGGATTTTTTCAGACGGACAAACGGACAGACGGACGGCGAACGCTGAAAGCGTTCCCCAGCAAAGCCCAGGGTTGGCGACCATAGGGAGCCTAACCTGGGTAAATGCCCGCAGATGCAAAGGAACTCTGCAAAAGTTTCCCAGGATCGGCCCAAGGGCGAAGCTTCCAAAGTACGAGGCGTCCTGGCAAACTCTTTCAGAGCTTCCGTCCGCGAGCGTCTCGGTTACCCCAGGGTAGACTCCCGATGGTCGCCAACCTGGGCTTTGCTGGAGAACGCTTTCAGCGTTCGCGGTGGTTGCGTTTCGCAGACGGCGGGGGCAAGGGCGACAGCGAGGCCAGCGAACCACCAGATGGGTAACACGGCGAGTGCCAGTTTCCAGCAGCCTGATTTTTTTCGTGGACCTGCTTGACGACGCCCTTCGTGGAGGTTATACAAGGTATAACCATCGGGGTATTACGAAGTGCAATCGAAAGAGGAGTCAGCCATGAACCGCCCAACCCGCCACGCTTTCACTCTGATCGAACTGCTCGTCGTCATTGCCATCATCGCTGTCCTGATCGGCCTGCTCCTGCCTGCCGTTCAGCAGGTCCGAGAGGGGGCGGCACGGACGCAGTGCATGAACAACCTCAAGCAGATCGGCGTTGCCTTCCACAACTACCACGCCGCTCAAGGCAGGTTCCTGCCCGGCTTCGCCTCCCAAGCGGTCACCACTGATGGCCCCAGTTTGGGGCCGGGCTGGGGCTGGGCCGCTCATCTGCTGCCCTATCTGGAACAGGACACCCTCTACCGCCGGATCGACTTCACGAAGGACATCGCCCACCCCGCCAACGCTCAGGCCCGCCTGGCGAGCCTTCGCATCTTCGTGTGTCCCTCCGACAGTCCACCCGGCCCAACCTTCACGGTGCGGGACGATGCGGGAAACGCCATCTGCGACGTGGCCTTCGGCAACTACGTCGGCATAGCCGGTGTATACGAGATCACTGGTTACCCCGACACCAGCAACGGGTCGCCCGGCGTCCTGCTCCGTAATAGCAAGGTCCGTGTGAGCGACATTACGGACGGCTCCAGCAATACCTTGTTCGTCGGCGAGCGTGCCAGCAAGCGTTCCCCGCAGACCACGTGGGTCGGGTCCGTCACGAATGCCAGCGTCCCGCCCCAGAACCCCGCTTACGACTACGAGGGGCCGGGGGTGCTGGTGCTAACGAACTCAGGGACGGTCGCAGATGGCCGTGTTCCCAACAACCCCTTCGATCATGTGGAGGACACCAACAGCAACCATACGCAAGGCGTGAACTTTCTGTTCGGGGATGGGTCCGTCCGCAGCATCCGCAACGCTATTTCCCCCGCCGTGTGGGTGGGGATCACCACCCGGTCAGGCGGCGAGGCTGTCAGTCTCGACTATTGATCCTGAGCAGTACAAGACGGGCCTGCTCCAATGAAGCAATCATCCAATGCCGCAAAGGGCGGGGTCAGTCCGCCCCATACACCTTACCGACTTGCCCTCTGGGTCGGGGCTGGGACACTCCTTGTTTTCGGCGTGGCGTGTTGGTTCTGGGCTACAAGAGGGACCGAACTGGCTACCTTGCGAGGCCATAAAGGAGTAGTTCGTGCGGTGGCCGTCTCCCCGGATGGTGCGATCTTGGCATCGGCAGGCTATGATCGTCAAGTGCGACTCTGGGATACGGCGACCTATCGGTTGCGCCTGACGCTAGACGGCCACGCAGATGCCATCAACGGCGTGGCGTTCTCGCCGGATGGGTCCACGCTGGCCTCGGCCAGCACCGACTGCACGGTCCGACTGTGGGACGCCGCTACGGGCCGGGAAGTTGCCACAATCGCCGCCTCCAAGAAGCCTGTGGACTGCGCGGCGTTCTCTTTGGATGGCAGTGTGTTGGCCTCGGCGGGCAGGGACGGACAAGTTTATCTCTGGCAGACAGCCAACCGCCAGCAGTTGCGGACGCTGAAAGGTCATGCCAAACGCATCCGGGCTGTGGCGTTTTCCCCTGACAAGCGGACCTTAGCCTCTGGTGGTGACGATGGGACAATCCGGCTTTGGGACTGGAGTAGTGGCAGACAGACCGGCCAACTTCGGGTTGCGGGCGGTCGCATCTACACCCTTACGTTCACCCCAGATAACCGCATTCTCGCTGCGGCAATGACGGGCGGGGTTCAGTGGTGGGAGTTCGGCAGTTACAAGGAGCGTCCGAAACTGTCCGAAGGTGCAGAGGCAGTGAGGAGCCTTGCCTTTACCACCGACAGCCGGACGCTCGCGACGACCCATGAAGACGGAGCCGTGAAACTGTGGGACGCTACGAGCGGCAACTTCCTCGTCATACACAAAGGGCATTCGGGTTCCGCAATGGCGGCATCCTTCACCACAGACGGTGGAAGAGTGGCAACGGCGGGGGCAGATGGAACCGTCAAGTTCTGGTCGGTAGTGGGCCGGTAGGCGTCGGGAGAACGGTCAGGAACCCTTGCGGGCGGTGGACTGCCTCCGCAGGGGTTTTGTGTTCTTGCTGCCTGTTCAAGTCAAGTCACCGTTGCACTTTGCGACATTTCCGGCTACGATGCCCGCAGGATTTCCGTGATCTCCGCTTCGGTGAACCGCCGTGCCAGCGTTATCTGAACGAAATCTCTCCTGCCTCATCTTCCTAGATGACCTTCTTCCGCCACGCCATCCGCGCCTTCGTCTTGTGCGGATGGCGAAGATCGAATATAGGGAGCGGCTGCCTGCGAAATTTTTCGGCGAAGGCACGAACCGGTCGCGGATGGACCGGCCTTCGATTCGAGCAGGCGGCGGGTGAAGGAGCAGCCCATGCGTGCGATTCTTGCGATCCTGGCGACCACGGCTTTGGCGGGCGTCGTCGGTTCCTCCTGGGCCCAACAACCGGGCGCGACGCCCACGTCCCCTTCTCCCTATCCAGCCGAAATGGCCATCGTCGTTCCTGAAGTGGAAGTCCGCAGCGGGCCGACACGCGAATATTATCCGACCAGCAAGCTGACCTACGGCCAACGCGTCATCGTGCTTCGCGAAAGCAAGGACCAGCCGGGCTGGGTCGCCATCAAGCCGCCGCAAGGATCGTTTTCCTGGGTGAACTCGAAGAACGTGGCCGCCGTCGATCCGCGCACGGGATATGTCGTGGACGGCGGCGAGGTGCAGGTGCTGCCCGGCAGCGGGCTCGTCAACCGCGAAC
Source organism: Gemmataceae bacterium (assembly GCA_019748295.1). Classification (GTDB taxonomy): domain Bacteria; phylum Planctomycetota; class Planctomycetia; order Gemmatales; family Gemmataceae; genus JAIEPT01. Next base: position 1,174 of record JAIEPT010000165.1, on the reverse strand, counting down.
CGAACGTCGAAAGTGCCCGCATCAAGCCGGGGCATCTCGTCGTTCTCCTGGATCGCCCGATGACCGTGGGTCAGATGACGTGGTATCCGATCGCTCCCGTTCCGACGGAGGTTCGCTGGATTCCGGTGGACGCGGTTCGCCCAGTGCAGACGACATCGGCGTGGAACCAGTCTCAGCCATGGGGCACGCAGCAGCCGTTCGCCAATACGTCGCAGGTGCAAAACATATTGCAGCAGGCGGATCAGGCGCTGCAGATGGGAAATACCGAACTCGCTCGCCAGCTCTACAAGGAAGCCAGCGAGAAAACGCAAGACTTCAACCAACGGCAATACGCCCAGACACGGCTCAGCCAGATGCCCGCGTCGCAATGGAATCCGGGCGCGCTGGCGGGCAATCCGTATCAGCCGATTCAAAACAACCCGAACCTGCCGGGCGGAGTGAAACCGCTCACGCCGGGCACGCCGACCAGCGGCAACTGGACCCAGCCCGGCGTGGGCAATCAGCCGCCGCTCGTCGGCCAACCGGGATTCGGAACGCCGACGACGACGATCCCGGGATCGACGCCGGCTCCGCAGTGGAGCGGTTGGGGCACGCTGAAACGCACGGCCATGGATAAAGACGGCCAACCGCTGTTCGTGCTGGAGAATCGCACAGGCCAGGCGATGATGTACGTGACCTCGGGGACCGGGACGTCGTTGCGGGATTACGTCAATCGCGTCATCTGCCTGTATGGCCCGGTCTACAACCAAAACGACAGCTCTTCGCGTCTGCCGTATATGGTCGCCTCCCATATTGCGCAGCAGTAACGTCAAGAACCGAAAGCGGAGAGTCCCATCTTGCTCCCCTTTCCCTCAGCAAGATCTTTCGGAGAAAGACTTGCACTAACCCGAAGCGTCAGCGAGGTATTCAGTCGATCCTCGCTGACGCTTCGGGCTAGTGCAAAGAGATTCACGCGAAGTTTGTCGACGGTCCGTCCTATTCGCACCCCCAAATGCAATCGCGTATTCCGCTCTACTCTCCACTCTCTTCCCTCTACTCTCTCGCGAAGCGCGGGACGGCGGTCGATGCGCGAAAACCCGTTTGGTGACGGCGAGCCTTGCGCGAAAACCCGTTTGGTGACGGCGAGCCTTGCGCGAAAACCCGTTTGGTGACGGCGAGCCTTGCGCGAAAACCC
>JAIEPT010000219.1 GCA_019748295.1 Gemmataceae bacterium | reverse complement strand
AAACACCGCCGCGCCTCGAGCCCCGGCCGCCTCGGTCAAGCAGCTTAGTACCTCGCAAGAACGGAAATGCACCCCGAGAAGAAGCGGCGGCAGCGCTTGCATCATCGATCCTTCGGCGCGACAATGACGTCATGGAACTTCAAGGCCACGTTCGAGACGGCATGATCGTGTTGCAACCTGGGATCCAACTTCCCGAAGGCGCCGCGGTGACCGTTCATTTTCCTGCCAGGACGACGAGTGGGACGCCTTCGAAAGGCCGCGTGCAGATCCCCCTCGTCGCTTCCGACAAGCCAGGCAGCGTGATGCTGACGGGCGAGCGCATCGCCGAGATCTTGGACGAAGACGATGCATCTTCTTGACATCAACGTTTGGCTCGCACTCACCTTTCAGTCACACGTTCATCACGCCTCGGCAAAGACGTGGTTCGAGGGGCTAGCAGACGACGGAACCTGTTTCTTTTGCCGCATGACGCAACTAGGCTATTTGCGTTTGTCGACGAACCCGAAGGCTTTCGGCTCAGAGGCGGTCACGTTGCTGAAAGCCTGGGAAAACTACGACAAGTTCAGCAGCGACCCGCGGGTCGGCTACTTGGATGAGCCACCAGGACTCGACCCGCAGTGGCGCCGTTCCACAAGCTCCGCTACCTTTTCTCCGCATGTTTGGAACGATGCATTTTTGGCATCTTTTGCATATGCGGCAAACTGCACAGTGGTCACTTTCGACCACGGCTTTGTGCGGTACTCGCCTGTTTCTGCCATTATTCTTCGTTAAACCTCCATTCTGCTAGAGCGGTCTTCACTCCGGTGTAGCGTCCCTGCGCAAAAAGGCGTGGAAAACAGGCCAGATTCAGAGCGGAGCCGCTACAGTCGAATGCAATCCGCTCTAACCGCAATACCGTTCTCTGATACGACTTTTTGTTGCGCGGCGGTTCGGAGTTCGATGATCGATACCGAAGGAACGCCGAAGCTCATCGACCAAAGCAGGACGGCATTTGACGCTATGCGCCTGGAATCCGGGCGCAAAGTCGGCATAAACGATCAAATTGTACGGCCGACTCCACCGTTAGGCAGATTCTGAGGCGGATCAGGGAAAGGTGGACGACTTTCCGGCGCGATACATAAGTGACGATCCATGAAGTTCGTCCGCCCACGAACAAGGAAGTTCCCATGCACTCCACGTTGGCCGCGGCCATCGTCTGCGGAATGTTCGTTTCCGGTCCCGCAGCGCGTCCCCCCCAAGCGGGCTACCTTTGCTCTCCCGCCTATGAACTCGATGAAGAAGTACGAGGGCCCGTTCGGCCCTATGTGCCGCAGCCGGGCGATGTGTACCTCTCCACGGACCGCTCCGCCATCATCCGCGCAGGGCATCGCCTCGCGCTCAGCGGCGAGCCGAACCATTCCGGCCTCGTGGTTGTGCTTCCGGATGGAAAAGCGGCGATTCTCGAAGGTGGGCCCTTCAATGGCCTGAAAGTCGAGATCGTCGATCTGCCCTACTGCCTCAAGCATCATGAAGAACGGGGCGAGAGGTGCTGGATCCGCGTCCGCAAGACGCCCCTCTCGTGCGAACAAGCCGATGAACTGGCAAGGTGGGCTCAAGCGCAGCATGGCAAGCCCTTCGCGGCCCGGCGCATGTTGCGGCAACTGACCCCCTTCCGGGCCCGCGGCCCCTGGCGGACCTACATCTTGGGCACGCCGAATGGGGAGCGCGACCGGTATTTTTGCTCAGAGCTGGTGCTGGAGACCTGCGTGCACCTCGGCCTTTTGGCCGCTGAGACGACGCGACCCTCTGCAACCTATCCAGAAGATTTGTTCTACGACCGCTCCCGCAATCGCTACCTCAACGAAAACTTCACCCTCGCGGACGACTGGCATCCCCCGGCTCGCTGGCTGAGCGAAGGCGTCGTGGAGAACGAACGCAACCGCATCGCGATTGAGCGATAAGGCGAGCGGCGCCTGCATTTCTCCCCTTTCCCTCCGGGAGAGGGGCCGGGGGTGAGGGCGTGCGACATGGCGTCGCGCGAGAAGGGCACCAGCCGCAGTTCCGCGATTGCCGACATCAGGTCGATGTTCGTGGCGATCATTGCAATGTCTCGCGAAGAGAATGGACGCTACTTCACCAGTTCACGCACAAGCTCATCCGCTGCATAGATTTTCCGCAATGCCTCCAGCACCGCTTTGGAATGAACCGAGATGTGGCGAGCCTGGTAATCGGTGTAGACGAAATTGCGGACCAGACCATGCCGATTGCGGTCGAAGTTGATGCCGACCAGTTCGCCGGCGCGGTTGAGCACCGGGCTGCCGGAATTGCCGCCAATGGTGTCGGCGGTGGACACGAAATTGAACGGCGTCTTCAGGTCAAGCTTCGCCTTGGCATCGAGCCAGCGCTGCGGGACGGCGAACGGATCGCGCTGCCCCTGCTCTTCGCCGCGAGCGAACAGCCCGGCGAAATCGGTCGCGTACGGCAACGATGCGCCGTCCACCTCGTAACCCTGCACGGCGCCGAACGCGAGCCGCAGCGTGAACGTCGCATCGGGCGCAATCCGGTCGCCGAACTTCTCGAACAGCATTCGCGAAATCGACGCATACGCCTGCTGCTGCACTTCGTCGCTTTCGTCATATTTCTGCCGCAGAGCGCGAGCTTGCTCGTCGATGGTGCGGACGAGAGCAATGAGCGGATCTCCTGAGGCGTCGATCGCAGGTTTGCCTTCGCTGAAGAGTCGTTTCCGTTCTTGGGGATCCGCAAGTTTGGAACCAGCGATCAGTTCTTCCGCACGCTTGGCGGGCGACTTGCCGTCGAGGATCGTGCGAACGAGCGGATGTTCGCCCCCCAGATTTTCGGCGAGAAACGACAGCGAGCCGGCCAGTTTGACTCGTTCCAGATCGAACGAAATAGGAGCCGGCGAGAAGAGCTGAAACTTGAGCGACTCCAGAGCGGAGCTTCGGTATTCGGGAAGCCGCTTGCCGTCTTCTTTCGGCAACTCGTCGGCAAGCCGAAGTAAGTGGCGGGCAGTCCTCAAGAGCTTCGAATCGAAGGCGTCGCCGCGTTCGAGAAGGAAGTAATCGCGTTCGAAGCCGCGTAGTTTCTCCTGAGTGACGGCGATCATCTTCCAGGGCGACACCTTGATCGTGCCCTTATCTGCCTCGAAGGCGTCGATGAGCGATTGCTCCAACTTTTCCTTAGTCACGAGTATGGCCGGATCGAGAAGGCCCTGATGTTGGCCGGTCAAGGCCTTGCGGGCGTTGGCGACGGGGAACAGATCCTTCATCGCGTTTCGCCGTTGCTCCGGCCCTTTCTCCGCATACTGCGACAACAAGGCCTCACGGCAGCGAAGCGTCTGCAACGCGTACGGCAGCGTGAAGTCGCGGCGATGTTTGAGCCTCGCGACCGTCTCGAGCCGATTCGTCGTGCCAGGATGGCCGGAGACGAAAACGAGATCCCCTTCCTTCGGCCCTTCGGCGTTCCAGCGAAACCAGTGCTTCGTTCTCAGCGGTTCGCCGTTTTCGTAGACGCGGAAAAAGCAGACATCGAGGTTCCAGCGCGGATACTCGAAGTTGTCCGAATCGCCGCCGAAAAACGCGATGCCGTGCTCCGGGGCCATGACGAGGCGGATGTCCGTGAATTTCTTGTAGCGGTAGAGGTGATAGAGCCCGCCGTGGAACAGCGTCACGACATCGCTGCGGAGCCTGGTCTTCTCCGTCGATTCCCTGGCGATGCGAGCGATGGCGGCCCGGCGCGCGGCCGCCGCGTCGGCGGCACTCGCTCCGTCCTTCACCGCATCCTGCACTTGCTTGGTGACGTCTTCGATCTCCTCGAGCACATTCAGCTCAAGGTCGGGACATTTCAGTTCGTCAGCGCGAGTGCGAGCGAGGAAGCCGTCGTGATAAAGATCCTTCCCTTTGGTGCTCAGCTTCTGCAGCGCATCGGCGCCGATGTGGTGATTGGTGACGACCAGTCCATCGGGCGACACGAAGCTTCCGGAACCGCCGTTGTTGAACCGGATCGACGCCTTCTGCACCTTTTCGAGCCAGGTGTCGGTAAGGTCGAACTGGTACTTGCTCTTCAGCAACTCGCGCGGCGGCTTGTTGGGCAGCCACATGCCTTCGTCTGCGAAGGCGGGGCATGACAGGATAAGAGCGATGAGAACAACAAGGCCTCGCGGCGCCATGATCAAGCCTCCGTCAATGCTGAAGAATTGGTCGAACTGAACGTCTCGGCGGATCAGAGTGGTCCTCACGCTCCGCGTGAGGTCAGCGGCGATGCAAAGTCCGACGACCGAAACGAACTGCTTCACGGCGGATCGACCTTAGATCGCCGCTGACCTCACGCGGAGCGTGAGGACCACTCTAACAATGACGCTGCAATCAGTTCGTCGCCAGCGCATGCTCCCAGGCTTGCTTCGTCCCGTGATGCAGGCGAGCGCCGACTTGGGTGATCACCTTCATCGCCATGTAGCAGGCGGCTCGGCCGGCTTTTTCGATCGGCACGTCGTGCGTGATGCCGTAGAGGAACGAACCCGCGAACATGTCCCCTGCCCCGGTCAGATCGCGCGGTTCGCAGGGATAGGCGTTCACATGCGCCTCCTTCCCCTTGTGCCGAATGAACGCGCCATGGGGGCCGTTCGTCACCACGCACGACGGGACCATTTCCTTGAGCCGTGCAAAGGCCGTCGGCACATCGGGCGTGCCTGTCAGCGCGGCCGCTTCCGTCTCGTTCGCGAACAGCAGGTCAGCTTGCTTCAGCGCTTCTCGGAACGGCTCGCCGAACACGTTGATCACGAACGCGTCCGAGCAGGTCAGCGCGACCTTCACCCCATGCTTCTTTGCGATGCGAATCGCTTCGCGGATGGCAGTCTGACCCGTCTCGGGATTCGCGAAGATGTAGCCTTCGACGAAGAGCCATTCGGACTTCTTGATTCGTTCCTCATCGACATGCTTGGCGGCCAGATGACTGGAGACGGCGAGGCAGGTTCGCATCGTCCGCTCGGCATCCGGCGTGATAAGGCAGAGGCAAGTGCCGGTAGTCTCCTGCACGATGACTGGGCTGCCGATATCGATCTTGAGGTCCTCGAATTCCGAGGCGTAGAAGAGCCCGTAGCGATCGTCGCCGACGCAGCCGACGAACGCGGCATCGCCGCCGAGTTGCGAGAAAGCGATCGTGGAATTCGCGACCGACCCGCCGCTGACCAGCCGAGGCTCGCTGCTGTGGAATTGCTCCAGAAGCGTCTTCTGCTCCGGCACCTCGACAAGCCGCATGGATCCGCGGTCGAAGCCGAGGCCTGCGAACTGCTGATCGTCCACGTTGACGAAAATATCGACCAGGGCGTTGCCAAGGCCGCAGAGTTGGAATTCTTTCATGTGGGTCTCTAAGTGAATCAATGAGGCGGTGCGGAAACTGCAACATTCGCCGAGGGCCACAAGGCTTGAAATGCGTCGACAGCAACGTCGTGAAAGCAAATCTCCATTTCCCACCCATTGCTGAGCAGGATGCACATGCGCCAGCAGACTTCGGCTTGTTCCACTTCTTCGTACAGCCAAAGCGCTGTTCCGTCTTCCGATCGCAGGTGCTCGGGGAGAGTTTCCGTGTGGATGACCGGCGGTTCCGCAAGATCGAAGCGAAGATGGAGCATCTCGTGATTTGCAGTTTCCATTTGCACGACAATCAGGAGTTCATGCTCCCGTTTGCTGACGATGCGAACCAGCGAGTCGTGAAGAGGGTGCTCCTCCAACGCTTGCAGTCCGGCGGGGAATGTCGGTCGAAGTCGATCAAGATGCGATTGATAGCGGAGAATTGCTTCGTCCCATAGCCGTTCCACCTCGTCCGCAATTCTGGGGTCTTCCGACTGTCCTCGCACAAGCAGGTCTGGCGTGAAGTATTTCATGACGAGCCCTTCTTCGCCTTGCGACGATCGGTTTCGTAAAACGCGTGCCCTTCCGTCAGACGAGTTCGCGGCTGAAAGTGCGGCAGAGCATGAGGACCGGCCCGTCCATGCGGATCTTGCCGAACGCAGGGCCCGACCTCCGATTCGATACTTCGTGCCGTCCGACGATTCTCGTCGGTCGAGGGGCCGCAGACGCACACATCGAGGCCGATGATCCGCCGAGCGACGGTTTCGTCAAGGCTGATGGCCTGCCCGCACTCCACTGCGCCGGAAGGGCCGCTCGCCAGCGCTGCTTCATGTATCGTAGCCGAAGCATTCATGCTGCTCGTTTCGCCTCGCCGCGTGCTTCGGTCATTTGGCCGCAATTTGCGAAGCAATCTCGATGCGTCGCAGCGTTTCTTCCTTACCCAGGATCGAAAGCGTCTCGAAGAGGCCGATGCCGACTTGCTGGCCCGTCGTCGCCACACGGAGGACGTGGTTGAGGTCGCCGATCTTCACGCCGCGCGTCTCGCACCACGGCTTGAGGACCTGCTCCAAGTCCGCGACCGCGAACGAAGGGGCGGCCTTCAGTTCTTCCGCGGCCGCTCGAAGCAGATCCATGGCGCCCTCCTTGCGCAGTCGTTTGTCCACGGCTTTCGGGTCGTACTCCGGATCGCGGAAAAACACCGGAGCGTGCTGGAGAATATCAGAAAAAACCTTCAGGCGTTCGCCGCAGGCTTCCACGATGCGGGCGATCTTCGCCTGCGTCGCCTCGTCGATCGGCTCCGCAATTATTTTGGCTCGCACCAGAAACGGAACGCACCCCGTAATGCGGCCAGCTAACGGCAGCATCTTCATGTGCTCGCCGGCAACCCACAGCAGCTTTTCCGGATCGAAGCTCGCAGGCGAGTCGTTGACGCGATCGAGCGAAAAGTTCGCGATCATCGTCTCGAGCGACATCACTTCCGTCTTGTCGTCGAGCGACCAGCCAAGCCGACCTAGGTAATTCACCAGGCCAGACGGCAGATAGCCCATCTCACGATAGAAGGCGACGGTTGCGGGATTCAGATCGTCGCGGCTCTCGATCTCGGCGTCCGTCCAGCCGACCAGTTTCAGCTTCGCGCGAATCTCCGGCGTCACGAATTTCTTCATGTCGCGCTTGCTGAGCTTCTTCTTCGAGTTCGGCTCATTCACCACAGGCACATGGCCGAATGTCGGCGCCTTGGCCCCTAGCCCCTCGTAAGCGACCACTTGCACCTTCGTGTTGTCCAGATGCTCGGCCGCTCGAACGACATGCGTGATGCCAAGAGCCACGTCGTCCACCACCGTCGCGAAGTTGTATAGCGCTCGGCCGTCGGCCCGCAAAATGACCGGATCGCCGATCAGGTCCGCTTGCCATTCGACACGGCCGCGAATCAAGTCGTCGATACCTAGTGTTCGTCCTTCCGGCACCTTCAAGCGGATCGGGGCGGGATTCGCTTCGAGCAGCCGGCGATTTTCGGCGGGCGGCGTATTGCGATGAACCCCGCGATGGATGTAGTTCTGCTTCGCGACCTCGGCCGCTTTCCGTTCGGCGTCGAGTGCCTCTTTGGCGAGATAACAGGGATACGCGTGCCCTGAGTCCACGAGTTGCATTGCCGCATCTTTGTAGGACTGGAGGCGTTGCGATTGGAAATACGGCGCATGCGGCCCACCCACCTCCGGCCCTTCGTCCCATTGGATGCCGAGCCAGCGGAAGCCCTCGAGAATCGGCTGCAGGGCTTCCGGCCGGTTGCGTTCGGCGTCGGTGTCGTCGATGCGCAGGATGAATTGGCCCCCTTGGCGGCGGGTGAGGAGCCAGTTGAAGAGCGCGGTGCGGACGCCGCCGATGTGGAGGTAGCCGGTGGGGCTTGGCGCGAAGCGAGTGCGGATGGTCATAGGGCAAAGAATATCGACGAACCGCGCCGCGGCGAGCGTGCCCGCGTTAAGGCGAGCGGCGCCTGCATTTCTCCCCTCTCCCTCCGGAAGAGGGGCCGGGGGTGAGGGCGTGCGACGTGGCGTTACGCGAGAAAAGGCACCCTCTACCCGGGGGGAGGGGAGAAATGCAGGCCCCGCTTACCTAAATCAGCGTGCGCAAATCGGCAGCGTTGGCGGCCTGTTGATAAGAGTGGCCGTTCGCGCTTCCGATCAAAACATGCCAGTCGCCCGCACTAGCCCGAAGCGTCATAACGCTTCGGGTTCGTGCGATCGCTGACGCTTTGTGTTGGTGCGAAAGGTGCTGCTGCGAAATCGCGCACGCTGATTTAGCCCGCGATGGCTTTGAGCTGCTCATCGTCGGACGCATGGCGGTTCAACGCGGCGCGGCCCTCGACGAGGGTTTCAATGGTGCCGTCCTGCACGACGTGGTCCGCCTGGTTGAAGACCGTTCGCTTCCAGATGATGAGGCCGCGGCGTCCGCGGGCTCGTTCCGTTTTGCCGACCACCGAGGCTTTGCAGCGAATCGTGTCGCCGATGAAGACCGGTTCGCGGAAGTGCCACTCGCAGACTTTCGTGAAGGCCAAGGTTCGCATCGGCGGCGCGTGCTGTCCCAGGCCCGAAGCGATCGACCAGATCAGCAGTCCATGCGCGATGGGCCGGCGATACGGCGTCGTGCGCGCGAATTCATGGTCCATGTGAATGGGGTTGAAGTCGCCGCTGAGTCCGGCGAAGCCGACGATATCCGCCTCCGTGAGCGTTCGGCCCAGCGACATCCACTCCTGACCGACGGCCACGTCGTCAAAGAAAAGATGGTGGTCGGTAAAGGACATGCAAGGCTCCGGTATTCCGCGGGGCGTGAGGAATAAGGGACGAAGTATAACGAAGTTGTCGGGCTTGACAAGTCCGTTGGCATTCCGCTCGAACGTGATCGAATTCTACCCCAAATCCGGCCCTGCCAGCAAGGGAATCGCTCGACGCGTGGCCGGATCGATCCCTACGTAAACCACTTCAGCCTCCGTCACTTGCAACACCTCGACCCCGCGCTCGGCTTCCACCATGACCAGCATCGAGATGGAGGTTCTGCCGATGCGGACGGGCTTGGTGAGAAAGCGAACCACGTCTCCGACGAGCACCGCCTGCTTGAATTCGACACGATTGATCGCCACGGTAACCAGGTGCGGCAAAGTCCCCCCGGCCGCCGAAACCGCCCGCCTTCCGCCGATGGCGCCGGCCAAGTCGATGTAGCTGAGGATGACGCCGCCGAAGATCGAACCAAGCTGGTTCGTCTCACGCGGCATCATGATGGTCTGCATCGCGAGATAAAGATCGCTCATCAACTGCTCCTTGCTCCGCGGGGTTCAGTCAATGTACGCCCGCGTCAGAGCCCGAGCGCCAAGCGACGGTTTCGCGCGACGCGGGAAGCGCATGAAGCCGCTTCCGGCGTCGTTGCGAAACCCTCGCTGGCGCTCGGGCTCTGATAGTCACTCGCCCAATAAAATACGTTGGCACGAGCGAAAACGGCATCGAACATGGGAACCGTAAGCCGGCGCGGTCACTTCTTCTTTTTCTCGTATTTCCCAATCTCCGGTTCCGGCAACGTCTCCACGAGTTTCTGAATCACATCCTCGCTCGATTTGCCTTCCGCCTGCGCTTGAAAGTTCGTGCTGACGCGATGCCGCAAGACGGGGATGGCGACCTTCTTCACGTCGTCGATGGCAACGCTGAAACGCCCATCCATCGCCGCCATCGCACGGGCGCCCTGGATCAGGAATATTCCCGCACGCGGGCCCGCGCCCCAATCCACCATCTTCTTCACGAAGTCCGGCGCCGTCGGATCCTTCGGCCGTGTTGCTCGCACCAGGCGCGTTACATAATCCTTCACGTAATCGCCCACGGGAACCGAGCGGACCAGCTTCTGCAAGTTGAGAATCGCCCGAGCGGTCAGCACTTTCACGATCTCGGCCTGCTCGTCGCGCGTAGCCATATCGATGATCCGCTTTTCCTCGTCGAAACTCGGATAGTCCACTTTGATGTTGAACATGAAGCGGTCAAGCTGCGCCTCGGGCAGCGGATAGGTGCCCTCTTGCTCGATCGGATTCTGCGTCGCGATCACGAAGAACGGCTCGGGCAGCGTGTGGGTTTCCTGCCCCGCCGTCACCGTCCGCTCCTGCATGGCTTGAAGCAAAGCCGCCTGCGTCTTCGGCGGCGTGCGATTGATTTCGTCAGCAAGCAAGATGTTCGTGAAGATCGGTCCTTTCACGTAGCGAAACTCGCGGCGACCCTGTTCGTTGTCGTCGATCACGGTCGTGCCCGTGATGTCGGAAGGCATCAAATCGGGCGTGAACTGGATGCGCTTGAACGCGACATCCAGGATTTGGCTGATCGAACTCACCATCAGCGTCTTCGCAAGCCCCGGCACCCCGACGAGCAGCACATGCCCACGCGTGAAGATGGCCGCCAGGATCTGCTCCAGAACTTCGCTCTGCCCAACGATGGCCCGGCGTAGCTGTTCGAGAATCTGATTGCGGGCCTGATTGAACTGGGCCAGATATTCGGCAATGCGGTCGTTCGACACGGCTAGCATCCTGAGCACGCGAGAGTAACGCTCCGACGCCATTCTATGGCGCCGCGGCGCTCGCTTCTATGTAGCCCTCTCGCTCCGCGAGAGGTAAGCGGAAGCATCCCACGCGATCGCATGGCGATCCGCCCCACTTACCAAAGGGTTGAGTCGAGCGGTGACGCGGTGCGCCGGTGGACACCGGCGTTCCGTTTTCACCGCCCGCTCATCGAACCGGACGGGC
>JAIEPT010000274.1 GCA_019748295.1 Gemmataceae bacterium | reverse complement strand
CACGCTTCGGGCTTACGGGCACGCTTCGGGCTTACGGGCACGCTTCGGGCTTACGGGCACGCTTCGGGCTTACGGGCACGCTTCGGGCTTACGGGCGCCTTATGGGCTTACGGGGCCTGGCATGGGCCTGGCATCCCTCTTCTCCCTCCCCCTTCCGGGCCGCGGTCTTACAATAGACGGTTCGCTGTCGCACCCTCTCCTCACCGGGTTCGTTGAATGATGACCGCGGACGAAATCACGGCCTTGCGCTCCAAGCACTACAACGCGACCGTCGTCTCGTTGCGGACGACGAACCCCGATCTCATGGTCGTTCGCGTCAAGCCGGATGTGGGCGTGCCTCCTCATAAGGCGGGCCAGTATTCCACGCTCGGCATGGGGCAATGGGAAGGCCGGGCGCCGAACTGTCAGGAGGAAACGCCGAAGCCGGGGGAAGAGAAGAAGCTGATCCGCCGAGCGTACTCCATCTCCTGCTCGATTCTCGACGAACGCGGCGAATTGTTCGACCAGGCCAACTCCGACTCGCTCGAGTTCTACATCGTCCTCGTCCGCCAAAGCGATGGCCAAGCCCCCGCTCTCACGCCGCGGCTCTTTCTGCTCGAAGAAGGGAGCCGAGTGTTCCTGGGCGAGAAGATCGCGGGGCATTACAACTTGGAGCCGGTGAAGCCGACCGACAACGTGATCTTTCTTTCCACGGGCACCGGCGAGGCGCCGCACAACTACATGACGTGGGAACTGCTGCGCCGCGGGCACCAGGGGAAAATACTTTCCGCCTGCTGCGTCCGCTATCGTCAGGACCTCGGCTACCTGCCCACGCACGAAACGCTCATGAGCCGGCATGCCAACTACACCTATCTGAGCCTCACGACGCGCGAAGCCGTCAACACAGGGCACAAGGTCTACATTCAGGACCTCATCACCAGCGGCCAACTCGAGGAACGCCTCGGCGATACCCTCGACGCGGAACGGACCCATGTCTATCTGTGCGGCAATCCCAAGATGATCGGCGTGCCGACGGTGGAACGCGCGACCGGAAACGTGATCTACCCTGAAACGCTCGGCGTCGTCGAAATCCTCGAACGCCGCGGCTTCCGAATCGACCAGCCGGCGCTGAAGAAGAAGGGGACGATTCACTTCGAGGAGTATTGGTAGGCTAGGTAGCCCTCTCGCTCCGCGACGACTAGGGCAGACTAAATCAGCGTGCGCGATTTCGCACCAACCCGAAGCGTCAGCGAGGAATTTCGCGTCGACCCTCGCTGACTGACGCTTCGGGCTAGTGCGGGCGACTGGCATGTTTTGATCGGAGTCGCAATGCCCACTCTTATTCAACAGGCCGCTAACCCGCTGCCGATTTGCGCACGCTGATTCAGACGCCTATATGAAAGCAATTCGCAGTGGACAACCGTAAAGGCAAATCCGTGACGCTTTTGTCGACTGGGTACGGCTGTATCGGTTGTCCTTGGTACGCTAGGGGTCCGGAGATAGCGAGAGTAACGATCAGGAGGACTTATCTCGGCGTTCGATCCTCGCCGGTCAAGGCGCAGGCGGGCAATGTGCGGATAGGGCAAGCTAAGTTGGATGCGACGAAGGTTCCGCCTTCAACGCATCGCCAAGGATCGGCGAATTGTTCGCCGACCGAGGCTTGCCATGTTCGCTGCCCTCCTTTCCGCGTGCTTGCTTGCCGTGCCGACCGCCGGCGACGACGTGTCGCCGCAGATGCAGCAGGATCTCCAGACGTTGGGCTGGAAGTTGCCGATCGATGCCGCGGAGTTGCTGAAGCGGATTCGTTTTCAGACGTTGACCGCGCAGGAACGGCGTGACGCCGAAGCCAACCTGGATCGGCTTTCGTCCAACGTCTTCCGCGATCGCGAGAAGGCCATGCGCGATCTGATGTATGCGAACCCCGGCGTCGATCCGCTCTTACGCGCACGCATTGCCGACTCGCACCCCGAAGCGCGTCGCCGGCTGAATCAGATGCTGCGCGTGCAACGCGGCCGTTGGTCCCCCGAAAAGGCGGAGGCGACGATCCGGCTCGTCCGCGAGCTTCGCCCCGAGGGTGCGGCCGAAGCGTTGCTCGCATTTCTTCCCTATGCGGACGATCGCTGGGTCGCGCTCGAAACAGTATGCACCTTGCGTGCGTTCGGCGTTGCGAAGGAACGGGTCACCGCACAATCGCAAGCGCTGCCGTTCGCGATCGATGCGGACGGTGCGTCCTCGCCGAGCGATTCGGTTCGCCAAATCGCGCGTCGTTTTTTCGCGAATCTGGCTGCCGAGGACCACGACGAACTTCGGAACCTGTGCGCCCTGCCCTTTCTCGTCGGCATGCTGCCGCTGGAATCGGACGCGGAACTCGATGAAGTGTTCGCCCACGGGGCCGCGGGATACAAGGCCGACGGCAAGATGCTTGATGTGAAGTTCGGAGCCGTCACGCGCGTCGAGTCGGTGGAACCGCTGCTTCCGGAAAACGAGGCCAATGCGGTGCGCCGCCTGGCGAGCGATACGCTTCGGGCCGTGCAGCTACGCATCCGAGTGGACGCCCAGCGAGAAGAGACTGGGTATGTGTTGATCGACTTCCGAAGCGATGGGCCGCGTGTGGTCGGTTTGCTCGATGCGACCCGCCCGCGACCGTGACCGGGAAACCATGAAACTTCCAACCGACTGATCTTTCATTCGAAATGTCCCGGAAAAGCCTTTCCTTTCTGCGAATTCGACTCTAGTATGGAAATGTTCCGGGGCTGAGACGATTTTTCTCACTCACCCCTTGTCTTCATTATTTCGCCTGCCCGAGTGTCCCTCGGGCAGGCGTTTTTCGTTTCGTTCCCTTCTTTGGCCTTCCGATTGCGGGTTTTTGTCTCCCCCCTTACAGTGAAATGTCGGCAACGTTTCATTGGAGATGAATTTGAAGCCATCGAAGGACAAAATGCGTTGGCTCGGCGTGGCCGGCGTCGCCCTCATGCTCACCACCTCGCTCGGGGTGATGGCCGTCTTCCAAAACCGCGAAGCCAGCGTTCGCAACTTGCATTACGGCGAACTGATGCGCCTATTGCAGATGAAAGACTCCTCCGTCCGGTTCCGCAATGTGCTTGTCTCCAAGAACGAAGTGCGCGGCGAAATCGTCGTCTCCGACAACGTCTTGCGGCAAGGGGACGGCGTGAAGACCATCCCCGAAGTTCGCCCGTTTCGCGCCCGCATCGGTTTGCCCCTCGACCGCGATCTGTTGCAACTCCTCGACCAACGCGCTGGCGCGGAGTATCGCGGCGAGGAGGACGAGACCTTCGCCCGCGGCGTCACCTCGATGATGTCGCTGCTGATTTTCGGCGCGGTTATCGTCATCGGCGGGTTCTTTCTCATCCGCTGGCTTTCGGGCGGAAGCTCGCCGTTCACCTTCGGCCGCAGCCGCCATCGGCTCTACGAAGATGCGGCCCATCGCACCACGTTCGCCAATGTCGCCGGCATCGACGAAGCGGTCGCCGAACTGCGCGAGATCGTGGACTTCCTCAAGAATCCGCAAAAATACCAGGCTCTCGGCGGCCGTATCCCCAAGGGCGTGCTGCTCGTCGGCCCGCCCGGAACCGGCAAGACGCTGCTGGCCCGAGCCGTCGCAGGCGAAGCGGATGTGCCCTTTTTCAACCTGTCCGGTTCGGACTTCGTCGAAATGTTCGTCGGCGTCGGCGCCAGCCGAGTGCGCGATCTCTTCCAGCAGGCCGAAAGCCGGGCTCCCTGCATCATCTTCATCGACGAACTCGATGCCCTCGGCAAAACGCGTGGATCGAATCCTCTCGGCGGCCACGAGGAACGGGAGCAGACGCTCAACCAACTCCTTGTCGAGATGGACGGCTTCGACGCCAACAGCGGCATCATCATCATGGGGGCCACCAACCGCCCCGAAACGCTTGACCCCGCCCTGCTGCGTGCCGGCCGATTCGATCGCACCGTGGTCGTGGATGCGCCGGACGTCAGCGGCCGGGAGGCGATTCTCAAGGTTCACTCGAGCCACGTGAAGTTGGGCGAGGACGTTGATCTTCGCAAGATCGCATCGCTGACGCCCGGTTCGGTGGGCGCCGATCTCGAAAACCTGATCAACGAAGGCGCCTTGCTCGCCGCCCGCAACGGAAAAACCTCCGTTGGGATGACCGAGATGAACGAAGCGATCGAGCGCGGGGCTATCGGCCTCGAACGCAAGAGTCGGATCATCAAAGCGGAGGAGAAACGGCGGCTCGCCTATCACGAAGCGGGGCATGCGCTCATTGCATGTTCGCTGCCGTTCGCGGATCCGGTTCACAAGGTGACGATCATTCCGCGCGGCCCCGGGGCACTCGGCTACGTGTTGCAACGGCCCGAAGACGACCGCCACATGCACACGCGCGGCGAACTATTGACGCGGATCAAGGTGTGCCTCGGCGGAACGCTTGCGGAAGAGATCGCCTTCGACGAGATCGCGAATGGGGCCACCAGCGATTTGAAGCATGCGAACATGATCGCTCGCCGGATGGTGAAGGAATTCGGCATGAGCCGGCTTGGGCGGATCTTCTTCAAGGATGAAGGCGAGTCGATGTTTTTGGCGGGCTCCGGCGGAGGCGGCGATCGGGCCAGCGAGACCACGTCGCGCGAAATCGAGATGGAAGTACGGTCGATCTTGGACGACGCCAGCCGCGAAGTGCGCGAAATGCTCCAGTCGCGGCGTACGTCGCTCGATGTGTTGGCGCAGAGGCTGTTCGAGAAAGAAGTGATCTCTGGCGAAGAACTGCACCAGGTGCTGAATGCGTGCCAAGCGCCCGACGTCGCGGAGCAAGTTGTCGTGGACCCGCTG
Source organism: Gemmataceae bacterium (assembly GCA_019748295.1). Taxonomy (GTDB): domain Bacteria; phylum Planctomycetota; class Planctomycetia; order Gemmatales; family Gemmataceae; genus JAIEPT01. Next base: position 5,792 of record JAIEPT010000274.1, on the reverse strand, counting down.
GCGAATGGACATTGATTTCCGCTTGCGGCTTAGCGAGACCAGGGTTGTCGCCGAACGCTAAGACTAAGCCGCAAGCGGAATACAGGCGTTTCGAAACTAATTCGTATCCGCCAGCGGCGCAAACGAAAACGCCTCGCCGCAATCCGCGGCGCGGCGTTTTTCTCGAATCGAGAACTATCGCTACTTCCCCTTGTGGGCGTCGTGGCAGGCCTTGCAGTTGGCGGCAGCTTGGAGCGCCTTGCCGTTGCCGTCCTTGGCCGCTTTTTGGATTGCTTCGACCTTGCCTTCCCAACTCTTTTGCTCCCCCCTGGGGGCTGGGTCTTCGTACAGCGAGACCAGCAGTTCGGCGAACAGGGCCTTCTCTTCCGCGGTAGCGGTGCCCAACGCAACCTTCGCGTGGAGCGACCCCTTCCCCGCGAAGCCCTTCTTCATGACTTCCTTGATGGTGTACTTCGGAGCAAGAGCGGCTTGATTCGTACCGAGCAGAACGGCCATCGCGCCAACAGCCAGCAGACCCATCAGCATAACCTTCTTCATCCGTCCCCACCTTTGGAAAACTGGGCTCAGCCGCCCGGCCGATGCCCGAACCATACTTCTTCGCAGCGTACCCGAACAACGTACACGCTGGAAGAAGCCGATACTCGTGTGTCGTCGCGCGCAGCGATTCGCGGCATCGCGGAGCCGAGAGAACGTCATCCGCCGTGTCGAGGACGAAGCGAGACGCTCGGCTATTCGAAGACGCGGAAGAAACCGCCGGGGCGAGGGATCGCAGGGAATGCGATCCGGCGTGAAACAGGCCGTATAATTAACGCTTTTGGCCGATGTTGTCAACGAAAAGGCCGGTATTGCGATGGTCCTTTCCAAAGCCGGAATCCACAGCCTGGCCTTCGAAGCAGGCTTTGATCGCGTTGGCTTCGCCCCGGCGGCCGATGCGGACGGCTTCGCGCATCTCACGGATTGGCTGGGCCGCGGTTATGCGGGGGACATGGCCTACCTCGAGCGTCAGCACGAAGCTCGCCGGCATCCCGCGTCGATTCTGCCCACGGTGCAAAGCGTCGTCATGCTGGCGATGCGGTATCACCCGGGCCGTGCCCCAAGCCAATCGCCTGTTCGCGTGGCCAGCTATGCCCAAGGAGATGACTACCACGACGTGCTGCGTGAACGCCTCAACAGCCTGTTGGATCGGCTTCAGCAAGAAGATCCGACCATCGGCGGCCGAGGCGTCGTGGATACGGCCCCGCTGCTGGAACGCGATTTCGCCCGGCGCGCAGGGCTTGGCTGGGTCGGCAAGAACACCATGTTGATCGACAAAAAGCTGGGCAGCTGGTTCTTTCTCGCCGCACTGCTTCTGGATCGCGAGTTCCCGGCCGATGCTTCCTTCGACGTCCAGCATTGCGGCACGTGCACGCGTTGCCTCGATGCTTGTCCGACGGAGGCTTTCGTGAAACCAGGCGTGCTCGATGCACGGAAATGCATCAGCTATCTCACCATCGAACTGCGTGGACCGATTCCGCTGCCGCTCCGCGACGGCGTGGGAAACTGGATCTTCGGCTGCGACATCTGCCAAGAAGTTTGTCCATGGAACCGCAAAGCGACTGCGGGCGCCGAACTGGCGTTTCAGCCGCGGGCGGAGTGGGACGTGCTCGATCCGCTGGACATCCTGAAGCTGAGCGACGCCGAGTTTCGCAAGCGCTATCGCGGCACCGCCCTGTTTCGCACGAAGCGTTCCGGCCTGGTTCGCAATACCGCCATCGCGGCGGCAAATCAGGGATGGATGGAAGCGTTGCCGATGTTGGAGATGCTGACGAGGGACGAGGATCCGGTCGTGGCGGAAGCGGCAGCGTGGAGCGCGGAGAAACTGCGGCGTGCCGTGGTTTAGAAGATATTCGAAAACCTAAATCAGCGTGCGCGATTTCGCCGCAGCACCTTTCGCACTAGCCCGAAGCGTTAGCGAGGGATTCACGTCGTCCCTCGCTGACGCTTCGGGCTAGTGCGGGCGACTGGCATGTTTTGATCGGAAGCGCGACGCCCGCTCTTATTCGAAAGGCCGCTAACGCGCCGCCGATTTGCGCACGCTGATTTAGTTCGGAGACCGGGAGGACGAGGCGCTTCGCCCTCCCGGTCTGCGGTCAGTTCGAATCTGTTCGCGAAACAAGCCCTTAGTTCTGCGATACGAACTGACGCGGCAGCATATGGTGCAGCATGGCCGGGTCGGGCCGTTCGGGGAACAGCGATCCGTCATGCGGAGGCACGCCCTGCACGGTGTTCCCCGCCCGACGGCTGCGGTAGAAGGTGCACGTCGATTCGATATAGCAGTGGCGATTGTGCGGGTGGATAAAGCGGCCCATCCGGCCCCATTTGCTTTCCACCAGAATGATTTCGGAATTGGCCGAATGCACGATGCCCGTGTGAATCACTTCCTCTTCGGCGTTGCGATACACGGCGACGTCTCCGGGCTTCGGCGCCTGCATTTCGACGTAGCCATTGTCGCTCAGAATCTTCGGCACTTCTCCGCCGGGGATCCAAAACTGGCCGTCGGCGAACGTGAAGCCATGGCAATTGCACGGCTGCCAGCCGCCCGGAATTTGGATGACTTGTTCGCGTAGGCGAAACCGCTGCAGCATCGCCATCTGACGTTCGACGATGGCCGGCTGAAGCGAAGTGCCCGTGAATATCTTGCGGATAGCGATCTTCTCGCCGCGATCCGTATATAGCGGGCTCTCTTCGCTGGACGCGGCATGGCCGTCTTGCTCCAGGTCGTCCCCGAAGTTCATGGTGTCGCCGAAAGGAGCATCGGAATTCGACTCGAGGAAGGCGACATAGGCCGTCGACGCTCCAACGAAACTCGCGAGAATCATCGATGCCAACGCAACCCGGCCCCATTTTTTCTGAGCGAAGCTCGCGGCTTGACCCCAAGCATGGGCGATCACCGGGGACGGGAGCACGAAAGCAACTAGATAGGCAACGGCAAACATTGCCAAGCTGCCGAGCACTTCGGGCGCGGCCGAGGCGAAATAACCAATCACCAAACCTGCAAGGGCCGCAAAGAAAGCAATGCCCGAAACACGGTAGAGGACGAGAGAGATAGTTGACGGGCGTTCAGAGGCGGGAAGCAAACGTGCGAGCGTGAGCAGCAGGCCGCCGCCCAGCACGATCGCCATACTTGTCCACATGCTTGCCACGATTCGCTCCGAAATCCGCTCCCATTCAACCGCAGATGGCCGCCAAAGTTTCGTCGGCCATCCCGTCATTATACCGGAGACCCATTAAACGCTCGTGAACGCCTTTCGGATTGCCTTCCAGGTACTCATACTTCAGGACGTTGCAAATGCCGAAAAACGCCCCGATTTTTCGACTGAAATCCCGCTTTTGGTCTTCTTCGCTTCTTTTGGAGGCAAAAACGCAAGCTGTTGAACCTGCGGAGTTCCGGCGGTTCCCATAATCTGAAAGGGACCCCAATCCGCTGTCCGCTTGCGAGAAACGCCATGACCGCGTCTGTTGCCGTGCCTGACCAGGAAGGACGATTCGGAGATTTCGGCGGGCGGTATGTGCCGGAAACGCTGATGCATGCCCTGCGCCAGCTCACCGACCACTATGAGATGGCCCGGAACGACCCGGAGTTCCAGAAACAGTTCGAGTATTATCTCAAGGAATACGTCGGCCGGCCCTCGCCCCTCTACTTCGCTGAACGCCTGACCAAGGAAGCAGGCGGGGCTCGCATCTACCTGAAGCGCGAAGACCTCAACCATACCGGCGCCCACAAGATCAACAACTGCATCGGCCAAGCTCTGCTCACCAAGCGAATGGGAAAGCCTCGCGTCATCGCGGAAACCGGAGCCGGGCAACATGGCGTCGCCAGCGCGACCGCCTGTGCCCTCTTCGGCCTGAAGTGCGCCGTCTATATGGGCGAAGAGGACGTGCGCCGGCAGAAGCTGAACGTCTTCAAGATGAAGGCGATGGGAGCCGAGGTGATCGTCGTGACCAGCGGCAGCCGAACGCTGCGCGACGCGGTCAACGAAGCGATGCGCGATTGGATGGCGTCGGTCCAAGACACGCACTACATCATCGGCAGCGTGATCGGCCCCCACCCCTTCCCCGCCATGGTCCGCGACTTTCAAGCGGTCATCGGCAGCGAAACCAGACAGCAGTGCATGGAAAAGCTGGGCCGACTGCCAGACGTCGTGGTCGCCTGCGTCGGCGGCGGCAGCAACTCGGCAGGCATGTTCTACCCCTTCGTCGGCGACCATTCCGTGCAACTGGTCGGCGTGGAAGCGGGCGGCCGCAATCCGCATCCCGGCCATCACGCCGCCACCCTCAGCCACGGCAAACCCGGCGTGCTCCACGGCACCTTCAGCTACGTGCTCCAAGACGACGACGGCCAAACCGCCCCCGTGCATTCCATCTCCGCCGGCCTCGATTATCCCGGCGTAGGCCCCGAGCACAGCTACTGGAAAGACACCGAGCGCGTCCACTACACCTCGATCAGCGACGCCGAAGCCCTCGACGGCTTCTCGATCGCCAGCCGACTCGAAGGCATTCTTCCCGCGCTGGAAACCTCGCACGCCATCGTCGAAGGAATGCGCCTGGCAGCGAAACGACGCAAGGAAGACGTCGTCGTCATCTGCTTCTCCGGCCGCGGCGATAAGGACTGCTTCGAAGTCGCCCGCTTGCAGGGCGAGAACATCGAGGAGTAGATTCCGTTCATGTTGTTTTCGCCGCGACCCCGGTTAGCCGCGACGCGCAGCGGAGCGCGGACTGCGTGCCATGCGATCCGATGGCGTTCCGTCCGCGCTCCGCTGCGCGTCGCGGCTAACCGGCTTGCCCGCAAAATGCCGTTTGGTGACGGCGGGTAATGAAGTTTTCCGGAATCCGCTCGCAAACCACCATGCTGGTAAACTGGCGTATCGCCACACGTCCTGGCCGGCGAAAGAAACCGTTTGCTATCGGTGCGATTCCGTTTGCTGACGGCGACTATCGCCTAAAAATCTCCGCAGCGCCTACTGCTCCAAACGCCCATACTACTCCGTATGGCCCCGATTCGCAAAGTCAGTGGTTTTCTCCTGCCGACTTTGCGGTTCTCGCCTCCGGCAGGTACGATGGAACACGCGAGAAAGTCCGCCTCGAAGAGATCTGAAAGCGCAAGCGACTTCACGTCCACCAGTGGGCGGCGAGCGAAACATTTCTTAAGTCAGAATCAGGCTTTCTGTTTGAGAATGATTCAGCGACTGGTAGTATGCGTCCAAAAAAAACGTCTCATTTCCTCATCGAATGCGCCTAAAATTCGCCTGATCGGATAAGTCGTTTCATCCAGCACAGGAGTACGTATGAAGAGAGAGAAAAGGCGTCAGGGTGCGTCGGCGTAAGCCGGGGAGCGGTTGCGGATGTAAGAGCCGCACGAGGTAAGGCCTAGCCAGCCGCCTCGGCCTCAAGTGATGCGTGGCGACGAGCAATCGTCGTCGCGAAGCGTTCGCCGAGGCACAGCCGGGCAGTGTATTGAGCTCCGAAAACATCCTTTTGGGAGGCCGACCCCGTCTGCTGCCAGGTCGCGTGGATTGCTCGGTGTGCGGGAAGCGGCAGGGAAGGATAAGGATCTCAAGTTCGTCAATCTGCTGCACCATTTCACGCCGGAACTTCTGCGAGCGAGCTTCTTCGAATTGACGAAGCAAGCCGCTCCGGGCGTGGATCGGCAGACGTGGCACGCGTGGCACGATTACGCGGAGGGAGAGAAAAAGGTGTCAGGACCCTTTTTATGAGAAGTACCTAAAAAGGGTCCTGACACCTTTTCCACACCG
>JAIEPT010000127.1 GCA_019748295.1 Gemmataceae bacterium | reverse complement strand
TAAGATACCAGCATGGGTCTCGCACCCACAGGATCATCAACACCTACACGACGCACAGCCGCGCACGCAGTAAGCGGACCCTGTTCGAGTAGCACTTCAAAGAGCCGCGCACGCAGTAAGCGGACCCGCTCCACGGCAACCGGCTCATTCGATCGTTCGGCAGACGCCAAGCGAAACCGCTTACTTCGTGCGCGGCTCTTTTTCAGGCGAACCGGGATCGCGCACGGCGGAAATCATGGCGATAAGCCCGATCAATGCGGCGCCAGTCACGCATCCGTAAGCCTGGGCCAGATCGCTGAATCGATCGCCGAACGCATCGCGGCTCGTCATCCATCCAAGCCCCGCGATGGCGAACAGGGCGAGCCATCCTAGCGCATTTGCTTTCCCCAACACCAGACGCACCGACAGGACACTGCACGGCAGCACCAGCACCGCGAAATGCGACTTGCTGCTCATCGGCGAAAGCAGCACCATCCCACATGCGAATGCCGCCCCCATTGCAATGCGCGACAGCATTTGCGCATTCGCGGGGCGAGGCCATGCAATCCAAATCAGCAGCAAACCGACGACCGCCTGCGAACCAACGATCGCCCCGCGAACGATCGTAGGCGGCAGCTCCCAGCCAACCCATCCGGGCACTCCCGCTTCCAGCGGCTTTGCCGTCCCAAGCCGATAGATCGCGCTGGCCAGATTCTGATTCTTCGGATTCCAGGCGACCCATGCCCCTTTGGAATCCGCGGGCTCATCGGGCCGCAGGCTGCTCAGGTGCGTGCGATACCAGCTCACCGCCCACAGTTCGCCGCTCTTCTGCGGAAACGCCAAATCGGTCACCAGCGTAAGGCCCACGGTCGTCATCAGCATCACCGCAAGTGCCGTCCATTTGCGCTGCAACAGGAGCATCAATGCGAAGAGCAACGGCGTCGCCTTGCATGCCGCTCCAACGCCGAACCAAAAACCAGCCTGGATCGGTTCGCCCAATCGCCACGCATGGATGCCGATGACGGTGAGGATGAGGATCAACAGATCATGCCCCGGCGAATCGATCGGCGTCACCAGATACAACGAAGCCGCCGCAATCGCCAGCAACCCCGAAACACGCTGAGATGCCTGCGACGACGCCAGATTCACGAACATCGATCGCGCGATCAACAGAGAACCAACCAACAATGCGACATTGACGACGCTCCAACCATAACGCAGCACCGGCGGCGACACGCTGGGCATCGGAGTGGTGAGCACAGCGAGAAACGGCGGGTAAGGCCAAGCAGGCGACTCATGCCGATAGATCGCCTCCCCATCCAGCAAGCGACGGCCCGCTTGCACATGCAACCCGATGTCACCTGGCTTCTTGATGCCGAAATAAAGTGCCGTCCCGCCGCCAACGATCAACGCGACCCAAAAAAGAAACATGAGCAAGGGCCGACGATTTGCGGGCACTGGAGGCGCCACCGGAGGCGAAACGGCGATCGGCGTAACAGAGACATCCTTGGCCATCGCAGCAGTCCTCAGGATCCGCGCGGGGCAGCGGATTCGAGGCAGCTTACCGATTGCTGAGAGTTTCTCAAATCTCACTTCCGGCACTGAAAGAGCCGCGCACGAAGTAAGCGGATGGCGTGGCGCGATGGAATCCGCTTACTTCGTGCGCGGCTCCTTCGCAATGCCGGACGCTGACTCCAATTTCCGTTCTCGGTTCATCCGTCTCTTTCGAGTGGACATTCGCCAAAGCGTGCCGGAAAATGCCAGTCTCAGGAACCCCCCACGAAGGAGAACCGCCATGAAGACTTCGCGTCGCAAGTTCATGCAGACGTCGGCAGCCGCCGGCGTCGCGCTTGCGGGACTTGCCAACGTCCACGCTCAAAACAACAACGACACCATCAAGATCGGCCTCGTCGGCTGCGGCGGCCGCGGCTCCGGCGCTGCGGAGCAATGCCTCCGCGCCGGCGCGAACCTCAAGCTCGTCGCCGTCGGCGATGCCTTCCGCGACCGTGCCGACGGAGCGGTCAACGGCCTGCGCAACAACCCGGCCACGCGCGATAAGGTCGACGTCACCGCCGAACGCACGTTCATCGGCCTCGACGCCTATCGCCAGGTCATCGCCGCCAGCGATCTCGTCATCCTCGCCACGCCTCCCGGCTTCCGCCCGACGCACATCCATGCCGCGGTCGAAGCGGGCAAGCATATCTTCACCGAAAAGCCCGTCGCCGTGGACGGCCCCGGCATCCGCAAGTGCCTCGAAGCGTATGCGGCGGCGAATGAGAAGAAGCTCAACATCGTGGCCGGCACGCAGCGCCGCTACCAGACCGGCTACCTCGAATCGATGAAACGCATCCACGACGGCGACATCGGCGATATCCTTGCCGCCCGCTGCTACTGGAACCAGGGCCGACTCTGGCATCGCGAAAAAGCCCAGGGCATGGGCGACCTCGAATGGCAACTCCGCAATTGGCTCTACTTCGCCTGGCTCTCCGGCGATCACATCGTCGAACAGCACGTGCATAATCTCGACGTGATGAACTGGGCCACGAAGAACAGCCATCCCGTTCGCGCCGTCGGCATGGGCGGCCGTCAAGTCCGCACCGCCCCGGTCTTCGGCCACATCTTCGATCACTTCGCCATCGACTTCGAATATCCGAACGGCCTGCATGTCCTCAGCATGGCCCGCCAGATCGAAGGCTGCGAAAACAACGTGAGCGAAGCCGTCGTCGGCTCGAAGGGCCAGTGGGTCTCCAGCGGCTACCGCATCAGCGGCGAAAAGCCGTGGGCACTGCCGGCCCGCACCGACAACAACCCGTACCAAGCCGAGCATGTCGCCCTGATCGAAAGCATTCGCGCCGGCCGTCAGATCAACGATCTGAAGAACGTGGCCGAGAGCACGCTGACCGCGATTATGGGCCGCATGACCTGCTACACGGGCAAAGCCGTGACCTGGGACCAGGCGCTCAACTCGCAGACCAACATCGTCCCCGACCGCCTCGCCTGGGACATGAACCTGCCGGTGCCGCCGGTGGCCGTCCCCGGCCAGACGGAACTGCGCTAATCGTCGGAGCAGCGAATTCGCATGAAGCCCGCGGCCATCCGGTCGCGGGTTCTATTGTCCATGTAAACTTGGCAAGCTTTGCCAACGAAGATAGGATGGCGATGGAGGGACCAAGATGCCGACTCGAAATGTTCATCTTACCGATCACTTTGATCAATTCGTCGAAAGCAGCGTAGGCTCCGGCCGTTTCAGCAATGCGAGCGAAGTGGTTCGTGAAGCACTGCGATTGATGGAAGACCGCGACCTCAAGAACAAAGCCAAGATCGACGCCCTACGGCAGGCCGCTAAAGAGGGCTTCGATGAATTGGACGCGGGCCTTGGAATCGAAATTCGCGATTCGGCCGATATGGACCGGCTGTTCAAGACGATCCAGTCTGAGATTTCCAAAAAGCCCCGCCGTAAGTCGCGCAACAAATGAAACTGTTCGTCGCTCCACGAGCTGTTAAGGACATCATGTTTATTCTCGACTGGACTCGCGAAGAGTTTGGGCCGAGAACAAGCGATCGTTATGCGAAACTTATCCGTGCCGCGCTCGACGACGTACGCGATGATCCTGACCGCTTCGGAGCAATGAAGCACACGGCGCTTGGCGAGAGTTGCCGAACTTATCACCTGTCTCACAGCAGAAAAAACGTACGGGGCACCCGAGTCAAACAGCCTCGTCACATGCTGCTGTTTCGCGTTGTTGACGATGTCGTCGAAATTGGCCGCGTCCTGCACGACGGGATGACTTTGGATCTGCATCTTCCTGCCGATTTTCGCAACCCTGGCAGCGAGCCGAACGACTCATGACTTTGAACGCGATGCGTGGGGCAGCATCACAATAAGAAAGCGCGAAGCCAAAGCACCGACCATCGTCGACAACGTACAGACGATGACAACCGACGTAGACTCGAGAAATGCGGCGCACGCCGGAATGACGCCGCCAATGACGGCAATCACGAGATGCAGCGTCCACCGTTGAGCTGCCGGATAGCGAATCCGCAAAGCCGACTTCATCTCCACAACAATCGCCCCATAGGCCACAACGCTCGCAAGTAGCACGACGCATGCGGCAACGGCCAACGGCCGAACCCTTTCCATTTCCAGCCACGCCGCCAGCGCGAGCAACGTCCACAAACCAACCGCCATCGCGGACAGAATGTGATACGCGCCCAACCATCGTGCAATACGCCAGCCCGGTTGGGCGGTCGTACTGAAGAGGACGCCCTTATACGCGGCGACGCCGAACGCGAGCGGCAGGCCGAGAGCGGCGAGAACGCGTTGGGTGGTCGCAATCCAGGGGGCGTCGTTCGGCAGGACGCCGAGCCACTGGAAGGTTTGCAGCGCGACGATGCCAGTGATCGACAACGCGAAGGCATTGAGGAACCAGGTCCCGAGCGACATCGGCGAACTCGGTTTGAAGACCCGCAGCATGTGATGGAAGCGATAGGGATTGCCGAGGTCGAGCATCAGGCAAATCAAGTCCAGCAAGTAGAGCACGAAAGCGATCGGGTAGGCGGCGCGGGCCAAAGCCGTGTACTCCGCGGGACGCACAAGATGAGCCATCGCGGCGGCGAGAAAGAGGCCGCTCGCCATCGCATTGAGCCACATGTCCCAGACGACGAGCCAACCCCAAGGCGGAGCCTTCGTCACCTCGCGGTCGGCATACGTCTGAGCGATGTCGGCAGGCGGGCCCTTTCTGCGCATGCTCAGTGCCCCACGCCGAGAAGGATGGCCGCGATCGCTGCGAGAGCGAGCAGGCCCGAGGCAACGGTCCTCACATAGTCCCCCTTCATGTTCGTCCACGGATTGACCGGCTGCGACGGCAGGCCGTACGTCTCTGGTTTGTCGATCAGAAGATAGAAGGAATTCAGGCCGCTGTAACGATCGCTTGCCACATCGCCGTAGAGATGGGCTTTCGCCAGCCCGCGTTCGCGGAGTTCGCCGACGCGCTTTTCCGCCCTCTGCCGCAGTTCATCGATCGGGCCGAACTGGATCGACGCCGTGGGACACGCTTTCGCACATGCGGGGACCAGTCCGTCCTTTTGCCGATCGTAGCAAAGCGTGCACTTGTGGGCACGGCCATCGAAATGGCTGCGCGTGATGACGCCGAAGGGGCACGCGGCGATGCAGTAGGCGCAGCCGTTGCAGATGTCGGCCTGAATGTAGACGTTGGAAAACTCGTTGTAGAGAATCGCCCCGGTGGGGCACGCATGCTCGCAAGGGGCGGCCTCGCAGTGCTTGCAAACGTCCGACATCATCAGCCAACGATTCCCCTCCGCGGGTGGTTGCACCAAGTTAAGCGAGACACGTCCATCGTTTGACGTTTCCGTCTTTGAAGGAAACTGCTCGATGAACTTGACATGACGCCACGATTCGGCCGACAGCGTTCCCGTATGGTCGTAGCTGTTCCCCGTGAAGTTCATCCCGTCCGCGGGAAGCTGGTTCCATTGCTTGCATGCCACCTCGCACGCTTTGCAGCCGATGCAGACAGTCGTGTCGTTGTAGAAGCCGGTCGCGGCTTGCTTTGCCGGCGTCTCGCCGCGGCGGAAGGGATACATGACGAGGCGAACCGCCTTCGCCCATCGGCTCGACGGCGGCGTCGCCGACTGCGGCAGTTCGGAGATTTCAAGCTCCCGCGTCATGCGTGAATTCTCCTTCCGGCTGAGCCGAGTCCGGCGTATCGGCGATCGGCTCACGCGTGGGCCACGCCGCAGGAGGCTTCGTCGGCGTCGGCGACTGGCTCGCGTTGCGTCCAGCCTCGACGCGGACCGCAAAAACCTTGCCCTCGTGAATGCTCACATTCACGTCGGCGATCAGCGGCGTCAAGTCGTTGACGCTGCCGCCCACTGACTCCCCTGCATATCCCCAGTGCAACGGCAGGCCGACTTGATGGATTCGCTTGCCGTCGATGTCAAGCGGTTGCAGCCGAAGCGTGACCACCGCTCGAACCTCAATGGCCCCGCGAGGGGAGCGAACCGTCACCCAGTCGCCGTTGGCGATGTTCTGCTCCGCGGCATGCTCCGGATTCATTTCAACAAACATCGCCGGCTGCAGTTCGTTGAGCCAGGAATTGAATCGGCTCATCGCCCCGCTCAGGTGATGCTCGGTGAGACGAAACGAACACGCGACGATCGGAAACTCCGGAGTCGCCGTCTTCGCGATGCGGTTGAGCGGGCCCTCGAAGGTCCGCACCGTCGGATTGATCGCATGACGCGGATAAAACAAATTACCGACGGGCGATTCCACCGGCTCGTAATGGGCCGGGAGCGGCCCATCCTTCGCCCCCTTGGGAGCATAAAGCCAACCGAGGCCGTCCGGCTTCATGATGAAAGGCTGATCCCCCGCAATGGCGGCCATCCCCTTTGCGCCCGGAGGCGGACGATAGTCCGGCGGTTTGTCGGGCTCGAAGTCAGGCGCATCGGGTCCGACCCAGCGCCGCTGCTGCCCGTCCCACCAGATGTATTTCTTCCGCTCCGACCAGGGTCGGCCGGCCGGGTCCGCGGACGCTCGGTTGTAGAGGATTCGGCGATTATGGGGCCAGGCGAAACCCCAGTTCGGCTGCACCGGGTTGTCCGTGAGGTTCCGCTCATTCGCCCGATTGCGGCCCACCTCGGGATACACGCCGCTGTAAATCCAACATCCGCATGCCGTGCTCCCGTCGTCCCGCAACGACGAGAATCCCGGCAGGAGTTTGCGCTGACCGGTGGAGGGATCGTTTGAATAGCCGTTGACCTCTTGAAGAACACGGTCGATATCCGGATCGCTTTCGATTCGGCTCAACGTTCCATCGGGCAATACCTGCGGTTCGAGATGATCGTAGTCCCAGGTAATGCTGAGCAGCGGCTGATCCTTCGCATCCGTCGAGCCTGCGTACAACTCACGAAGACGTTTGCCGAGGTTGTACACGATCCAGGCATCGGATCGGCAATCGTCCGGGGGATCGAGTGCCTTGTTGTGGAATTGCAGCAGCCGTTGCGTGTTGGTCAGCGTCCCTTCTTTTTCGACGCTGGAAGCAACCGGCAGCAGGAATACCTCGGTCTTCACCTCGCTCGGCGGCGGTCCGTTCGGATCATCCCTCCAAAAAACAGCGCTCTCCGTCTCGAATGTGTCGCAAACGACGAGCCAGTCCAACGCTCGCAGACCGGTTCGTTGCATGCCGCCATTCAGCCCGCCCGCGGCCGGATTTTGGCCGAAGAGGAAGTAGCCGGTCAATTCGCCGCGGGCCATGCGTTCCGTGGTGAGCAGGTGCGAGTAGTCGCCATCGAGGCGGGGCAGCCAACCGAAACCCCAGTCGTTTTCTCGCGTCGCGGCCTTACCGAAATACGCCTTCATCAGGCTGACGACGAACTCGCGGAAGTTCGACCAGTAGCCGGTCGGCAACCCTTCCTTCTTGCAATAGGCATCCAGCGTCGCGTGAGCGGGATCGGTCGTCGGGTGCGGCAGATAGCCAGGCAAAAGATCGTAGAGCGTGGGAACATCCGTCGAACCCTGAATGCTCGCATGCCCACGCATCGCCATGATGCCGCCGCCAGGCCGGCCCATGTTGCCCAGGAGAAGTTGCAGAATGCCCGCGGTGCGAATGATCTGCACGCCAGTGCTGTGCTGCGTCCACCCGACGGCATAGACGATCGCGCTCGTCCGCTCGCGGCCCGAGTTTTTGCAAAGAAGTTCGGCCACGCGCGTGACGGCATCGGGCGAACAGCCGCAGACTTTCGATACGGCTTCGGGCGTGTAGCGATCGAAATGTCGGCGAAGCACCTGCATCACGCAGCGAGGATGCTGCAGCGTCTCATCGCGTTGGGTGGGAGCCCCCGATTGCCCGGCGCCCATCAGGCCATAGCCATGCACGCCCGCCTGGTCCGGCTCGGATTTCTTCTGCGTCGGTTGGTCATCCGTCCCCGCGTAAGCCCAGCGGCCTTTCTGCGGATCGTAGGTGTTGGTTTCCGCATCGAAGCCGCTGAAGAGGCCATCCAAGTCCTCCGTGTCGCGGAACTCTTCAGAGAGAATTACCGAGGCATTCGTGTAGGCCAGCACATACTCGCGGAACCATTTCTCCTCGGCGAGCACATGGCGGATGATGCCGCCGAGGAAAGCGATGTCGGTCCCCGCGCGGATCGTCACATGCACATCGCAAAGGGCGGAGGTTCGGGAGAAGCGAGGATCGACATGGATCAACGGCGCCCCGCGCTCCTTCGCCTTCATCGGCCAACGGAAGCCGACAGGATGGGCCTCCGCCATGTTGGAACCCATGATGAGAATGCAATCGCTGTTGGCGAGATCCTGCTGATACGTGGCGGCAGCGCCGCGACCGAACGAGGCGCCCAGACCGGGCACCGAAGCTGAGTGTCATATCCTCGCCTGATTCTCGACCGAGAGCACGCCAAGCCCCACCGAGAACAGCTTCTTGATAAGGTAGTTCTCCTCAATGTCGAGCGTGGCGCCGCCGAGAGTGCCGATATTCTTCACGCCATTCAGCGGTTGCCCCTTGGCGTCATGCGTGACGAACCCGCGATCGCGGGCATCCTTCACTCGCCTCGCAATCTGGTCCATCGCCCAATCAAGCGGCTTCGTTTCCCATGCAGTCGCATATGGCGCCCGATAGAGGACATGGGTCACGCGATGCGGATTGGTCGAAAGCTGATAGGTGTTCGCCCCCTTCGGGCAAAGCGTCCCCTCATTGATGGGGCTACGCGGATCCCCCTCGATATTGATGAGCGTGCCCGCCTTCGTGTAGATAAGCTGCCCACAGCCCACTGCACAATAAGGGCAGACGCTCGCAGTCACCGTCGCCCCGCGCAGCCGCGACGTCTTCGCCGCGGTGTCGGGACTGTAGGGCTGCAGACCGGAAACCATGGGCAGGCGGAACATTCGGCATCCTCGACCCGGGCTTCCGCCCATGGTAACGTGAAAATCGGATTTGCGGATATTTCTTGTTTATTCGCTCTCCTATGATGGCGCATAAGGCAGGTACGAATCGCGTCTGCACATCAGAGGTAGGAGCATGATTGCCGCCAAGTCGATGGTCGGCAGCGAAATGTATACGGTGCGGGAAACGGCATTTTACAGCCGAGTTCCGGCGCAGATGGTCTCCCGTTGGATCTTTGGAAGCGAGAAAGGCCGATCGGTCATCGAACCCCAGATCGCGAATCAAGAGCGAATGGTCAGCTTCGTCGATTTCGTTCAGACCGTGGCCATTCGGGAATTGCGATTTCAAAAGGAAGTGCCGCTGCCTCGCTTTCGCGAAGCAATCCGAAACGCGAAAAAGCTCTTCGGCATCGACTACCCCTTCGCCCGGAGGCACTGCACCTTTTTCGACGGCGTCGACATCATCATCAAAAAAGCGGATGAGTTCTACGAAGTCACCGGAAAGCATGTTGGTCAGAAGCTGTTTCGGTTCGTTGAGGAGTACTTGGCAAAGCTGGAGTTCGACGCGAACGGACTTGCCGACAGCTACCGCATTTTCGAAGCGAAAGACGTCCCCATCTTGATGCGTCCCAAGTATCGATTCGGAGAGCCGACCCTTCCAAGCGGCTACACCGCCATGACAATCTGGAACGCCATCAAGGCGGAAGGCGGAATCAAGGAAGCAGCGAAGGCCTACGGCATACCTAAGGAAGAAGTCGAGGCGGCATACGCGTTCTTCGTCGATTTCCTTGGGAAGGCGACCGCGTGATCGTCCTGAAGTTCATGTTCGACGAATGCATTGCTGCACCGATCATGCGGACGCTTCTCGCGAACTTACCGGAGGGCTGCTACTTCGAGCACGTGACCGATCGGTTCCGAAGCGGTACGGAGGACGAAGAGTGGCTCAGCCAGCTTGAAAATGAGGCTGGATCGTCATCGCTGCCGATCGGGCGAAACACTCGCCTCGCGGCAAGAAGCTCCCGGAAATCTGCCGTGCCAGAAAAATCACCCATGTGATGTTGAGTTCGACCCTGCACGAAAAGCCAAGCCGCATCAAAGCTGCCGCGCTAGCGCTCAAATGGGACGACATAGCCCTTCTGCATCAGAAACCTCAAGGCACACGGGCTCTCTGCGAGATCGTACGACCAAAAAAGCGCGCGATGCGCTCGACGTGCAAATCCTCGAATAGCCAAATCAGCGACGTCGCGAATCAAGAACGACAAGGCCCGGCACTGAATCGCACCGGGCTGCATCGTCTCGCATTCAAGCTGGGGTACTAGGATTTGAACCTAGACAAGCAGATTCAGAGACTGCTGTGCTACCGTTACACCATACCCCAAAAGACTTCGACGACATTCTAGAAACGGACGCGGGACCGTTCAAGGCCGACTCACGGAAGGCGAGCCGGGAGGGTGCGGCAATTTTTTCGGGCGGACGGACCGCGAACGCTGAAAGCGTTTCCCAGCAAAGCCCAGGGTTGGCGACCACGGGAGCCAACCCTGGGTATACGCCCCCCACTTGCCAAGGAACTCTGAAAGAGTTCGCCACGACGCTCGGCCCAGGGGCGCAGTCCGAACGCATGAGGCGTCCTGGCGA
>JAIEPT010000209.1 GCA_019748295.1 Gemmataceae bacterium | reverse complement strand
ACCGACCGCTTATGCGAACGCCCGCGCCCCAGCTGCGCCAACTTTCCCAAAATCAGCCGCACAGAATGGACAGCTACAACTGGGAATTTGCGCTCGCGACGGAGGCAAGGCGGATAGCCTCCGCATCGCTTTCTGCTAGATCAAGATCGGCCTGCGCTTGAGCCAGAGCTTCCTGCAAGCCGATGTCGCTTGGATTCGACAAGTACGCTTGATAGGCGTCATCGTAAGCCACCTGATAAGGCGCCACAGCCTGCATAAGGCGCCACAGCCTGCGTGTAGGCGTTGTCGGCGTCAGTTAAGGCTGTCTGGCGAATACCTTCGGCGGCGACAATCGCAGAGTCATAGGTCGCTTGCGCCGCTGTCATTGCTGAGTTAGATGTCGCGGTCGCCGACGCAACCGCAGCTTGTAGTGTCGCGTCCGGACCCTGGAGGGCGCTTTGATAAGCGGCCAAAGCAGAATCGAGCGCAGCCGCCAACTGCGACTTTGCCGCATCCAATGCGGTCAGATACGTATCGTAGATGCCCTGGGCAGCACTATTCGCGTTTTGCTGGGCGGCAACTTGGGCGGCATTTCGAGCGGCTACTGCGGTCTGAACGGTAGATGCGTAGAGCGTGTTCGCCTGATTCACGACGGCCACATAAGCCGGGTATGAATCAACCGTCCAATGGAAGCTCTGCGATGCCGAGCCCGAAGCCGAAATTGTCACATTGAAATAGCCGCCATTGCTCAACGCAACCGGAATGGTGCCCGAAATTACTCCAGTGTTGGTATCAATGGTGAGGCCTGAAGGCAGACCGGAGGCGAGGAAGCTGGTCGTCCCGGCATTGAAACTCGCGGCCACGGAAAGCGAGACCGTATCGCCAACGTTACTCACCTGATCGGCGATGCCGATCGTCAAGCCGTCAACACGGAGCCCGGTCGGATTGAAGGTGGGGTCATTCGTGGCGAGTGCGTCGTTTCGAATCACGAAATCGAGGGTATTGAGACCCGTGACGAATCCTTGCGTCAAGGTGAATGGCGATGTCCAAGTGTAGCCAACGATGCCGCTCGGAGTGCTATTGCCGAAGTGACTGATGCCGGTTGAGACGCCGTTCAGCAGGATATCGACGCCCTGATTGTCGGCCGACCAGATGCCGCGAAGCACCGTGTTGGTGTCGAAGCTATCAAGCGAAAAGGTCGTGCGGTAAACGTAATCACCAACCGGAGCGTTTGCTTGGCTGTCGGTGGAGGCCGGTGAAATCCAAGCCGATGTGGAATTGTTGGCAATCCAGGGCCCGATTGGGTACGCGTCGTTCGGCATCACCTTCGTGACGCTCCCGGTGTAGCCGGATGGAGCGCTGATGAGAGTGTAATGCGGGTCGGCGGCGATGGACGGCGTTGCGAACTGCACACGAAGGCCTGTCGGGTTGTCGCTGGAGCCGCCGTTTTGAACTTTGAACGTCAAAGTGTTCGTGCCAGTGACGAAGCCGCTCGCGATCTGGAAGTTCGCAAAGTTCTGGAATCCCGTAATCGAGATGCCGGTGTCGTTTCCGTTCAGAAATATGCTTGCATGATCGTCCGCCGCCCACTGGCCGGAAAGAAATGCCGTTGAAGGATCCGTCACTTGGAAGGTGGTCGTGTAGTCGTAATCACCGGGAGCAGCGTTCCCGTCATCGTCAGCTGCCGCAGGAATCAGCCAGGCGGAGGTGGAGTTGTCTCCGACCCAAGGGCCGACGGGAAAAGCTCCGGCAGACGTCAGGACCTTAACGGCGCCCGCGTACCCTGTTGGTGCGTTTGAGATCGAATAGTGGGAATCAGAAGAAAGATAGCTCAACGATTGGCCGCTCGTGTCGACTCCGGTGGCATAGGGCGTGGGCGGCTGAATGACGGAGCCGCCAACTCCGGTGTTGAAAAGGCCGATTGCGGGGATGGCGCGATCTTCAAGGGCGTCAAACTGGATCGATATCTTGCGAGGCCTGCTTTGTCGGGTTGCCGCGGGCTCGCTGAACAAGCGTTTCCAAGACGAGGCGAAACGAGACCACAGACGCGCGGACGGTGCTTTGCGCATGGATGAAGAGCCTTACTAGCGAGAGGGTGAGACGAAAGAATCGTTACGGAGGCTACCTACCAAAGGTGAACGCCACGAGGTGGATTCTAGAATTTGCGAGTGGTGATGCAATGTACGTTAGTTTAGTTTTCTGCGGTTTTTTGCCATTTTACTAATGGACTTGACGTAAACCAGTTCAGGCCGCTCGGATCAACGCGTTCGTCAATTTCAGCTGGACCATCATGAACCTCGCGGGCGAAGAATGGTTCCCAACGCCGATCGTAACGCTGCCGGTTGCAAAACACAAAGTCGGAGGCGGACAAACCACCGACTTTGCAAATCAAGGTTCTTCCGGGTACGGTGGCTTTCTGGAGCGGTTCGCGCTTCACGTGGTTTCGGTGGGTATCCGCCGTCACCAAACGGTTTCGCGCCGATAGCAAACGGCGTTTTCCCGCATCCGCGCGGCGGAAGGGTTGGGGACTTTACTAGGTCAGTGATTTTCGGAAGGAATCTTCGGAGTTTCTTGAATCGCCGTTACCAAACGGGGAATGTCGAAGGAGGCCGAGAAGGACGCCGGGGACGGAATGGAACCGAAATGGAACCGCGAAAAGCCGTAACCCATTTTTCGATTGGCCCTTCTGGTTGGAGCACTTGGCAAATCCGTAAGCGAAATGGAAACACTGTTGATGAAGGGGATGGCGGTCTCGTGCTAAGGTCGCTCTTGTTCCGTGTCGCGCGTTTGGGGTATATCGCGGAGACGGACGGATTCGAACCGAGTGGAGATGCGTGCCATGTGGAGCGGAATGCGCAATGGATTGCGTCGGATTATCCAGACCATCAAGCTTTTCCCATCCTCCCGAATCGCCGCTCCAACCCTGACGCTGGCGGCCGTGGGCCTGGCGTTTTGGGCAGGGCGTCTGATGAGCCTGAGCAGCATCTCGGCCCAGGCGCCGGCCTCCACCACGCCGCCGTTGCCCAGCGCGAATGATGACTATTCGCGCCGCGTGGTCGCTTACATCTACGGCAACATGCCGATCTCGCGCGTGGATCTCGCCGAGTTTTTGATCGCGCGATTCGGGGCGGAACGGATCGAGTATCTCGTCAATCGCAAGATCGTCGAACTCGATTGCCAGGCCAAAGGCGTGACCGTGACGGATGCCGAGGTGCAGGCTCAGTTTCGTGAGGACCTGCAAAAGTTCGGCCCGCACATGACGCTGAAGGAATTCGAGAGCCAGGTGCTCAAGCGGTTCAACAAAACGGTTTTCGAGTGGAAGGAAGACGTCGTCCGCCCCAAGCTCGCCATGGCGAAGCTCGTGCGGCCCACGATCCAAGTTTCTCAGGACGATCTGACCAAGGGCTTCGAGGGACGCTACGGCCCCAAGGTCGCGTGCCGGATGGTCGTGTGTCAGGATAAGGAAATGGCCTTCAAGGTTTGGAACCGGATTTCGAAAGCGGAAAACATCGATACGCAGTTCCGCGTAGAAGCTCGCCAGCAGTATTTGCAGCATCTATCGGCCAGCGGCGGCGAAGTTCCTCCGGTACACAAGCATTTCGGCGATCCGCGCATCGAACGGGAGGCGTTCAGCCTGAAGCCGGGCGAATTGAGCGGCGTCATTGAGATGGCGGACCGGACGGCGATCATCATGATTTGCGACAAGCACATCCCGGCCGACACGACGGTGACGCTTGAATCAAAGCGCCTCGATCTGCAGAAGGAAATCTTCGAGCTGAAGCTCGCGCAGCGCATCCCCGAATACTTTGCGGAGCTTCGCAAGAAGGCGAACCCGCAGATGCTGTTGTCCCGCGAATTGCGACAGGACCAGCTTGAACGTGAAGTGTTGCCCGAGATCGGCGCGGCGCCGCAACCGGGTGGATTGAAAGCCGGCGTTGCCGGATCGACGCCGACGGCTCCCGGCCGGCCTGTGGGGAGTCCGCCTCAAGGCAACTAGGCATAACGTCGGACGGGGTGCGGAAGGCGTTGCGTCGTCGCCGTCCCCGTCCGACTTCCCACATCGAACGCACTGGCAATTCGAGGATATGGATATGCGTTCCGGCTTCGTCTCGCTCGCCCTCGCTCTGGCCCTGGTTGGCCCGGCGTTCGGCCAAACGGTGGACCTTACGGAAGCCGGTTTGAAGGATGCATGCTTCCGCGTCCAGATGTCGATGTCGCTCGACGGCAAGGTGACGGTGCAGCAGGAGGGGACCAACAAGTCGTTCCCGCACCAGGCCCGCGCGAGCCATGAGTATCTCGAACGCGTGCTCGACGCCAAGGACAACCGCGGCGAACGGGCTGCTCGGGTCTATTCCCAGGCATCCGTGGAATTCCCGAGCCACAAGACGCCGACGAAGAACGAACTGCGAACCGAACGTCGGCTGCAGGCCGTCTATCGCGACAAGAAACAGCTCGTGAGCTTCTCGCCGCGTGGGCCGATGACGCGTGAGGAGATGGAAGTCACCGAGCACCTCGACACGCTTACGTTGCCAGGGCTTCTGCCGGGGCGAACGACGAAGGTGGGCGAGACCTGGAAGCTGCCGACGAGCGTCGTCGAATCGCTATGCGTGTTCGACGGCATCGAAGGGAACGAGCTGATCGCGAAGCTCGAGAAGGTCGAAGGCGAACGTGCGGTGATCACGATTCAGGGGACGGCCAAGGGCATCGGCATGGGCGCCTCCGCGAATCTGCTGGTGAATGCCCAGGCGACGTTCGATGTTCAGGCCAAGCGCATCGTTGGGTTGGAATGGAAGCAGAGCGATCAACGCACGCAAGGCCCGGTCAGCCCGGCCCTATCCGCCGACATCGTGATTCGCGTCGTGCGGGAGGCGATCGAGCAGCCGAAGCAACTCAGCGATTTGGCCCTCGTCATTGTCCCCTCCGGTTCGCCGCCGTCGGAACTCACGGAGTTGGTCTACCGCGATACCAAGAAGGGGATGTACGAACTGAGGCATGCTCGCGAGTGGCATGTGGTGAGCCAGCAGGATGGCCGACTGGTGCTTCGCCTGTTGTCGTCGCGCGGCGATTTCGTCGCCCAGTGCACGCTGACGCCCTGGCGCAAAGTGGGGGCGACGGGCGCGCTGAAGCTTGAGGAATTTGCGGACCTGATGGCAAAATCGCCGGGTTGGCAGCAGGAAACGGAACTTGAGAAGGAACAGCCGAAATCCGCTCAGGGATACTCGATTCACCGCGTAACCGCTTCGGGGAAACTCGTGAACGTGGCGGCGGTGCAGTCGTTTTACCTTGTCGTCGGCAAGGAGGGGGAGCAGCTCATCGGCGCCTTCACGATGACCCCCGTCATGGCCCGCGAACTGGCTTCGCGCGACGTGACGCTGATCGACTCGCTTCGCTTCCTCAAGGAAGAGAACGCGGGGACGGGAACGGCGCTTCCGCCGAGCGGCAACTAGTAGATCGGCTTGCAGATTCATGTAGCGACGAACGTTGCGTTCTGTAGGGAACGCCCTCCGTGGCGTTCCGCCGAACCGGACGATGTTGGCCCCAGCAATCCATCTGCAGCAATCGGCTGAGGGGTAATGCGTGGCGTCAGAGACAAGCCGAAGGTTTCGCGGATTGTTGGATTATGGGGTCCGTATCGTCCAGTTCGGCGGAACGCCACGGAGGGCGTTCCCTACAGAACGCAACGTTCGTCGCTACATGAATCTGCAAGCCGTTCTAGCCAAACGATGGATCAACTCAGCTCTACCGCGCCAGGGATTGGGCGGATTTCGCTTCTTTGAGCAGCGATTCGAGCGTTGCGAGGTTGACGGGCTTCACGAGGTGGTGCGTGAATCCCGCTTCGCGCGATTGGCGGCGGAAGTCGTCGTCGCCGTAGCCGGTGATCGCGATGAACAGCGTGTTGCGGAAGCCGGGTTCGGACTGCAATCGCTGCGCGACCTCCAGGCCGCTCATACCGGGGAGGCCGATGTCCATCAGCACCACCTCCGGCTTGTATTTGAGAGCCGCATCCAAACCGGTGGGGCCGTCGTAGGCGACGAAAACTTGGTGTCCCCAAAACTGCAGAATCGCCATCAGCATCTCAGCCGCTTCGCGCTGATCTTCGACAAGCAAGATGCGCAACCGGCCGATGCGATCGGGGGCGGAACCCGGAAGCTGGCCGTCCGCCGAGCCGTGGGGCAGGGCGGGCGCTTGCAACGCGGGAAGTCGCGCGACGAACTCGCTCCCTTGGTCCTTGCCTTTGCTGTGGGCCGTGAGCGTCCCGCCGTGCATTTCGACGAGGCGACGCGCGATGGTGAGGCCGATGCCGAGTCCGCCCTGGGAGCGGTCCACCGATCGCTTGTCCTGGGCGAACAGATCGAACATCGTAGGCAGTATTTCGGCGGGAATGCCGACGCCGTTGTCCGTGACGCGGACGATCGCCTCGTTCCCTTCGTGCACGACCGAGAGGCGGATCCGGCCGCCGTTGGGCGTGTATTTGGCGGCGTTGTTCAGCAGATTGCAGATCACTTGTTCGAGCCGGGTCGCGTCTCCTTCGACGCGTACGCCGCGGTTGCCGAGAGATAGGGACAACTCGTGACCATGTGCCTCCATCAGCGAGGCAACGGATTCGACCGAACGGGCGGCGACGACGTGCAGATCGATCGGTTCCTTGTCGAGCTTGATTTTGCCGCGCGTGATCCGAGAGACGTCGAGCAGATCGTCCACGAGGCGACAGAGGTTTTTCACCTGGCGTTCGGCGATTTCCAGGGCGCGGTCGCTGGCGGCGCTCCGCTTGGGATCGAGCCGCATCAGGTGAATCGAATTGCGGATTGGCGACAGCGGATTGCGAAGCTCATGCGCCAGCATCGCGAGGAATTCATCCTTGCGTTTGTCCGCGTCCTTCAGGTTTTGCTCGGCCTTCTTGCGGTCGGAGATATCGATGGCGAGCACATAGAAGCCGAGGACGGTCCCCGTGTCGTCGATGTGAGGGACATAAGTGACGATGTGGTGGCGGATCGCTCCATCGACGCCGCGAAGATCCAACTCGAAAGAAACGCCGCTGCCGGCAAACGCCGCCTTCATGTGCGGGGCAAGCGACTGATACGTTTCCGCGTCGAGAACCTCGCGAACGAGCTTGCCGCGGAGCGACTGAGCCGGGATGCCGAAGAAACGGTCGTAGGCCGCATTGTTGAACTGGTAGCGTTCCTCGACGTCGACGTAGGCGACGAGTCCGGGCAACGCATCGGTAACATGGCGTAGGCGCTGTTCGCTTTCGCGCAGCGCGATCTCATTCCGTTTTCGCTCGGTCACGTCTCGAAGCGACGCGATATAGGCGGGCTCGCCTTCCCATTCGGTCTCGGCGACATGCATCTCGGCAATGGCGCCGGGCTTGGCGGCGCGGGGCAGCTCCACTTCCGTTCGGTCGAGCGTGGTGATCGGAATGCCGAAGGGGACGCCGACGCACGCATCGTTCTTGCAGCCGAACAGCGCCTCCGCGGCGGGGTTCATGAAACGGATCATTCCCTCCGTGCTGACCACGATCATGCCGTCGGCGTTGTTGGCGATCAGGTTGCGGAAACGGGCCTGGCTCGCTTGAAGGGCGCGCTCGAGCCGCTGGACTTTCTCGACGTCCGAGATGCGATCGCTCCGAGATTGGCGAAGTTGAGTCATGGCGGAAGGCTCATGGAGGGCGAACGAAGGATCAACCAATCATCCCTAGTCCTGCGAGTACGCGATCCCAATCCGACACATCGCCGACGATGCGCCGCATGGGAGGCGGACGTTCCTTCACGAGCAGGGGGGTGGCGAGCACGGACTGATCGAGGGCGACCTGCGGTTGCTCAAGCACATCGAGGACGGCCATTTCGTAAAGGCCGGAAAACCGCTCGTTGAGCATTTTGGTCAGGGATTCGATCATGCGGAGCGAGCGAGGCGTTTTGCCGCTCACGTAGAGCTTCAGCAGGTAGGTAGTCATGCATTCCCCTCCGCCATGCAGACGACGGCGCAACGATGCCGATTCAGAGGGGGGAACGGGACAGGAGCGGACGCGGTCTCCACCTGGGCGAAGTGGAGACCGCTGTCCGACTCCTGTCTATGGATCCGCGCAATTACCGGAGTGGGCGACACCGGCGGCGCGGATGGAAGGGGCCGCGCGTCCGGGGTGGGCGATCCCCGGCGCGCGGCCAAGTGTACGTATGCCAATTTCGAAATCACGCCTGCCACTCGGTATCCTGAGCAAGCCGGTCGGCCTGAACTGTGCATCTGCTCCCGCGCTGGCAGGAGGAACAGTTCACGGCGCGTCTTCCGTGACGACCTTCTCCCGTATGCCGCAACGCGGTGGGAGATGTGAACACCTTGTCAGCACCCGGACGATGTTCACTTCATCCGAGGCGGCATTGCGAACCTTAGTTCGCAATCGCGAGCAGGAAGATGCGCAAATCTCCCCTGCCTCGCCGTTCTCCACGTCGATGGAGGAACGCTAAGCACGACGCGTGCCGTTCTCGCGGATGGGTTGCGTAGTCGTTGAACGGGTTTTCCCCGACGACATTGGATTGCGAGGAAGTGTTGCGATGGTCAGTGCGGTCCGCAGATCCGATGCAACACTCATTCAGACATCCGTGCCGAGACGTCGCGTTCTGTAGGGAACGCCCTCCGTGGCGTTCCGCCGAACTGGACGCGTCCGATTGTTGATAATCGCCATCCGACGCCCCCGCTCGCGGCCTAGCGTTCGCGTAAATGACCCGGATCGCTAAGAAGCTATTTCAGAACCGTCTGTGCAGGTTTCCCGCTTGCGGCTTGGCGAGATCAGGGCTTTCTCCGAACGCTGCTAAGCCGGCGGAAGACGGGGGGGGTTCGAAACAACTTCTAAAAGCCGCAAGCGGGGATCACGGATAGTGGACGCGGCTGCTCGGACGCGTCCAGTTCGGCGGAACGCCCGGAGGGCGTTCCCTACAGAACGCGACGTTCGTGGCTACATTCAGTCTGCATTCGCACTTAGCCAGCCGGGGAACTAGCCGTCGCGTTTACGCAGCCTTCTCATCTCGCCTCATTCATGCGGGGAACGTGGCGCGCGGTTCGCATTCGCCGAACCTGGCAAGCCGAGGTTGAGCAACCTGGGCAAAAAAGATAAAACAGTAGCAGCGGTATCGAGGCCGAGACTGTTCACGAATGTGAATTTTCGACCCAAATCGCCGTACCGTAAATACTTGCTCTCCACACCATGAGGGGCGCGGAGTTCGATCGAATGGATGCTCTCGCCTCATTGCTCCTCGACCTCAAACGACGCGGCATTGGCTCCGACAACATGCTCGGCTTGCTTCACATTGCCATCGGTCGCACGGTTCGCCGCACCAAGGACAATGTGGTTCTTTCGCGCGGCATGGCGTGGCGTGAGCTTTCCACGCTGCTCAAGAAAATCCGCTGGGACCCCAACTCCGTCGCCAGCTTGGGGATCGACCCCGAATCGCTGCCGCCCCGGGATCGGCAAAAGTTCTGGTACGCCGCCATTAGCCGCACGCCGATCGATAGCCAGCTGGCGCGTGAATCGGCTGAGAAGCTCACGGTTGCTTTACGCGAGCTGGGCTACGAGGTCGGCCCCGCCCCTGGAAGCAGCGCTTGACCCGTTCCGAAATCGCCTCTATCATCTCCCAGTCCGGCACGTCACCGGTGATTGCAAGTACGCAGAGCGTCGAGATTTTCGCATGAGCACGGAAGAACGCAAAGACCCCGCCGCCAACCCCACGCCCGAGACGCAGGCAACTCCTCCGAACGAGTTGGCTAACCGCATGTCGCGGCTGGTGAAGCAGGCGAAGACGGGATCGCCGCGCCGCTATTTTCTTTACGCCCTCGTGGGACTGCTGCTGGTTGCGGTCATCTTCTATTGGGATCGTTCGCGCCAGACTACGGCGATGGCTCGAACGGAGCAATGGCTCCGCGTCGATCAAGGCACCAACTTCGCGCTCCAGGAATTGGTCCGCAAACGCACCGTCGCCACGTCGCCGCAAGGCAAGGCGGCGCGGCTTCAGCTCGCCTGGAACGAGTACTGGAACGATGCGATTCGCTTGCTCGGCGTCAATCCGAAGGAAGCCGTCGCCAAGCTCAATCGCGCCGAAGTCGAATACCGCACGATCGCCGAGGAGAGCAAGAACGACCCGTTCTTCCTGCCTGAAGCCCTTTACGCACTGGCGGCCATCGAAGAGACGCGTGCCATCGAGGATCCCAAGAAACTCGAATCCGCCCGCGACATGTACGGCAAACTCGCCAAGTCGCACAAGGACTCGGCCTACGGCCAACTCGCGCAGAAGCGGTTCGACATGCTGGAAGACACCAACCGGTTCGACGAAACGCAGCGTTTCTACACCCAGCTGGCCCGTTCCCGATTCATGCCCGACTTCGCCCCGCCGCCCGCCCCGTAACTTGAGCGGCACTTGAGCGGCGACTTCCGTGTCATTAGGACCAACGGCCTCGACGCAATCGAGGCCGTGATCTTGTGCGCCAGGCATGTTGTGTCTCAGGAGGTGCAAATCCTCTGCGGGCGGTGATGGCCCGAACCGCAAGGCTAG
>JAIEPT010000292.1 GCA_019748295.1 Gemmataceae bacterium | reverse complement strand
AGCTGGGCGGAAAAGAGGACGGCGAGGTCGGCCCGGCATGCGGTCTGGTCGTCCTTGAGTTTCTGCAGCCAGGCGTCTTGCCAGCTCTTGGTGCGTTTCGATTCCCAAAGGATCGTTCCGCAGAAATTGCCCTGCGAATCGCGAACGCGTTGAACAAGATCCGCTCCACGGCTCGCATCGGGCACCGGCTCGAACTCGTCATGCGGAAACTGGCTGCGAAGGAAGTCTTCGAGTTCCATCTCCATGACTTCGCCTTGAATGTGCGTCGAAGTCTGCTCCGCCTTCCGCTGCAAATCGCCGATCTGCTTGCGAAGGGCGTCGATCAGCTTCGATTGGTCCGCCTCTTTGAGTCGATGGCTTTCCTCGGCGAGCCGCAATGCGTCGTCGCGAATCTTCGCCCGCTCCTCGTCGAGCGTGCGCTGAAGCTGCACATGCAACTCGCGCTGCTGTTCTTCCAGACTGCGGCGATCCTTGCGAAGCTGCGCCTCCAAGTCACGGGCCTCGCGGAGCTTGGAAGTGGTTTCGGTGAGTTGCTCGTGCAGAGTTTCCACTTCGACGGCAATCGCCTGACGTGCCTGAAACTGTGCCTGACGGACGAGTTGCTCCCGCTCTTGGCCAAGGCGAATGTGAACCGCCTGCCCCAGGGCTTCGGCGATGGGGATTTCTTCGCTGCAATGCGGGCAGACGATGATGTTCGACATGTGGCGTAACCCGAAAGGTGTTGAATGTTGTCGTCCTTCGCAGGCATTTCCCAGGCAGGCGGCAAAGTTCGACGGAATGTCGCGAAAATGGATGCAATCGCGAAAATTTCGATCCGCACTTCCGCCGATAGGGACGGGGCGGTAAGCTGTTTTCGGGCCGCCATTCCCAGGCGTCGGCCCAATCCGGTCTCAATATGAAGAGCGAATCGCCGCTGACTCCCGAGCAGGAGGCGGAACTGCACCGCCGATTGGCGGCGCGGGATCCCGTTGCGCCTTCTCAGTTGGCGAAGCATTTCCTGGATCCGCTCGCCCAGCATCTTGTTCGCGCCAAAGGTGAAGCGGACGAGCCGATGTGCTACGACGCGGCGACCGAGGCGCTGTTCAACCTCAGCGAACGGCCGGAAACATGCATATCTGGCGTGTCGCTGTGGAATTACCTCTGCATGTCGGCGTCACGCGACTTGATGAATCTTCGACGCAAGGCGAAGAGCAAGAAAGGTTCGGCGATTTCTTTGGATTCCGTCGAACTCTCGTCTCAAGACGGGAAATGCTTGCAGACGCCTGATTTCAGGATCGAAATCGAAACGAAAGAGGAAGCGGACAGGGTGCGAAGGCATCTGCTTCCCATCGTCCTGCAGGATCTCGCCGAAGCGGAACAACAAGCTCTTGAGCTTTTGATCGATCGCGTCAAGGAGACGTCTCGATATGCCGAGGTGCTTGGCATCACGCAACTATCGCTTGATGAGCAGGAAAAGATCGTGAAGCGATTGAAGGACAAGCTGAACGCCCGGCTGAAGCGTGCGAGGGATGAAGGATGAACGCAGCGCTGCGGGAGATGGCGAAAAAAGCGGAATCGCGTCCGTTCTATTTGGCGGCGTCTTTACGCCTTTACATGGACTCCGAAGGCATGAACGAAGCCGCATTGGCAAAGGCGCTTGGTTGCAAGGAAGACACGTTGGCGGAAGTTCGGCTTTGCCGAGCGCCTCGGGGCGAAGCGAACGAGTTCCAGTCCGACGTGGATCGCATCGCGGCCCAGTTCGCGATCCATGCGACGGTGCTCGCCGAAGCGTGCCGCAGAGGCGAAGTGCTGCGCAAGATGCGGGAATCGACGACGACCGATGCCGGCGCCTACATGGCTGCACGGGACCAGGAGGATCCCGTATGAAGATCCCGCAGTGGGCCGCGCAATTGGCGGCGGAGTTCTGGGCGGCGGCGGGTGCGCCGTCGGCGTTTCCGCGCGACTTGCGGTCGGCGATCGCACGCGCCGTTCCGCTGACCGTCGTTTCCCTGCCGAACCTCACCATCCAGTGCGCGGCTGCTTGGCTTGAGCGACAGGGCAAGAGACTCGCGATCGATGCGGCCGATCGGCGGGTGCATGGGCTGTTGGTCGCTTGCGATGGCTTTGGATTGGCCTTCATCCATGCAACGGATGACGCGGCGGAGCAGCGTTTTACCTTAGCGCATGAGCTGGCCCATTTCCTGCGGGACTATTGGCGGCCTCGCCGGCGCGTCGAAAAGCATTTGGGGGAGCACGCGTTGGAAGCGTTCGACGGCAAACGCATGGCGACGATCGAAGAACGCATCGTCGGCGTCGTCGAATCGCTTTCGCTCCACTGCGACATCCACGTTCTCGAAAGACAAAGGAGCGGCCGCTACGCAACGGGACGCATCGCGGAGGCGGAACGGAATGCGGATCGCCTCGCGCTGGAACTTTTGGCTCCCGCGTGGCATGTCGCGTCTCTCGGCCTAAGCCGCCGGCTCAGGAGCGAATGGGGACGGGCCTTGCAGGAACAGTACGGCTTGCCGGAATGGGCGGCCCGACATTACGTCGAACTGCTCGCTCCGGAAGAAGTCTCGTGATTCGTTGCTGAGCATGTTGGGGAGTTCGTTGCACCGCGAATGAGAGGCGCATCGTGTCGAGTCCAAACGTCAGCACGTCGCCGAGCAGCGCTTCGACTTCCTCGAAGACCGCAGCCCAATTCGAGCGGGACTTCGGTCAGACGTTGCTTGAAGCCGTCAACGTCTCGAACTGGAGCGTGGGGCCTGACCTGGCCGGCGAATATCAGCGGATGCAGAGCGAAGTGAGCGATGCCGTTCGTCGCGAGAACGCGGTGCAGAAGCAGATTCGGGAGCGCGTTTTTCCTGAACTCGAGACAAGGAAGACACGCCCGAAGTTTGGCGGAAGGCACGCGGCTTCCCTGGACGACTTGCAGCGAGTGCATCGCGGCCTGCTTTTCAATGGCGGGGTGGAAGCGTGCGACGGCACGCTCAAGACGCACTCGACGGTGCCGCTCACGATTCATCAGATCGGCGTCAGCATGGTGACCTACCAGGGCGCCAGCGGTTCGTGGAAACAGCGCCTCTTCCGTCGGGATCTCAGGCAACGGATCGAAGATCCCGTCAGCGAAGCTTTGTCCTTGCTTGAAGGGCGCGCACGGCAAGGTTTGGACCAAGAGGGATCCGGGGCGCTCATTCAGCAGACGCTGCTGCAATATGCCGAGCGCGCGATTCTGATGGACCGCTCCAATGCGGTTTGGCGTCTGGGACACGGCAACCCCGTGACCTACGAGTTGCTGACCGGCGGCGGCACGCTTGAAATGATGGAGGCGAGCCTCAATTTGCTGAGACGCATGGTGGAGAAGGTGCAGAAGTTCGTTTACATCGCCAGTTCGCCGCGCGAGCAACTGCTGCTGACGATCGGCGCCGCGCTTCGGCCTTACGAATACGCCATCGTGCAGACCTTGAACGAACGGCTTGACGACTGGCTTCACCAGCGCCGTTTCGACGTGGAAGCGGGCGCGTCGTTGCATTGGGACGGCGAGACGCTGCCTTCGACCGAGTGGATCCCCCGCTTCATCAAGAAGGTCGCTTCGCGCATCGTGGTTGGCGTGTTTCGCGCGTCCGAGGCGGCCCCACCCCTTGTGTTCTACGCCCATGACGACCACGCCCAGGCGGCCGCTCATATCGCGATCGCCGACGGCATGTTGACCGGCCCGCGCGGCTTTCCGCTTCTTCTGGAAATCGCGCGCCATGTGGGCCGCGAAGTCTTCGGCCAAGGGATTGAGGAACTGGCCCAATCCGCGTTCGCCGCCGCGGGCGAACCTTGGCGCTATCAGTATGCGTGAGGCAGACATGAAGAATCTGTTTGACGGCAACGGCCAGGAAACTCCGCTCGAAGACCGCCTCAAGGCCGATATCGATCAAGCCGGCGGTCCCGTCGATCTCGATGCGGATTGTCCCGGAGCGATCGGGTACACCATGTTCGACGTGCCTGGAAGCGAGGACCAGACGCTGACGATTCTGCTTCCCGAGTCGAACCTGAACAAGGCGCCCTCGCAGTCGCTCCATCGCATCCTCAGCATCGACAAGAGGCAATACTTGGCGATGGTGACGGCCGGCCCGTTTGCGGAACCTGACACTCTGCGAGGCGACGCGAGCGTGATGGTTTCGTCCCTCGCGCGTGGGGCCCGATTTCGTCCGCCGTTTCATGGCCGGGTACGCGCCAACATCCTGGGAGAAGAACTCAACAACGGCACGCTTGTGCCGCCTCGACTGCGTCCGCTGCCGCATAGTCCCGTCGTGCCGCTCACGGAGGCTGAGGCGGCCGCGGTGCTCAAGGCCACCGGGGACATGCGGTTGGGGGTCGCATACGGTTTCGAGTCGATCGTGGTTGGCGTCCCATCCGATCGCAAGGACGTTTTGCCTCGTCATCTCGCCGTGCTGGGAACCACCGGCGGCGGCAAATCGACCACGATCGCGGGCCTCGTTCAGCAAGCACAGAAGGCCGGGATCGCCGTCGTGTTGCTGGACGTGGAAGGCGAATACGCTCGCCTGCATCAGCCCACCTCCAACCAGGCGATGCTCGCCGCGCTTGCCGATCGCCGGCTCGAACCCGAAGGCTTGTCGAAAGACCGCATGACGCTCTTTCATCTGGTTGGTCGCGAGTCGGCGAATCCCGATCATCCTCGTTTACACAGTTTTTCGTTGCAGTTCGGCCGGATTTCGCCCTATGCGGCGATGGAGATTTCGAATCTGACCGAGGCGCAGGAGCAGCGTTTTCTCAAGGCATACGACATCGCCAAGGACATGCTCCGCGAACTGGGCGTCTTTCCTTCCCGAGGAGATGCCGAAGAAGAACGATTCGCGGCCGAACTGGACGAATTCGAGCGGGGGTATCCTCGATTGACGCTCCGCTTCCTGCGCGACGTCGTGGAGGGAATCATCCGCGCGGGGGAGAAAGAGGAGAAAGCCGACAGTTCCTTCCGCATTCACTCGGCGGAAATGAAACGCGCCGGCGCAAAGGAAGCCTTCCAACGCCGTCTCCCGGCCAAGATCGACAGCCTGCCGTCGTGGCGCGCCCTTGCGGGCAAACTCGGCCGCCTTGATCGCTTGGGCGTATTCGACGCCGACAATGCCCCGCCGATGAAGTACAAATCCCTGCTTCAAGCTGGAGCCGTCAGCGTGATCGATTTGTCCGATTCCGGCATGAGCGAACTGAACAGCATCGTGATCGCCGACGTGCTGACAGGGATCCAAGCGGCCCAAGATGAGGCCTATTCCGCTTACGAAGCCGCCCGCAAGCGAGGCGAAGCAGCGGCGATTCCACGCACGTTGATCGTCATCGAAGAAGCTCATGAGTTCCTGAGCGAAGACCGCATCGACAAGATGCGGATTCTCTTTCAGCAAGTCGCCAAGATCGCCAAACGGGGCCGAAAGCGTTGGCTTGGCCTGGTGTTCGTTACGCAACTTCCCCAGCATTTGCCGCGACAAGTGCTCGGCTTGGTCAACTCGTTCATTCTCCACAAGATCTCCGATCCGCAAGTCGTTGCCTCGCTCCGCAAAACAGTCAGCGGCATTGACGAGGGACTGTGGTCCCGACTCCCCGGTCTTGCTCCCGGCCAGGCGATTGCGTCATTCCCCCACATGGCAAGGCCCGTGTTAGTCGCGATCGATGCCGCCCGAAGCGAGTTGCGAATGCTTGACTGAAGTAGCACTCGACGCGTGAAATCGGATTGCTCTGCGATGAATGGCGGCACGCCGCCGAAGAGCACGCCGCCGAAGAGCACGCCGCCGAAGAGAACGCCGCCGAAGACGTCATCGCCTATTCGACTCCACTCTCCACTCTCCACTCTCCACTCTCTCCGCTCTACTCTCTCGCGAAGCGCGTGACGGCGAGTCCAAGACCTTACGGTCTTGGACTCGCCGTCGTTTGCGTCTGCCAACTGGTCATTATCTCATACTGCGGTTCCTCACTCCAGCTTAGCTGGGCAGAGGAGAGCGAAAAGGAAGGTGTTAGGGGAGCAAGGCGAGGACTGGCTCAGCTGCTGAAGCGCACGGTGTCGCCGCAAAAGGAACGGTGAGCAATGAGAACCGTGTCTCCCCACATCGGGAGGCTTTCTGATTTAACTGTCTTCTTTGGTGCGCATGCGCGAGCCGGCCGTCACAGACCGCTCCGTTTCCACCTTGCGGAGATAGGTTGCAGGATCTTGCCGCACTTTGTTCTCGCAACCGCGACAGCAGACGTAAATCGTTTCGCCGCCCGCGACGCTGACGGGAATCGGCGCGCCCATCGAGCCGAGCGCATCTCCGGTGACGGGGCAGGTCTTCTGTCCGCCGTAAGCCACCTTGGTCTCGCGGCTGGCCGGGGAGCCGCTGGCCGGCGCGACGTTCGGCGCGGGCAGCAGCGTGGGCGCCGAGCCTTTCGCCAAGGTCCCGCCGCAGCAGCCTTTGTCTGTTCCCTGGGAGGTTCGGCAGCCGGCCAAGGCGAGCAAAACCAGGAAACCCCAAAACGGCATCCTTGCCATGATCTTTTCTCTTTCTTCGAAGTTCGGCCGAATTCGCGAGGCCGCCTTACGCCATGCCAAACGGACCAAAAGGTTTCCTCATTTGCCGCTGGCGGGCTTGGCAGCGAATGCCAAGCCGCCCGCAGCGTTTCGTCAATGCGAATGTCCCGCGTGGCCATCGCTGCCAGTCGTGCCGCCGCTGCTTCGGCAACCGCTCGCGGCGACCGGCGCCGTCGCCAGCAAGAAAATGAGCATCCACGTTCTGAACGACGGCAACTTCCATGTCGTCATGGCATCCTCTCCTCTCGTCTCTTGGACCGAGCCGACGACGCAACAAGCGACGACGCCAAGTCCACGAAGTCATGTCTTTTCCCCGTCTTCATGTGCTTTCGCCTGAACGGCGAACGGCACGCAACACGCGGCCGGCAGATCAACGGCTTTCAATGGTTGCACTCCTGTTGCGAAACGAAGCAGAAGTTCGAGGATCAAAACCGTCCGCCCCGGACGGGAGCGGACGGTCCTTTCCCTTTTGGCGAGCGGCAGGAGCTAGTCTACCTCCCTCCCTGCGGGAGAGGGTTGGGGTGAGGGCGCCTTTTCTCGCGTAACGCCACGTCGCACGCCCTCCCCCCCGGCCCCTCTCCCGGACTCTCCCGGAGGGAGAGGGGAGAAATGCAGGCGCCGCTCGCCTTTGCGAAGATCACGATTTCGGTTTGCTGGCGAAGTCGCCGCTCGGGCCTTGCAACAGGCTCGGTTGATAGCCCGCGCGCTCCACCGCTTCCCACAAGCCGCGCGGCGACGGCACTTGGCCGTCCTTGCCCTGGACCGTCATCGTCGTCTTTTCGATGCTGACGAATACTTGGCCGACGCCGGGAACCTTGTACAGCTCCGTAGCCATCTTCTGGGCGCAGTTCTTACAGTGCATCTTCGGGACGATGATGGAGATGGACGGCGGTGGGGTTTGCGCGACGGCGAAACTGGCCAACGCAACAGTCATCAGACCCATCAAAGAAACTTTGAAAAAACGCATGGTGGACTCCTTTTAAAGGAAACAAACGGAACTCAACGGGCGTACGACCCGTCGTTGCTTCTTCGTCACGTACTCCTCGAACGCGTTGATCACATCCGGTTGCGTCTTGCCCTGGCAAACACACGCATTCGGTCAATGAAAAACGCAAGATAAGACGTCATGGCTCCGCTTAGGCGCGCGGCAGGAGCTAGTCTGCCTCCCTCTCTCAGGAGAGGGTTAGGGTGGAGGATGCCTTTTCCCGCGTAACGCCACGTCGCACGCCCTGACCCCCGGCCCCTCTCCCGGAAGGAGAGGGGAGAAATGCAGGCGCCGCTCGCCTTAGGCTGCACCGGTTCGAAATACGATGGGAGTTGGGGTTAGCAGAGAAAAACTTGGAATGCGCAAAGAATCTGCCGGCCTGTCAAAACAGCACCGTCGGAGACGCACGAAAGGGCGAAGTTGGATTGAACTGCCGCCGGGAAAACCCAGCTGCTAGGCATGAAAAGCGGATGCACCTGGCTTAATTCATCGGATAGCCAGCGATAATCTTCCGCCTCCTGACTGGTCGAAGGCACGGTTGCCATTTCGTTGGACCGCTGTTCCTTGCAGGGGCAAGGCGATTCCTGCGGCGCGGGCGTAGCTCGCTCGGCGGCATTCTTCGAATCGATCCTATTTTGCGATGGAACTTGCCGATGGCAGCAGCCGTGCGGTTTCGCTTCGGCGTTCGCGATCTTGCCGGAAGTGGACCAAGCAGTAAGCCGGCTCAAGGTGCAGCAATACCACGCCGGCCCGGCCAGGGTCACCACCATCAGGTATGCGATAAGGCCGATCCGAAGCATGATTGCTCACCAAAGAACTTCTCGCCTGAAATCGCTCCCAGGCAGGTTCTTGTATAACCCATTTCCAATCTCGGTCAAGAGGAATGCAAACTCGAATCGGCGTCTCGCCCAATGGCGTTCGCAGCATTACGCCTATTGCCTGTTTTCCGCATGCGAACTCACTTAGGCCAGCGGCGCCTGCATTTCTCCCCTCTCCCTCCGGGAGAGCCGGGAGAGGGGCCGGGGTCGCGGCTGACCTCACGCGGAGCGTGAGGACTGCTCTCGTCTTTCGTGGCGACAAGTTCTTCTGACTTGTCGGATCGGCTTTTAGGTTGTTTTCGGCATCAGGCGGATCGCGGAGCGGTTGTGCCGACCTTACGGAAAAGGAGGCCGGGGGTGGCCAGGGGGGTTGGCAAGAGGGATGGGCGGGATATCCCCGAACTTCTGCATATCCGCTAGACCTTCGCCGCCGAACTCAGTTTTCAGGGATGGGGCGTTCGTTTCGGTAAGCGAGGGACTGCCGGTTGAGCCGATAGCTTCGACAGACTGGACGTGCCATGGCGCACGCACATTAAATCGACAAGGAGGGTCCGTATGCGTTTTTCTCACATAGGCTCCGCTGCAAGGCGAGCCTGCATTTTAGCGTGTCTCGGCCTGTACGATCCGGCCTGCGCGACTGCTCAAACAACTCCCCCTGCGGCCCTTCCGGCAGCGCAAGCAGCAACTTCGCTCGGCCTTGGCGAATTGCAGCAAATGGCTCTCCAGCGCAACCCGACGATGGTCCAAGCGGCTGCGCAGATCGAAATCTCTCGAGACAAGGCCCTGCAAGCTGGACTCTACCTGAACCCCACCCTGGGCTACCAAGGCGAGCAGATCGGCATTCCGGGCCCGAAGGGGACGCGAACGCCCGGCGAGTTTCAAGGCGGGTATATCCGCCAAGAGATCGTCACGGCCGGAAAGCTGCGATTGAGCCGAGCCAAGTACCAACAGGAAACTCGCGCGGCGGAAATCCAGGCAACCGCCCAACAACTCCGAGTCGTCAACGGCATCGAAATCGGCTTTTATGAAGTTCTAGCCGCCCAACGGTTGATCGAAAACCATCGCGAGTTGCTGAAGAACGTGGCGGAGGGCGTGAAGATCACCGAGCAATTGATCGCTGTCGGTCAAGGCAACGCTCCGGACCTTCTTCAAGCCAAAGTCGAGGCCAATACCGAGCGAGTCGCGCTGGTGGCGGCGCAACAGCGGTATCGACGAAGTTGGGAGCATCTCATTACTCTGATCGGCGCGCCGGAGCTGGCGCCGATGCAGCTCACCGGCGAGCTGGAGCCTAACGGTCCTCCGTTGGTTTGGGAAACCGAACTGTGCCGGCTGCTGGCGGAGAGCCCGGAAATCCATTTCGCTCAAGCCGAGGTGACTCGCGACGAAATCACGATCAGGCGCGAGCAGGTTGAGCCTATCCCGAACATCGTCGTTCAAGGCGGCCCCGGCTACAATTTCGAGACCCCCGGAACCAATTGGGCCGCGCAGGTTTCCATCCGCGTGCCTCTGTTTGACCGAAATCAGGGCACCATCAGGCAAGCCAGATCCGACCTGACCCGCGCCCACGCCGAGGTCACGCGGATGGAGTTGACCTTGCGTCGCCGCTTGGCCGACGCATTTAGCCGCTACGAAACCGCCCGCGAGTCGGTCCAGGTCTTTCGCGAGCAATCCATTCCGGATTCCCGGAAAGCGTATGAGCTTTACCAGGAGTATTTCATGAAGCGGCGAGCGGCCTGGCCCCAGGTTTTGGTTGCTCAGCGCACCTACTTCCAACTCAGCAATGACTACACGAACGCCCTGTTCGACTTGCGGCGAGCGGAAGTCGAAATCCGCGGCCTGTTGCTGGTGGACGGCCTGATGTCGCCGCCGGGACCGACGCCTCAGGGGCACATCAACGCCACGCCTCGGCCCCGCTGATCCCGCGGGCGTCGAAGGAAAATCGATTTGCAGCGTCGGCCCCGGCACTCCCCTCGGTGTGCGCCGGGGCCGACGGCTTTGATGGCTTTCGGGGAGCAGCAGGAGACAGTCCAGCTCGCTCTTCCTCCGGAACAGGGCTTGGAATGAGGGCGCCTTTTCTCGCCCAACGCCGTGTCGCACGCCCTCACCCCCGGCCCCTCTCCCGGAGGGAGAGGG
>JAIEPT010000142.1 GCA_019748295.1 Gemmataceae bacterium | reverse complement strand
ATCGGCCAGTTCGGTCAACAGATTGGGCAGTTCGGTCAGCAAATCGGCCAGTTCGGTCAACAGATTGGGCAGTTCGGGCAATTCGGCCAGCAGTTCGGGCAATTCGGCCAGTTCGGCCAGCAGTTCGGGCAATTCGGGCAATTCGGCCAGCAGTTCGGGCAATTCGGCCAGTTCGGCCAGCAGTTCGGGCAATTCGGCCAGTTCGGCCAAGGAGGCGGCGGCGTCCCTGGCAGCTTCACCGGAGGCTCATTCCAAGGGGGTTTCAACGGTTCGCTTGGCGCCATGGGCGCGACCCAGGCCGTGGGCCTCATCTCCACCATCACGAAGGTGGTGGCGCCCGGTACCTGGTTCTACACGCAACAAGCTCAGCCGTTCAACCCGGCCAACAACTTCGGCATCGGGCAGCAGAATCCGTTCAACAATCCGTTCGGCGGCGGCTTCCAGTTCGGTCAATTCGGCCAATTTGGTCAATTCGGCCAGTTCGGAATGGCCGGCGGTTTCCCGCAGGCCGGCATGTTCGGCATGATGGGGAACGCGGGCCAGTTCGGCATGGTCGGCGCCGGCGCTCCGCCGCTGCCCCCCTCGCAAGGCGGTCCTGCCGACTTGTTGACGGCCAATACGATCGAGTTCTTCCCGCCCGCTTTGGCTTTGATCATCCGAGCCCCCAGCCGCGTGCATACCTCGATCACCGGCGGC
Organism: Gemmataceae bacterium; assembly: GCA_019748295.1. Classification (GTDB taxonomy): domain Bacteria; phylum Planctomycetota; class Planctomycetia; order Gemmatales; family Gemmataceae; genus JAIEPT01. Next base: position 9,784 of record JAIEPT010000142.1, on the reverse strand, counting down.
ATCATCGGCGGAAAGAACAAAAAGGTGGACGATGCCGGAGCCGGCGTCTGGATCGGCCCGCGCAACAAGGGCGAGATCGGCATCGCCGGAGCCGGGGCGAACAAAAAGGTCGACGTCGCCAAGAACGACCCGGCCAAGAATCCTGGCCAAAAGGATGGTCCGGCGGTCGCCAAGAACACGCCGCTCAAGGTGAATCTTGAACTCGACCCGACGGTCATCTGGGACCAGGCCATCGGCAAGGGGGGCGTCACCCCCGGCATGGTGATCGCCACCGCGGACTTCCTCTTTGAGGCCGACCAGCCGGTGCACGCCGCTGAGTTTCTCAAGGCGAATCTCCGCTACGGCGTGGTCGTTCGCCCGTGGGTGTACGAAGCCCTCGCGGTCGCACTCGAAGCGTCCAAGGGGGATCCGGAGGAGATTCGCCGCGCTCGCCTCTCGGCGGCCGCGTTGGATCCGACGGATGCCCAAGGCTTCATCAAGGCTGCCCGTGCGATGGCGGACAACAAGCAGTACGATCGGGCCCTCGCCTTCTGCCGGCAGGCGGCCTTGCTCGAACCCAACCTCGCCGCTCCATACTCCGAAGCGCTCGTCTACGCCGAGCACTCCAAGGATCCCAAGGGCATGGAATGGGCCGTCGGCAAGCTGCTCGCTCAGGATTGGGCGAACGAGAATGAATTGCTCCACCTGAAGGCCACCACGGGTTTGACTCGCCTGTCGCAGACCTTGAGAAAGGAAAGCCGCGACGGCGACGCCAACAAACTCAAGCTGGCACTCGAAACCGTCCGGCAGCGCGACCTCGTCATCCAACTCTCATGGGAAGCGGGCAGCGATCCGGGCGAACTCGAACTGCTGGTGAAGGAGCCGACCGGCAGCGTCTGCTCCGCCAAGCAGAAGCAAACCACGGGCGGCGGCATCTTCTTGCCTGCCGACCTCAAGACGCCGAACCGCGTCTCCTACATGGCCGCCGAGGCCTTCTCGGGCGACTACGAGATCACCGTTTCGCGTCTCTGGGGAAAAACCCTCGGAAACCGGGCCAAGCTCGAAGTCATCCAAAATTTCGGCACCAGCAAGGAACGTCGGCAACTCTTCCCGGTCACGCTCGACCAGAAGAAAGTCGTCACGGTCAAGCTGACTGAGGGTCGTCGCAACGAGTTGGCGGTCCTCTCTCCCGCCAATCTCGAACGTCGAGCCAAGGATCAGGACACCAAGACGACCAGCATCTGGTCGAAGCTCCGCGACGTCAGCTTCGGCGACTTCGCCGGAGCCGCCGTTCGCGGCGGAACCAGCACGCCTGGCCGTGCGACCGAGAAGATCGACCCGGCTGAATCGGTGCAAACCGCTCTGACCGCTCGCAACACCCTCGGCGTGCCGCTCACGGGCAGCCTGCGGATGTCCTCCACCGGACGGGACCTCGAACTGCTGATGCAGCCGGTCTTCCAAAACGTCCGCGAAGGCCGCCCCGCGGTGAACCTGTCCGTGATCCCCGGCGCCAAGGACCGCCCGTAGTCCTTGGGGACTTGATGCAAGCAAGAGCCCGTGGTCTCTTGGACCACGGGCTCTGACGCTTGTGCAAGAGCCGCGCACGTAGTAAGGCGAGCGGCAGGAGCTAATCTACCTCCCTCTCCCGGCTCTCCCTCCGGCAGCGGAAGCATTGAACAGCCCGGCCAGGGACCCGGCGAAGCATGGCACACGCCACACCATGAAACTCAATCAATCATTGTTCAACGCTTTCGGTCGAAGATGCAAAAATCTTGCCGGAGGGAGAGGGGCCGGGGGTGAGGGCATGCGACGTGGCGTTGGGCGAGAAAAAGGCACCCTCACCCAACCCTCTCCCGGAGGGAGAGGGAGGTAGGCTATCTCCTGCCGGTCGCCTAAGCGGTTACGCATGACGACTCGCCGAACCGCTTACTGCGTGCGCGGCTCCTGTGTGACTGCCGCTGCTTACGTCAGAGCCCGAGCGCCAGCGAGGGTTTCGCAACATCCCAAGGCGACCACGCCAAACCCTCGCTGGCGCTCGGGCTCTGACGTAAGCAGGTGTTCGCGCAACGGGTCGGACTCTCGCCGCGCCGCATTGACGCCGACTGGAAGAAACATCAATCAAGCTCGATCGCTTGTGCCCCCTTCGTCCCAGGAAACAGCACACGCAGTTTTTGGTCGGGAGCCCTCAGCAGCGGAGCGAGTTCCACCATGCGGTCGGCGACGTTGCCGAAGTCGTACATCTGCTTGAGGATGTCGCGCACCGGCGCTTCGAGTTTCTTGAAATCGTCGGGCAAGCCTTTCTTGGTGCTCCCCGCGTTCACCCACGCTTCTTCAAGCCGCTTGGCGGTAAGCTTCCAGGGGAGTACGGGGGGCCGGCGGTCCTTGTCCTTCACGTTGATGCGGAGGTTCGGCAGGTCTTCGTTGTAAGCCTCCCCCAACTCCTTCACGAATCGGCCGAATGCATAGGCTTCGACCTGAGGCTGGTAATTCCCTTCGAGCTTGAGATGCTCCGGGTGCATGTTGAGCACGCCGATCGCGGCTTCGACTTTCTCCGCGATCGTCGGCAACGGCTTCAGACGCATGTCGTTGTTCGGGGCCTCCTGGTCGGGACGAAGTGCCGGAATCAAAACGCGGAGCAGCGTGGGAGCGACCGCGCCTTTGACGTCGCCTTCGCGCTTGACCAGGGCGGACACGGCTGGAGCCCCGGCATGCGCCAGCGCGGCGATCCCTTCCTTGCGAATGTAGGTGAAGGCACGCAACTCTTCTTCCGTCATCGCGCTGGGCGGCTGGCGCGTGATGAAACGCTCCAAAGCGTCGATCTGCTTGGCCTGCAAGTCGCGTCGTTTGCGCAGCTTGTTGTCGATGAAGTCGCCATCCGCCAGCACTTGGATCGGCATGTTTTCGCGAATCCCTTTCAGGGCGTAAAGCTTGATCGCATCGTGTTTGGAGGGGTCATCGATCAAGTCGGAAAGGTACTTGCCCACGTCGTCTTGCTTGATGCGACCCAGTTGGGGCAGCATTTGGACGCCGTTGAGAACCGCCTTCTGGTTTTCCTGAAAAGGCAGATCCGTGAGCTGGCGGAAACGAGAAACCAGCATCGGCGCGAACATATCCAGGAACTTCTGATTCCTCTTCAGATTGTCCTTGTTCGTGATGGGATCGACCAGCGCCTTGAATTCGGCGATCACGCCCGCCATGGTCGCCGAGTCGCTGGTCGCATTGGGCCAGGTGACCCGGTAGACGTAATACTGGGAAGCAAGGTCGAGCACCTCCTTCTTCGGCTCGAACTCTCCCGTGACGTACTTCCGGGTAAAGTCGTTGCGGACCCGAACGAACGCATCCTCGACTTCGGTTTTCGAACCTAGTTGCTGTTGCCCCAGAACGGGGTTGGCGGCGAGCAGAAGCAGCGCCGGCAAAGCGAAACCCAGACGAGACGGCAGAGACATGCGATACTCCAGAAATGCACTTCCCAGACAGTGAAGGTTACGGCAGGCGGAAGCGGCCCGTCAAGCCGCCGGCCGTTCAGATGGCCGTCGATTTGGCGGGAGGGAGCGATTTCGTCAGCACTTTCGACTTGCGTCCGCTGACGTCGTAGCGCTGTCGGCGGGGCGGCGGCAGATCATCGGGCGTGCCCACCTGGAAGCCGCCTTTTTGCACGAAATAGTTGGCCGCCTGCGTCGTCAAGCAGAAAAGTTCCTTGGCGCCCAACCGCTCCGCCTGCCCCTCGCCGAACTGCACGAGCTTGGCGCCGATCCCCTGGTTCTCGTGTTTGTTCGAGACGAAGACGCACGCCAGCTCGGCCTTCTTCTGGTCGAGATACGGATGAATCGCAATGCAGCCGACGATGTTGCCGTCCACTTCGAAGACGTAGTAGTCGCTGATGTGCCGTTCGATCTCGGCGAGCGAGCGAGGGACGAGTTCCTCACTCTCCACGCCGGCTTTGATCAGGGCGTTGATGGCGCGGGCGTCCTTCTTGCGAGCGACGCGAATAGCCTGATAATCGTTGACGTGAATCAACGTGCCGACGCCTTCGTTAGAAAAGACTTCGGTGAGCAGGCCCAAATCGGTGCGGCCATCGAGCACATGCACGCGCGGCACTCCGCCCCTGCAAGCTCTAATGCCGTTGGTCAGCTTCGAGAGGCTCGGTTCCACCAAGTCGTTGCGATGCTTTTTCAGCATCTCCTCGGCTTCTTCGAGCGAAAGCTGCCGCAGCACTTCGGGCGACGTCGAACCGTTGGCGACTTCGATGCCGGGCACGGAGGTGAGGTAAATGAGCTTCGCGGCTCCGAGCGCCTTGGCGACTTCCATTGCGACCGCGTCGGAATTGAGGCGATAGGTCAGACCTTCGCCGTCGCAGCCGAGCGGCGGGACGACGGGGACGATGTCGCGTTCGAGCAGCGCCTTGAAGAAGGAAACGTCGATGCCGTCGATGCGGCCCGTCCACTGTTGATCGACGCCGCCGAGAATGCCCGCGGGATGAGCGACGACGGCATTGCCGCAGGCGCCGCGAAGATCCGCGGCGGCGAGCCCTTCGAGAAATTCGTGCGTGACGCGATTGGCCGCGGTAAGGGCAAGCTGAAGCGTGGCGGCGTCGGTCAGGCCGATGCCGTCGAAGTTGGAGGGCTGCTGCTTGGTCGCTTCCGCAAGTCGGCGAATCTGATGGCTGGCGCCGTGGACGAGCACCACGCCGATGCGCAGGCTGCCCAGAAGGGCGATATCGAGAAGCACGTTGCGGAAGTTGTCGTCCTCGACGACGAAGCCGTCGATTGCAATGACGAAGACCTTGTCCCGATACTGAGGGACGTAACGCAGGATTTCGCGAAAATTGGCGAGGCGATGCATGTTGGAGGCGAAGTTCTCCCGGGCGAGGGGGGGCCAATCGGAATCGGAAGACGTGAATGCTTGCGTCGACATCTCGTGAACTAAGGCCTCGAAACTTTCAGGGGGCCCGCTGCGAGCGAACATCGCCGCGATCCGGTGTGAACATCATAAGCAATGTGTCGCCGCGAAAGAAAGCCGACTCGACAGGAAGGGTTAGCCGCGACGCGCAGCGGAGCGCGGCCTGAGTGCCATGCCGCGGCGTGAGGTCCAGTCCGCGCTCCGCTGCGCGTCGCGGCTAACCCGCATCGTGCAGGTGGCAAACCGGTCCGCGAGCCGCAACGCTGGCGTGGTAGGCGAAACGACGGCTCATTCAGCAAGGATTCCGCATCATGCGTTCCGCGATTGCCGTTCTGTTGGTCAGTTGGTTTTTCGGGAGTGCCGCGCTAGTGCACGCACAAGCTTTGAAGTATCCGCCCACTCGCCAAGACAACGTCGAGGAGACGCTGCACGGCGTCAAGATCGTCGATCCCTATCGCTGGCTCGAAGAGGGCGCCAGCGCGGAGACGAAGACGTGGGTGGACGAGCAGAATCGTTTCACCCAATCGATCCTCGGCAAATTCCCGGGCCGCGAAAGCATCCGCAAGAAGCTCCATTCGCTGCTTGAGATCGGTTCCCTGGGCGTGCCGGCTCCAGTGAAGGGGCATTACTTCTACACCAGGCGCGAAGGCAACCAGAATCAGCCGATCCTCTTCGTCCGCGACGGCAGCCGCGGCAAAGACCGCGTGCTGATCGATCCCAACGAACTTGCGAAGGACGGCGCCATCGCCCTCGATTGGTGGTTTCCGAGCAAGGACGGCAAACGGATCGCCTACGGCCTCTCGAAGAACGGCAGCGAGCAATCGACGCTCCGCGTCCGCGAAGTCGCCACAGGCAAGGATCTGCCGGACGTCATCGAGCGAACGCGGGCCGCATCCGTCGCCTGGATGCCGGATGCGTCCGGCTTCTGGTACACGCGCTACCCTGCCGTAGGCAGCGTCGCGAAAGGGCAGGAGAACTATTTCCGCCACGTCTTCTTCCACAAACTCGGCACGGACCCAAAGGACGATCCCAAAGCCTTCGGCGAAGGTCGTTCGCCGGAAGATTGGCATTCGGTCAGCGTCTCGCCCAATGGCCGATGGCTCGCGGTGACGGCGTCGCAGGGATGGGCGAAGTCGGAAATCTTCGTCCGCGACAATGAGGCGAAGGACGCGAAATTCGAACCGCTCGCGGTCGGCATCAAGGCGAACTTCTCGATCACTCTACGAAATGATCGCTTCTATGTGACGACGAACCACGATGCTCCTCGCTATCGGGTGTATCGCGTCGAGCCGGCGAAGCTGGATCGCAAGGATTGGGCGGAGATCATCCCGGAAGGGAAGGACAAGCTGGAAGCGGCGGCCGCCATCGGCGATTACCTGATTGTCGAGAAGATGCGCAATGCGACCAGTACGCTTGCCGTCCACGATCGCGACGGCAAGCATCTGCGCGACATCGGACTGCCGACGCTGGGGACGGTTGCCGGGCTGGGGGGGGAATGGGACGGCAGCGAATTGTTCTACGGCTTCCAGTCGTTCACCGTCGCCCAGTCCGTGTACCGCGTCGATCTGAAGAGCGAAGCACCCGAACTTTGGGACCGGGTGAAAACGGGGCTCGATCCGGAACAATACGTCGTCGAGCAGGTGAAGGTGACGTCGAAGGACGGCACGCCGGTCACGATGTTTCTCACTCACAAGAAGGGCGTGAAACGGGACGGCACGAACCCGACGCTGCTTTACGGCTACGGCGGATTCAACATCAGCCTGACGCCGACGTTCTCCGCGATCCGGTTCATGTTTCTCGAAAAAGGGGGCGTGCTCGCGATTCCGAATCTCCGCGGCGGCGGCGAGTACGGCGAGGAATGGCATCGCGCCGGCATGCTCGACAAAAAGCAAAACACCTTCGACGACTTCATCGCCTCGGCCGAGTGGCTGATCGCGAACAAAGTCACGACGAAGGAAAAGCTCTGCATTCAGGGCGGATCCAACGGCGGCCTGCTCGTCGGAGCCGCGTTGACGCAGCGGCCGGATCTGTTCGAAGCGGTCGTCTGCCAGGTGCCGTTGCTCGACATGACGCGCTTTCACCGTTTCCTGATCGCACGCCTTTGGATTCCTGAATACGGCGACCCAGAGAAAGCGGAAGACTACAAGTGGATCGCCGCCTACTCGCCGTATCAGAAAGTGAGGGAAGGGACCGCGTATCCCGCGGTGCTGCTGACGACCGCCGCCTCCGACACGCGCGTCGATCCGCTGCACGCCCGCAAGATGGCCGCCCGCTTGCAGCACGCGACCGGTTCCACCGCCCCCATCCTTCTACGTCAAGAAACAACCGCAGGGCATGGGGCGGGCAAACCCCGCGGCCTCATCCTCGACGAGCAGACCGACATCTGGTGCTTCCTGTTCCAGCAATGGGGCCTTGAACCGTAGACCATGCAGGTGCGTGACGTCTGTAGGGAACGCCCTCCGTGGCGTTCCACAAGACCGGGCGCGTACATCCCCAAGTGTCCACATTCCGCGACCCCCGCTTGCGGCTTAGCGTTCCGAATCGACCATCCGGATCGCTAAGCCGCAAGCGGAAGACCGAGATGTACGGTATCATTCCGCAAGTGGTTTACGCTTTCGGCGCCCGCGGCCCCGCACGATCGAACCAATCTTTGATGCTCAAGCGGAAACCGGGAAGAACGGGATCGCCTGTCAGTACGCCGTCCTCTCCGATGATCGTCGAATCGTTCGCGGAAACGAACACCTCGACGCACCGCTTGACAGGATCCGCTTCCCAAACCAGCGTGCAGCCGGCATGGAAGTAGTCCGCCCGCTTCCGTGCCATTTCTTTGCCAGTGTTGGACGGGCTCAAAACCTCCAGGGCCAAATCAGGGGCGTAGTCCAAGATTTGCCCCTGCGGCAACGCTCTTTGCTCGAGACGGTCCCATCGAAGGAAGGAAACGTCGGGCATGCGAACCTGCTCGATCTCTACTCGCATCGGCGCCGATTCGCCAAAGCAAACGCCGATCGGATTCGCGTCGAGATAAGTCTCAATGAAGTAGAGAAGGACGGCGGCCAACCGAGACTCGAAGAATCCCATCGCCTTCTCCACCAGCACGCCATCGATGAGTTCGCAGCGGCGCTTCTGAAGCACGAGATCGCGTTCGGTGGCTTCGCCCGGTGGCGGGCGCAGGAGGACACGCTCGGCCGGTACGCCAAGTTGATCCAGCAAATCTGCGACAGTCTCGAATGAGATGGCTTCGGCGGTGGACATGCACTTCTCCAAATCGGCAGGCGTCAGTGTACCAGACTGTTTGCATACATCGAACGCCTTCAACTCCGTTAGCCCGCCGGCAACTTAAGCATTGGCCAGCGAGTTGTTGGCATTTCCATAGCGGCCCCCGCCTTCTCGGTGATACACTGCACGCATCCCGCCCCAGCCTTCGCGGCTTTCTTTTCCCGCTTCGTGGATGCTTCCATGCCTGACAGCGCTCCTCGGAATCTGCGCGTTGCTCGTGAAACGGCTCGACGCGATATCCTCTTCGCCGTCGCTCGCGTTCCCGGCACGTCGCGGCTCATCGTCGGCAGTTCGGAGGGAAAAGTTCTCGATATCGACGTGGGCCAGGCCAATGGACAGGTGCAGGAACTCGCGGATCATGGACGGTATGTCACGTCCGTTGCGCTCTCGGGGCAGACCGTCGTTTCCGGCAGCTATGACGGCAAAATGATCTGGTGGAACCTCGCCGAGAAGAAGGCGATTCGCACGGTCGACGCTCACGCGCGGCAAGTGCGGATGATCGCGACTTCACCGGATGGATCCAAGTTCGCCAGCGTCGGCGACGACATGATTTGCCGGATTTGGAACGCGGCCGACGGCGCTCGCATCCACGAGTTGCGCGGCGGCCATGCCGAACGGACGCCAACGCACTTCAGCTCGATGCTCTATTGCTGCGTCTTTTCTCCTGATGGCCGCAAGCTGGCGACCGGCGACCGCGTGGGGCATGTCGTCGTCTGGGATGTGGCCGCGGGCCGACAGCTTGCTGCGATCGAAGCGCCGACGCTTTACACCTGGGATGGCCGACAACGCATCCGCTCGATCGGCGGCGTCCGCGCCCTGGCGTTTTCGCCGGACAACAACAACCTCGCGGTCGGCGGCGTGGGCCAAATCGACAACGTGGACGGTCTCAGCGGCCCTTCGCGTGTCGAGGTGTACGACTGGAACAAGAAGGAAAAGCTCTACGATTTCACCGGCGCCCAGGGTCTGATCAATCGCCTCGTCTACCACCCGCAAAACGCCTGGCTCTGCGCCATCGGCGGAGGCGGCAGCGGCATCATCATGTTCCACGACCCCGCCAAGCGAGCGATGATCCATCAAGGCGCCGTCCCCATGTTCGTGCACGACGCGGTGCTGCACGAAGAGGGCACGTCGATGTATGCGGTGGGCCACCAGAAAATCGCGGTGCTGGAATTGAAGGCGTGACGTGCTTCAAGTGGTTTGGGCGGCATGGATGGCACTCGTGCCATGCTTCGTCGGGTCCCTGGCCGGGCTCCTCAACGCTTCCCCTTTCACCGACGAAGCATGCCCCTGACCGTAACCAGCGTCCCGTCTTGGGGGCATGCTTGTGCGGTGAAAGGGGACCGTACGAGGCCCCGGCCAGGGACCCGCACACGCATGGCACGTCGCCGCCGGGTTTGGGGCTTAGCTCTCATGGGTGGTGTGTGCCATCGGGATTTTCCAGACCGCAAAACACACGGTCGCGTGCCATGCTTCGTCGGGTCCCTGGCCGGGCTCCACAATGCTTCCCCTTTCACCGACGAAGCATGCCCCTCGCCCGTAACCAGCGTCCCGTCTGGGGGCATGCTTGTGCGGTGAAAGGGGACCGTACGAGGCCCCGGCCAGGGACCCGCACACGCATGGCACGTCGCCG
>JAIEPT010000176.1 GCA_019748295.1 Gemmataceae bacterium | reverse complement strand
CACGGGGCTTTCGCGCAGCGTCTAAATCAGCGTGCGCGATTTCGCCGCAGCACCTTTCGCACGAACCCGAAGCGTTATGACGCTTCGGGCTAGTGCGGGCGACTGGCATGTTTTGATCGGAAGCGCGACGCCCGCTCTTATTCGAAAGGCCGCTAACGCGCCGCCGATTTGCGCACGCTGATTTAGGCCCGCCCTTGAGGGCGGGTTCATCGGCCGCAAACAAGATTGCCGGTGAGGCCCGTTCACGGGTCTTCTCGCAGTTCGGCTTTAGCCGCCGGAAGCGTCCGCGGCTAAAGCCGAACTGCGAGAAGACCCGTAAACGGGGGTCGGGAGGGATAGGTGTGAACGGCCCTGTTACCCGCCGTCAACGGCGGGCCTGGACGCTTCGCGAAAGCCCCGTGAACGGGGGCTGGGAAACCGATGACGTCACCCGCAAGTTTCCTTCAACAGTTGTGCCCAGAGGAGCCCCTTTCCTCCACCAGCATTACCCGGATGGCCCGTCCGCTCGCGGAGTTGCCTCAAGCAGCCCTTTGCATCAAAGGCTCTCGCCGGTTTGTCGCCTCCCCAGCGACTTCAACTGCTTCTGGTCGGAACGACAAGAACCAGCATGGGTCTCGCACCCACAGGATCATCAACACCTACACGACGCACAGCCGCGCGCGTAGTAAGCGGTTCGGCATGACGCCATGCGAAACCGCTTACTACGTGCGCGGCTCCTCGAGGCGAGCGGCGCCTGCCTTTTCTTCCCCTCCCTCCGGGCCCTCCGGAAGTTCCAGGAGGGGCCGGGAGCTCACAGGTGCAACTTCATTGGTGGTGGCAGCGAAGCTTCCAATTCCCCTCTCCCGGAGGGAGATGGAGCAAGATCACCTCCTGCCGCTCGCCTAAAGCGAGGGTTTCCGCGAAAGCGGCGTCGCCCTCGTCCGGCGGCTGCGATATCCTGAACCGCGACCTCTCTCCGGAACGCGAAGGAGCTTGTGCGTGCCTCAGGATATCCGCATCCATCGTTACCCCAACGGCCTTACCTTGCTCGCGGAGCGGATGGATCATGTCCGCTCCGCCGCGTTCAACTTTCTGGTTCCCGCGGGCTGCGTTTTCGATCCTATCGACCGCCCCGGCACCGCGACCGTGCTCGCCGAGATGCTGACGCGCGGCGCCGGAGAACGCGATAGCCGGGCGCTAAGCCTTGCCCTCGACAATCTCGGACTCGATCGCGGCGAAAGCGTGGGGCAGGTTCACATGCGATTCTGGGGTTCGACGCTGGCCCGCAATTTGTTGCCGGCCCTGTCGATTTACGCCGACATTCTGCTTCGCCCGCGATTGCCCGAAGACGAGTTGGAACCGGTCGTCGCCTTGGCGTTGCAGGATCTGCAAGCGCTGGAAGACGAACCGCGTCAAAAGGTGATGGTCGAACTTCGCCGCCGCGCCTGGCCCGATCCCATGGGGCGCGATCGCCGAGGCACGCCGGAGGGCTTGCAGGCGCTCACGGTGGATGGCCTGCGCCAACATTTCGCAAACACATTCGGCCCCAAGGATACGATCATCTCCGTCGCCGGCGCCATCGAATGGGAGCCCCTGCGCGATCTCGTCGGACAACTATTCGGCGAATGGAAGGGGGGCAACGCAGTCGCCCCGGCCCAAACTCCGGCCATTCGCGGCCAGGCCCATCTCGAGAAAGAAACGACGCAGACGCAAATCGCCATCGCCCATCCCAGCGTCCCTTTCGGCGATCCCGAATACTTCCAGGCCCAGGCCGCCGTGCAGGTTCTCTCGGGCGGCATGGGCGCCCGACTCTTCACCGAAGTGCGCGAAAAACGCGGGCTCTGCTATGCCGTCGGTTCGAGCTATCAGACGTTCAAGGGCGTTGCCCTCATTCTGACCTACGCCGGCACCACGAACGAACGTGCCCAAGAAACCCTCGACGTCACGCTGGGCGAACTTGATCGCTTGGTCGAAGGCGTCACGGACGATGAGATCGAACGCGTGAAAGCCGGCTTGAAGTCGTCGGTCATCATGCAGGAAGAATCGACCTTCGCCCGGGCCGGTGCGATTGCCAGCGAGTGGTATTACCTGGGCCGCGTCCGCAGCACGGAGGAGATTCAGGCCTCCATCGACGGATTGACGCCGGGCGGGATCGTGGAGCACGTGAAACGCCACCCGTCGCGGCATTTCACGATCGTCACGCTGGGGCCCAAGCCGCTCACCCTGGCGTCGAAGTACCTGTAATCCCGCTCGCAACTAACGAGGACGCATCATGGCGAACCTGCTCGCATTCGTCGGCGACATCTACGAAGACCTGGAACTCTGGTATCCCAAGATTCGCATGGAAGAAGCCGGCTACGGCGTGAAGCTGGCCGGCGAAGAGCTGCGTACGTTCGCCGGCAAACATGGCTATCCCGCGACCGCCGACGTGTTGCTCCCCCAGGTCAAAAGCCAGGACTACGCAGGCCTTTTGATTCCCGGCGGGTTCATGCCGGATAAGCTTCGCCGCCACAAAGACGTGCTTCGCCTGACGCGCGAGTTCTTCGAGGCCGGCAAGCTCGTCGCGTTCATCTGCCACGGCGGCTGGATTCCGATTTCCGCGAAGATTCTCAGCGGCAAGAAAGTCACCGGTTCGCTCGGCATCAAGGACGACCTGGAAAACGCGGGCGCGATCTGGGCGGACGAACCGGTCGTCATCGACGGAAATCTCATCTCAAGCCGCACCCCAAAAGACCTCGCGCCGTTTGGCGAAGCGATGGCGAAGTTTCTCGATAAGTCGCGCAAGCGCAGTGCGTGATGCGTGTCCATCAGCGACGGATGCATCAAAACGATCTGCACTCGCCGCTCTTCCACGCACGCGCTGGCGCGCTCAATTGGTGATCTCGCTCTCGCTCCACCGACAGGTTCGCCAAGCAAAAAAGCCCGCGACTTTCGTCGCGGGATCTTCGTTCATATCAGTTCCACCGACCAGTAGGCCGCGTCGAGGAACGACTTCCACGACTGGTACTTCCGGTGGGTCAGCTTCATGTTGAGCATCGGGCTCCGCTTCGGCTTCACCGGCAAGCGGATCAGCGTCATGTGGGCTTGCTTCGGCGTGCGGCCCCCCTTGCGGACGTTGCACGAGACGCAGGCGCAGACAATGTTTTCCCATGTGCTCGGCCCGCCCTGGCTGCGTGGAGCCACGTGGTCCAGGCTCAGCTCGCTCGTCGGAAACTTCTTGCCGCAGTACTGACACTGATTGTTGTCGCGGGCGAAGATGTTTCGGCGATTGAACTTCACGGTCTGCTTCGGCAACTTTTCGTAGCCGACGAGGCGGATGACGCGCGGCGCCTGGATCTCGGTGGAGGCGGTGCGAACCCAGTCGTCTTCTTCCTCGCGGAAGTGGCGAGCCCGGAATTCGCTGACCTCGCGCCACGTTTCGAAGTCGTAGGTCATGAACTGACCCTCTTCCATCGTGACGACTTCGGCCAAGTCCTTGCAGAGCAGGCAGAACGCTCGGCGAACCGAGATGATGTGGACCGCCATGTACAGCTTGTTCAGCACCAGAACGCTTGCGTCCAGCGCCGATTCCGATCGGCCTATCATGGAACCCCCTATACCTGATGCGGGATGCTGATGCTGAGCGAGGCTGTCGGGCCGCCGCTCATGTACGTCTAGATGCGCCGCAGCGCGGGCAGGTTCGAGGTCGAATTCATCTTAACCAACCGCCTGCGCCGAACGCAAGCAACCCAAGCGAATCTTCACCCGCTTCACACGAAGCGTCAAACGTCGCGGCGAAGGCACATTCCATTGTGCGGGCGGAGGTCAAGGGGGAGATGGAACGGCGAGCCTGGAGCGGATATGATCGAATTCAGAGGCCCAAGCGAAATGGGGTGGAGCATGAAAGCAATCATCGTGAACGGGACGATCGTCCCGCTCGAACCAGTGCCGCAAGAGTGGAACGACGGAACGCAACTGGTTGTCGAGAAATCAGCTGAATTCGAATCCGATGCGGATCGCTGGGCCAAGTGGAACGAGCTTTGTGCCGACGGCGACGACGAAGAAGATGCCCGTTTGCAAGAGTTTCTCGATCAGAGGCGAAATGACGAGAAGCAGATCTTAAAAAAACTCAGACTCAAAGTTAGCGGTGGCGTGCCATGCTTGAGCGGGTCCCTGGCCGGGCTCTTAATGCCTTCCCCTTTCACCGCTCAAGCATGCCCCAGACCAAGGACTGGAAGTTTCGGAAGCTTCACATGCTTCGCCGGTGGAAGCGGAAGCGATGAAGGGCCCGGCTAGGGGCCCGACGAAGCATGGCACGCCACCCGCAGCAAAATGCATGCAACGACCTGGAATAAGCCGATCGAAGGAGGAGCGGAAGCAATGGTTCGAGCCGTACTGCGAAATGGCGTCTTCGTTCCGCTGGATCCCATTCCCGCCGAATGGACCGAAGGCGCGCCATTGCAAGTCGAACGAAGCAGCGACGGCAATCTTGACGGCGATGCTTGGTTGGAAGAAATGAATCGGCTTTGCGCTGACAGCACTCCGGAGGCGGACGCCGCGGTGCAGCAGGTCTTGAATGAGCAACGAGAACTTGGCAAGCAAATCATGCGTCGCCCAATGGGCCTTGATCCGTGAAACGCTATCTCTTCGACACGAATCACCTACGTGTTCGCCACATGCGGGTCAGTCGTTTGCGAGCTGATGGTAGGTTTGACGAAAGTTCACGAAGCGAAGAAATCAAAGCAACGACTTGAGAGACTGCTTGAGCATGTACATGTTTGGCCCATCGAACTGTCCGCTGCGACCGAGTTTGCCGTCGCATTTCACGAAGCGAGAACGACTGGCCGGATTCTTTCGCATCCCGATCTTTTGCTGATCGCGTTAGCTCGCCTGTTTGACGCGACTATCCTCACCACCGACTTGGACTTTCGCGCATTCCCGGATATACGCACCGAGAATTGGCAGTAAGGCTTCCGTCAATCCAGGCACCTGACGAAGATCTGTCATCGAGAACTCCGGCGAGGCTTTCGATGCTACGCATCATACCAGATGATGCCGGCCGGCGGCTCGCCCGCTTCCGCCTCGACCCACTCCACGCGCCCGTCTTTCCACACGCACACTCGGCGGCCGGCGATGGCGTGCTTCCAGCGAACCACGTCAATGGCGCGCTGCATGGCGGCCAGCAGCGCGGCGCGATCCGCGAAGCGGTCGGCGATCGTCGAGTCCTGCGGATTCACGCGGCGAACCTGCTCTTGAGTTGATCCCACATGGCCGGGTCCGCGACGGCTTGCTCTTCGCGTCCCGATCCCCAGGCCAATTCCCGAATCCCGTCCTGCCCGGAATTGTCGTAGAACGCCCACGCCGCCGTCAACGGCATAAAGAGATGAAAGAAGTTTCGGATCCCCGCCTCATAGCGCCGGCGGATCGTATCCTCGGGCACATGGTGCCCGCCCATCTGCACTCGTGACGACACCCGCGCGATCGCCAAACTCGGATCGGGCAGCCAAAGAAAGACCATCCGCAAATCGAATCCGCGCCGCAGCTGGCGCGTGAGCCAGGGGGCCAAGGTACGGCTCGCCAGCGTCGTCTCGAATGCGAAATCCGCCCGCGAGACCGCCAATTCCTCCATCCGCCGCAGCATGATGCGACCCGCCGTGAAAGAGACGGTCTCGGGGTGCAAGAAGGACAGCCCTTTGGCGATCGCATCAGCGTTGACGAAATGCGGAATTTGCAGCACCGAACGGAGCAGGTGCGGCGCGATGGTCGATTTCCCGGCCCCATTCGGCCCGGCGATCACGACGATGCTTGGGGTTCGCTGAGCGATCATACAGACGGCCAATGACGCGGAGATAGTTCATCTGCGATGGAAAGCATGCAATAAGCGTGCCCGACGGCCTTCCCTCAAGGGTGGAGCAAAGGGTGGGGCAAGAGCTTCGGGCGGACGGATCGTGAACGCTGAAAGCGTTCTCCAACAAACCCTGGGTTGCGATAACGCTGCCGGTGTGGAGCCCGAGCGCCAGCGAGGGTTTCCTAGGTAGCCCTCTCGCTCCGCGAGAGGTAAGCGGATCAATGCCGCGCCGCAGCTCGGCACTTTGCCGCTTACCTCTCGCGGAGCGAGAGGGCTACCTAGGAAACCCTCGCTGGGGCTCGGGCTCTGACTACGGCTTAGCTTGTTCCAACGCCGCTACACGGGTTCGCAGCTTCCCTAGTTCCGATTCCAACTCGCGGATCTTGTCCGCCTGCCACACCAGGCGATCGAACTCGGCCGCCGCTTCATCCACGGCTTCCTCCAAATCCTGAGGCTGCCAGGGCTTTTTCAGGAAGCGGAAGATGTGGCCCTGGTTGATCGCGGCGATGATCGATTCGAGGTCGGCGTAGCCGGTGAACAGCATGCGGATCGCCTGGGGGTAGCCGCCGCGGATTCGCGACAGCAGCTCGACGCCGGTGATCTTGGGCATCCGCTGGTCGGTCATGATGATGTGGACGTCGTTGGCCTCCATATGCTTAAGTCCCTCCTCCGCGTTTTTCGCCTTCAGCACCTTGTAGCGGCGGCGCAGCAATGCCTCGACCGAATCGCAAACATCCGGTTCGTCATCAACGACAAGGAGCGTGTGCTTGGCAGCGGTCATGACGGTTTCCTTTCGGGACGAATCGGCAGCCACAGGCGGAAGAGGGCGCCCTGCCCCGATTCCGATTCGACTTCAACGCGGCCCCCGTGGGCGGTTACGATTTGATGCGAGATCCACAAGCCCAGGCCGGTACCTTCGCCGACGTCCTTGGTGGTGAAAAAGGGGTCGAAGATGTTGGTCAGATCCTTCGCCGGAATGCCAGGCCCGTTATCCGAGATTTCGATGACGAGCGACGGCTCCTCGCGCCGAGTGCGGATGCGGATGATGCCGCCGTCCTTCTTCTGCGATTCCAGGGCTTGAAACGCGTTGATCAGCAGGTTGAGCATCACCTGGCTGAGCTGCGTCGATACGCCGAACACGGTCGGCTCCGGATCGTGCTCCTGCTCGATGACGATGCCGCTCCGCTTGAATCGGCCCGCAAGAATCTCAAGACTCGCATCGATCAGGGCGGGAATGCGAGCTTCCGACATTTTCGGCGGATCGGTGCGGGCCATGCCTCGCAAACTATGCACGATGCGGCTCACGCGATCCACCCCGTCGCGCGTGCGGCTCAGAATCCGGCTGATGTTGTCGCGTAGGTAGTCGAGGTCGATTTCCTCCGCCTTGGCCTCCCACGCGGACTTGAGGTCGTCCGGCACTCGCTCCTTGCCGGCATGGATGATTTCGATCAGTTCCATGAGTCCCTTGCCGTCGCGTTCAAGCACCACGAGGTTGTTGGCGATGAATGCCAGCGGATTGTTGATCTCATGGGCCACGCCGGCAGACAGCAGGCCGATCGATGCAAGCTTCTCGCTTTGGACCAGGGCGGAGCGAATCTTGTTTCGCTCGGTGAGATCGCGAAACGCGGCCAGCATCGGCGGAAATTCGCCCGTGCCAGGTCGGCCGAGAAGGCTCAGCGAAACCTCCACCGGAAAGTGCGATTCGTCGCGTCGCTTGCCGGTCAGTTCCGCGGTTTTGCCGACAAGCGAACTCAACAGCGGCTTCAAATCCTGCACCAACAATCCTGCAACCCGCTGACCGACGGCTTCGGCCGCATTCCAACCGAACATGCGTTTAGCCGCGGGATTGAAGAGCGTGATCCTGCCGGCTTCATCGCTGAGGACGACGCCATCGATGGTCGCTTCCGCAAGCTGGCGATAGCGGCGTTCGGAAGCGGCCAAGTTTTCCTCCGCCTGCTTCTTTTCGGTCACATCCCAGAAAATCCCCTGCACGCCGACGATTTCCCCCTCGGCATCGTAGAGCGGCGTCTTGACGACTTGGACCCAAATGCTTGCCCCGTCGGGAAGCTGATGCATCTCGACGGTTTCGTAGGTTTGGCCATCGCGCAGGATGATCTGGTCATCCTTCACGTACTGCGTGGCCAGGTCGGCGCGGAAGAGGTCGAAATCGGTCTTGCCGACGATATCTTCTCGAGGGCGCTGCAGCTTTTCGCATAGCCGTTCGTTGGCGTAGGTGATCTTTCCTTCGCGATCCTTGCGGAAAATGCTCTGCGGCAAACGTTCGACCAGCGATTGGTAAAGCGACTCGGAATCGCGGAGGGCCGCTTCCGCGCGTTGCCGCTGGATGAACTGGCCGATTTGGCTGCCCATCGCCGACATCATGGCATGCAAATCGCCATCAAGCGTCGGTTCCCTGCATGAAAGAAACTCCAGGACGCCGACCGAATCGCCTTGGCCCCGAAGAGGAAATCCCATGGCGGCAACAAGTCCGTACTGGATCGCAAGCGAGAGGCGATCGTAGCGGCGGGCATCAGGCGGGAATACGTGAACGAATGCTTGATCGTCGCGCCAAGCCATGCCAGGAGTATCGATCCCCTTCTCAATCGCAATGCGTCGGGTCAGCGTGACGAACTCCGGAATATCGAGATCGGGCCGCTTCCAGATTCCCTGACAGCCAAGAGCCTGCTCCGCGGGATCGAATACCCACAGCACCCCCACCTCCATGCCCAAGCCTTGGGTCAGCGCCTCCAGGATGCCGCTCGCCGCTTGACCGATGCTGCCGGCTGAAGCGAGGGCCCGAGCGACCTCGTACTGGGCCGTGAGCCGACGTTGGGCGAGTTTTCGCTCGATGGCGTCGTGCGCCACGACGAGCACCGCGGGCTTCCCCTGCCACTCGATCTTCGAGCAGCGGACGGCGACTTGGACGATGTGCCCATCTTGCGTGCGGTGCAACGCTTGGCGAGAAAAATCGCCCATGTTCGACGGTTCGCCGCCGTCCTCAATCTGGCGGACATTCATCCGAAGCAACTCGTCGCGGCTGTAACCAAGCCGGCGACATGTGGCGGGGTTGGCTCCGAGGATGTTGCCTTCGGGATCGTGAACGTACACGCCGTCGTCAATGGTCTCGAACAGGTGTTCGATCCAAGGGCCGAGGGGCAATGCGTCGCGACGGGCTTCCGAGCGAGAGGTAGACATTGCGGGTCCTGGCCGAGAGAGGGGGCGACCCGATCAAGCGGCCGCTGCCGACGCGTCTTGTGCGTCCGCTCCGCAGTCCCTTAAACTTAAGGTGCACGCCTTCAGCCTCGCAAGACATTTCCGAGCAACGGTCGCCTTATGAACCATGACGCGTCGCCCCTCGCAGGTCTCATCCTTTCCGAACGGACGCACCTTTCGTTGCCTAGCGACCCGGGACTCGTCGAAGCGACGGCCGATTATCTGACGCGTCGCGCCGAACTTTGCGGTTCCTGCAGCCCGACCCGCTCCGCGAAACTGATGATCGCCTTCGTCGAAGCGATCACCAATGCCATCATCCACGGCAATCTCGAACTTTCGTCGGAACTCAAGGAGCGGAGCGACGACGCCTTCGCCAGGGCTCTTGCACTGCGAGCGTCGGATCCCGTTCTTTCGCAGAGGAAAGTCGATATCCAGGTGGACTACGACGGCACGACCTGCCGCTGGACGATCACCGATGAAGGCCGCGGGTTCGACGTCGAAAAAGCGCTGAAGCGGACGGAAAGCGACGATCCGGAAGTGCTGCTCGCCAGCGGCCGCGGGCTGATCATCATGCGATCGTTTCTGGACGACGTTCGCTGGGATTGGGGCGGTCGCCGCGTGATCATGACGATCGACCGAGCGAATGCCTCGGAAAAGCGATGCGAGCGCCGTCTGTCGCTCAATCACCCGATGCGAGTCGCCCCGATGAAGGCCGACGGCACCGTGGATTGGAATGCGGCCTATGAAGCGGTCGCGCGCAACCTATCCTCCAGCGGCGTCGCCATTCTGCAAAATTCTCTACGCCATGCCGACCGGGTGCTGGTCGGCATCCCCGTGCAAGGCAACCTCGTCTACGTGCCCGCCGAAGTCAAGCATGTGCGAAACGTGTCCGGCGAGATGCTGCAGTTGGGTTGCCGATTCGAATTGCCGGAATCCGGCGAAAGCACGCAAAAGAAAGACGCCGATCTGGCTCAGGCGGAATCGGCCATCGGCAACATGCTCGACTCCCTTGACCACCGGCGATCCGCGACGGACGACCGGCGCGCCTATCCCCGTTTGCCTTTTTCCGAACCGATCGAGGTGCGGACGCCCTTGCTCCTGACGCCAGTGAAAGCCTTTGCCCGCGACCTCTCGCGCGGCGGCGTCGCGTTCGTCACAAGCAAACCGCTCGCCGGCGAAGTGACGCTCGTCTTCCGCCCCCGAACCGACGGCCCATGCCTGGCGATCCGTTCCGAAGTGATCCGCTGCACCAGCGTGACCGAAGGCCTCTACGACATCGGCGCCTGTTTCCTCCGCCTCGCCGAACCCGCCGGGGGATGCCCGTAACACCGGTTCCTTGCTAACGGGTAGAGTCGAGCGGTGACGCGGTGCGCCGGTGGACACCGGCGTTCCGTTTTCACCGCCCGCTCATCGAACCG
>JAIEPT010000348.1 GCA_019748295.1 Gemmataceae bacterium | reverse complement strand
CTAGCCTTGCGGTTCGGGCCATCACCGCCCGCAGAGGATTTGCACCTCCTGAGACACAACATGCCTGGCGCACAATCTCAAGCGACACCAACTCCGCGCGAAGGTCGCTGGCGCTAACGAAGATCGACAACAACGCGAGCAGAATTGCGCTTCGCATGGCGGCTCCTTGGATGCCTTAGGAGATTCGATTGGAGCCGTTGCACCTAAATCAGCGTGCGCAAATCGGCAGCGCGTTAGTAGCGGCCTTTCGAATAGGAGCGGGCGTCGCGCATCCGATCAAAACATGCCAGTCGCCCGCACTAGTAGCCCGAAGCGTCAGCGAGGGACGACGTGAATCCCTCGCGAACGCTTCGGGTTCGTGCGAAAGGTGCTGCAGCGAAATCGCGCACGCTGATTTAGATGCTGCAAGGAGAAACGGATTTCATCTGCGATGAACATGCACGAAAGCGTGTGGCACGCCCTGAATGTAGTGAAGGGCGTGGAAGCGGTGCTGGCGCAGTATCCAACTTGCAATGAGCTTCCGGAAGCTTCACCTCGCCCTTCATCTCTTTCAGGGCGTGCCACACGGGCGCGGCTATTGATCGTTAGGGAGCGCAAGCGACTGGATGTCTTGCTCTCCTCTCCCTCCGGGAGAGTCCGGGGGAGGGGCTGGGGTGCCTTTGTTCGTCTTGAACCGCACGCCTCCCATATTTGCTGTTCTGCCCTCACCTCCAGCCCCTCTCCCGGAGGGAGAGGGGAGCAAGACATCCAGGCGCTTTCGCTGTCGGATTGGATATAACCGATAAACGAAAAACGCGGGCGGGATGTGGTCCCGTCCGCGTTTCGTCTTCATAGCAATTTAGCCTAGCTCTGAGCAGGTTGTTCGCCTTCGGGCTTGGGGGCTTCTTCCTGCTTCGGAGCTTCCTCGGTCTTCGCTTCCGGAGCGGGAGCCGGGGCAGGCGCCGGAGCGGGCGCAGGCGCTGGAGGCGTTTGGCGGGCCTTGGTCTTCGTCTCGCCCGCGGCCAACAGCATGATATAGGCAGTTTCACCTGCATCGCCGAGCCGTCGTTCCGATCGCTTCACGATGCGGGTGTAGCCGCCCGGACGATCCTTGAAGCGAGGGCCGAGGTCGGAAAACAGCTTCTGCACGATCGTGCGGCGATCCGCGGCGTCATCCCCTTCGGGATTGACCTCGGCGTCGGCGGTGGGGCCGAGCTTGGAGATCACCTGTCGGCGCGAATGCAACGAGCCTTCGCGAGCCAGCGTGATCAGCTTCTCGACATAAGGACGCAGCGCCTTCGCCTTGGCCACCGTCGTGATGATCTTCTCATGGCGAATGAGCGCCATCGTCATGTTGCGGAACATGGCGATACGGTGCGTGGAATTGCGGTTGAGCTTCCAACCGCCATGACGATGTCGCATGACCAAACCCCTGATAATCGCAAGGCGATTGCTCGCCTCTTTATCTACTCTCTACTCTCTCGTATCCACTCTCTACCGCCGCAAGGCGGTCGGCATTCGCATGCCGAGGACCAGGCCGCGTTCTTGCAGCTTGGCCTTCACTTCGCGAAGCGTCGTTTCGCCGAAGTTGCGGACTTCCAACAGTTCGTCGTCCGAGCGGGAAATCAGTTCGCGAACCGTCGTGATGCCTTCGGTTTCGAGGCAGTTGGTCGCACGGACCGAAAGCTCAAGTTCCGCAAGGCTCATGTTCAGCTTGCGTTCCAGGTCCGCGTCCATGCCGTCGCCGACCGCCGTGGATTCGAGGCGATCGTCCAGCGCCATTTCGGGGCCGGGCTCGGCGTATTGGATGAACGGGTTGAGATGCTTGCGAAGAATCTTCGCCGCTTCGATCAGGGCCAGCTGCGGAGTGATGGTGCCGTTGGTCCAGATTTCGAGGACGAGCTTGTCGTAGTTGGTGCGCTGGCCGACGCGGGTCTCCTCGATCCCCATCTTCACCTTGAGCACCGGCGAGAAGGCCGAATCGACGGGAATGACGCCGATCTCGCGTTCCTTGCCGATGTTCTCTTCCCACGTGCGGTAGCCGCGACCGTTTTCCACCGTCATCTCGACCACGAACGGCACATCGTCCGTCATGGTGGCGATGATGTGTTCCGGGTTGATGATCTGCACGTGCTCGTCGGCGATCACATGGGCGCCGGTGACGACGCCCTTTTCGTGGCGCTCGATGCGGATCGTCTTGGGCTGGTCGCTCAGGTTCTTGACGACCAGGCTCTTGATGTTGAGGATGATGTCCGTGACGTCTTCGACGACGCCCGGAATCGTGGTGATCTCATGCTGCACGCCTTGGATCTTGACGCGAGTGATCGCGCTCCCTTCCAGGCTCGAGAGCAGAATGCGACGCAGACTGTTGCCCGCAGTCACGCCGAAGCCCCGTTCGAAGGGCTCGGCAAAGAATTTGCCGTAGGTGTCGGTCAGCGTTTCGCGTTCGGAAGTCAGACGGTTCGGCAGTTCAAGGCCGCGCCATTTTACGCGCATCTTCGATGTCTCCTGAGGCCGAAGGCCTAAATAGGCTTTAGGCTTTAGGCATTTGGCTTTGGACGAAGGCTGCGTGCCGTGTCGACCGGCGATTCACCGTCGTGCGAAAACCAAAAACCCAAAACCTAAAACCGAACGTGCGTTACCGTGCGCAGAATTCGATGATGAGGTTTTCCTGCAGCTCACGATCCTTCGTGAGGCGGGGATCCACATCCATGCGCGTCGGAATACGACGCATGATCCCTTCGGGGGGTTCGCTGCCGGTGATGTCGAGGAAGTCGGGAATCGGCTGAGCTTGCTGCTGGTTGAGCTTCACCAGCTTCACGCCGCCTTCGCGATTCTTCACCGTAACCCGGTCGTTCGCCTTCAAGAGCAGGCTCGAGATGTTGCAGTGCTTGCCGTTGACCTGGATATGGCCATGCGACACCAGCTGGCGAGCCGCGGGACGCGACGGGGCAAAGCCGAGGCGATGCACCACGTTATCGAGCCGGCGCTCCATGATGCTGAGCAACGCTTCGCCCGTGCTTTCCGTCGAGCGGGAAGCCAGGGAGAAGTAGCGATGGAACTGATTGTCGAGCACGCCGTAGAACCGCTTCAGCTTCTGCTTTTCGCGGAGGCGGACGCCGTATTCGCTCTGCTTGCCGCGGCGCGTGTGCTGGCCGGGAGGCGAATCGCGGCGTTCGATGGCGCACTTGGGGCTTTCGCAACGAATGCCCTTCAGATACAGCTTAATGCCTTCGCGGCGGCAGAGCTTGCAGACCGAATCCGTTTGACGAGCCATTCTTGAATCCAGTTATGAGTAGCGAGTCGAGAGTTGTGAGTTCACTCCGGACCCGCTGAACCATCTTGCTAGTATCCCTTTTTCGCTCCCGACTCCCGACTCCCGACTCCCGACTCGCTACCCCCGACTCTTCAGGCTACACGCGACGTTTCTTGGGCGGACGGCAGCCGTTGTGCGGCAGCGGCGTGACGTCTTCGATCGCCTTCACGGTGAGGCCGGCGGCCTGCAGCGCGGTGACGGCTGATTCGCGGCCTGCGCCGGGGCCCTTCACCTTCACTTCGATTTCCTTCAAGCCGAACTTCGTCGCGCGCTCGGCGGCTACTTCAGCGGCGCGCTGGGCGGCGAACGGGGTGCTCTTGCGGCTCCCCTTGAAGCCCACCGTGCCGGCCGACGCGAAGCAAAGCGTGTCGCCGTTCGTGTCCGTGATGGTCACGATGGTGTTGTTGAAGGTCGATTTGATATGGGCGACGCCACGGCTTACGTTGCGTCGCGCCTTTTTCTTCTTGCTCTTCGCCACGGATCTTCCTCAAGTCAAACGACATCGCCCGACCCTATTTGGAGGCCGGGCAAAAGCAGTTGTCAGCTCGAAGTTCCCAATTCCAAGCCGCCGAACTTCGGCAGGCTGAGAACTGAGAACTCGCAACTGAAAACGATTACCGCATTTCCTTGACGCCCTTCTTGCCGGCAACGGTCTTGCGCGGGCCCTTGCGGGTGCGGGCATTCGTCTTCGTTCGCTGGCCGCGACAGGGCAAACCGCGGCGATGCCGGCTGCCGCGATAGGCGCCGATATCGCGAAGGCGGGCGATATTTTGTTGAATCTGGCGACGCAGCTGACCTTCGACCGTGTATTCGCGGTCCAGGAAGGTCGCGATGCGGGCGATTTCCTCGTCCGAAAGATCGCGTGCCTTGCGCAGCGGATCGACTTTGGCCTTCTCGCACAGCTCAAGGCTGGTGGTCGGGCCAATGCCGTAAATGTAGCGCAAGGAGATATGCGTGGCCTTATCGTTGGGAAGGTCGACGCCGAGAATACGGGGCATGGCGGTTCTCCTAAACCTTAACCTTGGCGCTGCTTGTGGCGAGGGTTGGTGCAAATCACCAGAAGCTTGCCGTGCCGCCGGATCATCTTGCAGTTTTCGCAGATGCGCTTGACGCTGGTTCGAACTTTCATGGCTTCCTCAGTCGGCGAATCGCTTGCAGCGGCCCAAGCCGCCCAAGGTCAGGCGTGGGTTCGTTCGCTCAAGAGTCAATTATTCTAGATGGAGGTAGGAGAGCGGCAAGGCGCGAAAAAGCAAAACGTGCGCCGCAACTCCCGTTTAGCGCGGAGCCGAGGGCGACTCAACCCTTCTACGCCTTTGCCGGCCTGGGTGTTGGGTAGACATAAAGTTCTTCAATGGGCTGCCCGCCAAAGGGGCGATGAAGCTGCCGGGCCGGGATCTGCCCCCGGTATTCGGACATCAATTCGATCGTCAGGCCCAGACCCGTCGAAACTGACCATATACCCAACTTTCTCACGAACGGCTAGAATGACGACGTTGGGTTCTTGAAAGGTGAATCATGGCCAAGAAAAAATCGGCTCTGCAGCGTGGTTATATGGTCAAGGTTCATCCCAGGGACGGCGACTGGTATCGTCTGAGCTACGTCCCGCATGGACTTCAACAGGTGCGCATTCCTGGTGAAGAATCAGCTCGTGCGCCAGAGCACGAAATCAGAGTGAATTGGAAAGGCGACCACGCGGAATGGCTCAACCCGCCGGGGGAGCAACAAATAGGGCCGCTCGCCGATGACGCAATGGAGAGAGTGAGGAATCTACGCTCCTGGGTTGAGCAGTTAAGCGAACTCATCGTCCAGATCGACGGCTGGGCCAAGAACCTCGGATGGTCTACCAAGCGTATCGAGAGACCAATGGAGGATGCGGGAATCGGCAACTACAAAGCTCCCGCACTTGTGTTGCAAGAGCCCGAGGAAGCATCAAGAGTTTTGGTCGAGCCCGTAGCCCGTTCCGCCCCCGGAACCGAAGGCGTTGTAGACCTCTATCTCATGCCGGCCTACGACGACATCGCGAGCCTTTACTATTACGGCGGTCATTGGAACGTTCATTACCTATTGGACGGGATTCCAGATGTCGGCGACATCCGCGAAGCGGATCCGGTCCCGCTTTCCCAAGAGACACTCGGCAAGGTTCTTTCAGAGATGAAGAAAAATGCCTGATCGAGACACCTGGGAGAAGCGAATCAAGTTAGCGGAACGCCAGTTTTACACCGTGCGATTTGGCATGGTTCGGCTTCGTGCCGACTTGGCTCGAGACATTACGATCGGCCACCAATCGCCAAAGCAACTCTCAATTGAAGACTCCGAGGACGACCTGGAAGCCACGTATTTTGTCCGTATGTTCGCGGATTACGGTCGTTTTGGAAAGCTAGCCGAAGAAAAAAACGTCAAACAAGGCCGCAAACCAGCCAACTCCTAAACGCAATCGCCTCTCGACAAAAAATCGGCGATGAGATCCTCAGAGGAGCACACGTGGTTCGTACCTATCGCAATGTTCTCATTCACGACAATGAACTAAACGAGAACGTGCAGGCAATTTCAATTGCTGACGCTCGGCGAGATTTGCTTCTATACTTCGGACGCCTTCCATTTCGATGGTAGGACCGCTCGGATCGCCTGTTTCATGCAATCACATGCCTTTTCGGAATCTCCGCCCCTGCGACAAATGACAGCTTGCCGATCTTGCACATTTGGTAAACGTTGATCCTGAAATCCGGGCAAGTGCTGACGAGGCAATACGCATCCGTCGGCGTGAACTTGTGCTCGGTAATGAGCCAATCCATCAGGTGGAACGTCGCGGCTTCCACGGCGACTTCCAGGGGGCGGTTGGCGCTGATCGCAATCAGCGCGTCGGGCTTTTCGATGCGCATCCAGGGGATGCGTTTTTGCTTGATGACGCCCAACTTCAGGCGAACCGTCGATTGCGTCTCGGCGGCGGTTCCGGTGAATTCCGTATCGCCTTGGCTGGCGTGCACGTCGCCGAGATAAAAGCGGGCGCCTTCGTGGAAGATCGGCAGGTAGATGCGGTTGCCGGGGGCGGCGTCGCGGATGTCGAGGTTGCCGCCCCATTCGCCTTGGCCGTCGAGGCTGGTCGTCACTTCGCGTTCCGGGGCCACGCCGAGCGTGCCGACGAAGGGGGTGATGGGCCAGAAGATTTTGTCGCTGAAGTGCAGCGTGCCGTCACGGGTCGTTCCGCTGAGGCCCGGCGTGTGGCGGAAGATCTTGGTGGTGTAGTCGGAGGAGAGTTCGGGCCAACGGGTCGATTCGCCGAGCGGGCCGCGGCGAGGGCCGATGGCGCACCAGGAATACGGCTCCACTTGGACATGCTCAATCTCGACGACGAGCACATCCCCCTTCTGAGCGCCCGCGACCCACACCGGACCGCCGATCGGATTCGCAAGCGGCGGCGACTTGTCGAAACCGGGCCGTTTGCCTGGAATCGCCTTGTCGGCTGGCGTCTTGAAGTAGCCGGTGGAGGCATCGTAGGTTTCGATCTCGAACGTCTCGCCGGGTTCGACGCGCAGGAGCGGTTCGTCTTCCCAATCGAAAGCGTACTTGCGAGCTTGTTCGCGAACGATGCGTTGCATGGAGCGGACCTCAGGGTGTGAAGAGGCTCTACCATAACGTCGTGCGATTCGAGATGCTAGCCGTTGCCGCCGATCGATGACGGTTGCTGGGTGGTTGAGATTGCGACTGCGGATGGCGAAGGTTGCGGGGCCGGATGGGTTCGACGTGCGGCGAGTTCCTCACGGTGGCGATAGAGCACGGCGAGGAGTTGTTCGACGTCGATGTTGCCGAGCGAGCGGCCGGTTTGGTCCTCGCCCAAAAAACCGAGCTGGGCGAACAACTGACCGAGCCGAACGTCGGGAGAAAGATCGACGATTTCTTCCAGCACGGCCAACGCCTCTCGTTGAGTTGCGGGAATCCTATCGGTTCTCCAATTCGGCTATTCGCTCCCGTAAGTAGGTTCCCCGCTTGCGGCTTAGTAGCGATCCGCGGCGTCCGAATGCTAAGCCGCAAGCGGGGATTGCGGGTTGCCTCGTTTTCATCCTCGCGCTTGCCTTCGCTCTTCCGCTTCTTCGTCCTTCAGCTTGGAGGCCGCAGAAGATGCGCGTCTTGGCCATGGGCATCGCCGGGGTCGCGGTCAGATCATGTAGTAGAGCGTCGGCGCGTCGCGCTCGACCCGGCGCGGACAGGTGGGGCACATGTCGGAGCCGAGTTCGCGGTAGGCGTGGAGCACGGCCTCCAGGGTACTCGAAAAAGCCGCCTTTCCTTCGCGAAAAATGCGGTTCGCTCCGATCTTGAGGTCGAGCCCGCTGCGGCGCATCGCTTTTGCCAGGTCGCGGCGAACGCCGCAGAGGAAGACCTGCACGCCGCACTGGTTCATGGTTTCGAGAAAGGATTCAAGCCGTTCGATGCAGACCGCATCCGGATTTCGCACATGCTTGAGACGCACGACGACGAAACGAGCGCCGCTTTTGACCGCGATCGACGTGATTGATTCGAAATGGCGCTCGAGATCGGGTGCGGCTCCGAAGAAAAGCTCTCCTTCCAAGTCGAAGATGCGAAGTTTCGTGCATTGCGGGTCGGCGGGAATGCGCTCGCGAAGAACGCGTTCCGCCGTGACCACGAGTTCGATCATGCGGATGCGGGCGGTTCGCGGGACGATTAGGACGAACGAAAGGAAGATGCCGATGAGAATGCAGAATTCCACCGAGATCAGGACGGCGGAAACGGCCGTGACGATGACGATTCCCGCATCGAAACGGGTGGTGCGAAGGTGGTAGACGAGCTGCTTGCGATCGATGAGCCGCCAGGCGGAAATCAGCAGGATGCCCGCAAGCGCGGAGCGTGGGATGTAGAGGGCATAGGGGGCGAAGAAAAGCATGGTAAAGGCGACGGCAATCGCGGCGAACACCCCGGACCACTGCGAGACCGCGCCGGCCTGCACGTTGATGGCGGAGCGCGTCAGCGAGCCGGATCCGGGGAAGCACTGAAAGAAGCTGCCGGCGAGATTGGCGAGTCCTTCGCTGAGGCACTGCTGATTGATGTCGAGCCGTTGTTTGGTGCGCGCCGCAATCGATTTCGCCATGGCGATCGCTTCAAGCAAACCGAGAACGGCCACGGCGAGGGCGCTGCCGGAGAGTTCGCGGATCAAGTTGCCGTCAAACCGCGGCAACTCGAAGGAGGGCAGTTGTGCCGGAATCGTGCCGACAACGGCCACGCCGCGGCCGATGAGATCGAACTGCCAAACGCAATACGCTGCCCCGATCATCGCGAGCAAGAACTCCGGCAACCGGAAGCCGAGCCTGCGGCTGACCGCAGCGAGCACCAGGGACAAGGCGATCGTGCCCAACCCCAGCGCGAGCGTCCAGCCGTTGAAATCCCGGAGGCCTGCCATCGTCAGCGCGAAGCGGACCAGGAAGTGGTCATGCGCGTGCCCGACGGCGGCGAGGCCGAGCAGGTTTTTGAGTTGGTCCATCGCCAGCAGCACCGCGGCTCCCAGCGTGAATCCGACGATCACGGCGTGCGAGATGTATCGGGTGAGATCGCCAAGGCGAAAGAGCGTGATCGAAGTCTGAAAGATGCCGATGAGAAACGCCATGAGGATCGCCGCCGAGACTTTCTGCTCAGCAGGAATCAGCGCGAGGGCGGAGAGCAATGCGATGGAGATGGCGTTGGTCGGGCCGTTGATGAGTTGCTTGGACGAATCGAGCAGCGCGCCGACCGCCGTCATCACGATGGCGGTGTAGAGTCCGTATTGCGGAGGAAGCCCCGCGATCGTCGCATACGCCATCGCCTGCGGCACCGCGACGGCGGCGACGGTCAGGCCGGCGAGAAAGTCGAGCCGAAGCGAAGCGAAGGAGTACGTGCGAAGCGAATCGATCGCGGGAACCAGCCGAAGCAGCGTTCCCTTCCAGCTGCTGCGTGGCGCATGGTCCTCTCCGTTTTCGTCATGAGGCGACGGCTCGGGAGGAGAGGCGGCAAGCGGCTCCTCCTTCACGGATATCGGCAACGCAGACGGTAGTTCCATCCGATGCTCGCGTTCAACTCGGGCGGATCAGAACTGCTGCAGAAAGCGAACGTCGTTCTTCCAGAATTGGCGAATGTCGTCGATGGCGTGCTTCAGCATCCAGATGCGTTGCGGGCCAAGGCCGAAGGCGAATCCGCTGTATTGTTCCGGATCGTAGCCGCCGTTGCGAAGGACGACGGGGTGCACCATGCCGGCGCCCATGATCTCAAGCCAGCCGGTCCCTTTCGTGAGGCGATCGGCGTTCGGATCTTCCTTGGGCCAATCGATGTCCACCTCGATGCTCGGCTCCGTGAACGGGAAATAGCTCGAGCGAAAACGAATCTGACGCTCCTGGCCGAAGAGCCGGCGAGCGAACGCGGAGATCGTTCCCTTGAGGTCCGCCATCGTCACGTCTTGGCCGACGACAAGGCCTTCGACTTGCTGGAATTGAATCTCGCTGCGAGTGGTGATCTGCTCGAAGCGGTAGCACATGCCCGGCAGGATCACGCGGATCGGCTCGGGATGGAATTGCCGCATCACATGGATTTGGCCGGGCGAGGTGTGCGTGCGAAGGATGACGCCGGGCGTGGTGGTGTGGAAGGTGTCCCACATGTCGCGCGCCGGGTGGTGGGGCGGCATGTTGAGCAGTTCGAAGTTCGTTTCGTCGTCTTCGACTTCGCGGGTGCGGTAGATCTGGAAGCCCATGTCGGCGAAGATCGCCGAGATTTGCCGCATCGCCTGGGTGGCGGGATGCAGCCGGCCGCGGACGACGGGACGGCCAGGCAGGGTGACGTCGATGGAGTCTTCCGCGAGGCTGCGGGCGAGTGCTTCTTCCTTCGCTTGAGCGGTTCGTTGTTCGTACGCTTCGACGAGTGCCTGCTTGACGCGATTCGCTTCCTTGCCGTAGGCGGCACGCTCGGCCGGCGGGCGAGTGCCGACGGCTTTCAATGCGACGCTGACCTCGCCTTGCGGGCCGAAGTAAAGCGTGTTCCAGCTGCGGAGGGCCGATTCGTCGCCGGACGCGGCGAGTTCAGCGCGGGCTTTTGCTTCGAGGGATGCGAGGTCGGACATGGATGGTTTCCCCGAACCGGTTAGCCGCGACGCGC
>JAIEPT010000002.1 GCA_019748295.1 Gemmataceae bacterium | reverse complement strand
TCCATGCAGCCGTGCCGAAGTGCAGCTGCACGGATATTATACGCTCAAGACGGTTATTCGGATAGGCTCTTAGGCGAGCGGCAGGAGATAGCCTCCCTCTCCCTCCGGGAGAGGGGGTGAGGGCGCCTTTTTTGGGAAACGTGAGACAACTCAGCAACGCATGGGGCGAAGGTTCTGCCCTCGCCCCCAGCCCCTCTCCCGGACTCTCCCGGAGGGAGAGGGGAGCAAGACAGGCCTCTGCGCGATCGCCGTCTGACGATCGATACCCCGATGTTACGATTCGTATCGCAGCAAAAGGTCGCCCGTCTCCACCTGCGTGCCGGCGGCGATCAGCACCTCGGCCACCTTGGCGGCTTTTTCGGAGTACACGGTCGTTTCCATCTTCATGGCTTCGAGCGTGAAGAGCTTCTGCCCTTGCGTCACCGTCTCGCCCGAGGCCACGTTGACCCGAACGACAAGGCCGGGCATGGGAGCCGCCACCTGAGACGAATTGCCCGGTTCCGCTTTCGGCTTCACCTTCGCTTCGCCGCCCAACGCCTTGTCGGCGACAAGAACCTCGCGCGGTTGGCCGTTCAACTCGAAGAAGACAAGTCGGCGGCCATCGAGGTGCGGATCTCCGACGGTGAGGAACTTGATGATCAGCGTCTTGCCTTCCTCGATGTCCACGCTGATTTCTTCGCCCGGGTCCATGCCGTAGAAGAATGCGGGGGTGGGCAGAATGCTGAGGTCCGAATACTTCGCCTGGCTGTCCGCGAAATCGTTCCACACGCGCGGATAAAGCAGGTAGGTGACGACTTCCTGATCGGTCACGGGCCGCTTGCGTTCCGCTTCAAGCTTCTTGCGAGTCTCCTCGAAGTCTGCGGGGGGCAGTAGGGAACCCGGGCGCTCGGTGATGGGCTTGCGCCCCTTCAGGATTCGCTGCTGCAGCTTCGCCGGAAAACCGCCTACCGGCTGGCCCAGGCGTCCCTCGAACATTTCGACGACCGACTCGGGGAACGACAGTTCGCGCGTGCCGTTGATCACTTCGTCCGGCGTGAGGTTGTTGGCCACCATGAAGAGCGCCATATCGCCGACGACCTTGGACGACGGCGTCACCTTCACGATGTCGCCGAACATTTTGTTGACTTCGGCGTACGTCTTGCGAACGTCGACCCAACGGCTCTCCAGCCCAAGCGCCTGAGCCTGCTGCATGAGATTCGTGTACTGCCCACCGGGCATCTCATGGCGATAGACTTCCGCACTCGATGCGATTTGGCCTGTCTCGAACGGCAGATACAAGCGACGGACGGCTTCCCAGTATTCGGCCGTCTGCTGAAGCACGTCGAACTCGAAGCCGGTATCCCGTTCGGCGTACCGCAGGCACTCGACGAGCGTGTTGAGATTCGCCTGGCTCGTCACGCCCGAGAGCGGACCCATCGCGGCATCGACGATGTCCACTCCCTCGGCGGATGCCGCCAGCAGCGACGCGATCTGCCCGCCCGCGGCATCGTGCGTGTGGAAGTGGATCGGAATGCCGATCTCTTGCTTGAGCGCCTTCACCAGCCGGCGGGCGGCCTCGGGCTTGCAAAGGCCGGCCATGTCCTTGATGCCGAGAATGGTGGCGCCCAGCTTTTCCAGTTCCTTCGCCATGCTCACGTAATAGCTGAGCGTGTATTTGTCGCGCTTGGGATCAAGAATGTCCCCGGTGTAGCAGATGGCGGGCTCGGCGATCATGCCGGCTTCGCGCACCGCCTCGACGGCCAGCTTCATGTTCGGCAGCCAGTTCAGAGCGTCGAAGATGCGGAACACATCCACGCCCGCCTGAGCCGATTCCTTCACGAAGGCCTTCACGACGTTGTCGGGGTAGTTCGTGTAGCCCACCGCGCTGTTCGCGCGGAGCAACATCTGGAAGAGGATGTTAGGCACGCGCTCCCGCATGTCGGCGAGGCGTTGCCAGGGCGATTCCTTGAGGAACCGCATCGCCGTGTCGAACGTCGCCCCGCCCCACATTTCGAGCGAGAAGAACTGCGGATGCACCGCCGCATAGGTGGGAGCGATGCGCAACATATCGAAACTGCGCATACGCGTGGCAAGCAGCGACTGATGGGCGTCGCGGAACGTCGTGTCCGTCAACAGGAGTTGCTTCTGATCCTTCACCCACTTGGCGAACTTCTCGGGACCAAGTTCCCGGAGCTTGTCGCGCGTGCCCTTCGGCAGACTCTTCGGCGTTTCGCCGCGCGGCACTGGAGCCGGCTCCCGTGAGATCACCTTGCGCTTGGGCGACATGCCGATCGCCCGCACTGGAGCTTCGAAGTGGCCGTTCACGATCACGTCGGCGATGTAGGCCAGCACCTTCGTCGCGCGATCCTGCCGCTGCGGCAGGTCGAACAGTTCCGGCGTCTCGTCGAGGAACCGCGTCGTCACGCCCCCTTCGCGGAAGATCGGGTGATTGACGAGATTGATCAGGAAAGGAATATTCGTCTTCACGCCGCGGATGCGGAATTCCTGAAGGCAGCGCTCCATCCGGCGAATCGCGTCGATGAACCGCAAGCCGTGAGCGGTCACCTTCACGAGAAGCGAATCGTAGAAGGGCGTAATCACGGCGCCCGAGAACGCCGAACCTGCATCGAGCCGAATGCCTATGCCGCTCGCCGAGCGGTAATGGCTGAGCCGGCCGTAATCGGGGATGAACTTGTTGGCGGGGTCTTCGCTGGTCACTCGGCACTGCACTGCGAAGCCACGCGAGGCGATCTTCGATTGATCCCCCATCCCGATTTCCGGATCGCTCAGCGGCCTCCCCTGCGCGATGAGGATCTGCGTCTTGACGACGTCGTATCCCGTAATCTGCTCGGTAACGGTGTGTTCCACCTGGATGCGCGGATTCACTTCGATGAAGTAGAACTTGTCCGCGTCCGTGTCGTAAAGGAACTCGACCGTGCCCGCGTTATTAAGCTTCGCCGCATGGCCGACCTTGAGCGCCGCTTCCCAGATTTGTTTCCGCGTCTCGTCCGGCAAGTTCGGCGACGGCGCGATTTCCACCACCTTCTGGTGCCGGCGCTGCAGCGAGCAATCGCGCTCGAAGAGATGGATCAATCCGCCATGATGATCACCCAGAAGCTGCACTTCGATGTGGCGGGCTCGCTCCACGAATTTCTCGAGGAACACGTCGGCGATGCCGAACGCCGTCCCCGCTTCGCGCTGAGCTTGTTCGATGGCCTCGTCCAATTGGTCTGCCGACCGCGCAACGCGCATGCCGCGACCGCCGCCGCCCATCGATGCCTTCACCATCACGGGGTAGCCGAGCTTCTCCGCGAGCTTGCGGGCTTCGGACTTGTCCTTGATCGGATCTTCGCTGCCCGAGAGAATCTGCACGTTCGCTTCGTGAGCAATCTTGCGGGCGGCAATCTTGTCGCCCAGCTTGTCGAGCACTTCGGGATCGGGACCGACGAAAGCAATTCCCGCATCACGGCAGGCACGGGCGAATCCCGCGTTTTCCGAAAGGAACCCGTAGCCGGGATGGATCGCATCGACTTCGTGCTGCTTGGCGAGGGCAACGATGGCCGGAATGTTGAGGTACGAGCGCAAGGGTTCGCCCGATTCGCCGACCTGATACGCCTCATCCGCCTTGAAGCGATGCAGGGCGAATCGGTCTTCATGGGCGTAGATCGAGACGGTGCGGATGCCGAGTTCATGAGCCGAGCGGAAGACGCGAATGGCGATTTCGCTGCGATTGGCGACCATCAACTTGCGGAAACTGCGTACGCCGGCGGGGGTCATAAGCGGCCCTGGTGAAGGTTGAAGGTGCAACCGAGGGGTCGCGAGATGTTCTATGACCGCATCAAAGCCCTAGCCACCTGCGCACGGCATCTTCGATCGAAACAAGCGATTCAGGTTCAAGCTGCCCAATGCGTCTCACCAAGCGGGCTTGGGCTACCGTAACGATTTGTTGCGCGTCGAACACGCCTTCCTTCAAGAAACCGGTTTCGACATCGACCTCGAAGCGGGCGCCGTGAACCTTCGTCGGGTGCGGAACGACGGTGACCAGCACGCGATCCACAGGCTCTGTGCGAACGCTCAAAATCAAGCAAGGTCGGATTTTGGCAACCATGCCGAGGTCAACGATCCAAACGGACCCGCGATCAGCGCTCGGCGGCATCGACGCCCTCCTCTGCATCGAGGCCGCTAAACAGCTCGTCCGCAAGCGTGTCGAACGCTGCATCCGCGACGTCGTCCGCTGATTCCTGCCGACGCAGCAGCGCAAGAACTGCCGCCTCCTTTTCGGATTCCGGCAGTGCGTCAAACAACTCCAACAGTCGTCGAACCGGCTCGCTCATTTCAAGATCCTCTGTCGTTCCCATCATGGTAGTGCAGAGTAGAGAAGAAACGAAAACGAATACCTCAGGAAGAAACTCACGACGACAAACCTTCGAAGAGCGCGGTTCCGACGCGGATGAACGTGGCGCCTTCTTCGATCGCCACCTCGAAATCGTTCGTCATCCCCATCGAAAGCTCCGCGAAGCGGTGCGATGAATCGAGTTGCGGCGCGATGCGGTCCCGAAGTTGCCGCAGTGCGACGAACACGGGACGGCATTGTTCGGGATCATCGTGAAACGGCGCCATCGTCATCAGGCCGCGAACCCGCAAGCTGGGCAACCCGGCAATCTTGTGTGCCACTTCCGCAACCGCGTTCGGCGTCAGCCCTTGTTTGCTTTCCTCGCCGCTGACATTGCATTCGAGAAGCACCTCAGCGATTCGCTGCTGCTTTACGGCTTCCTTCGAGATCGCCTCCGCCAGCCGCACGCTGTCCACGGCATGAATGAGATGCGTCAGCGGCAGCGTGCGATCGACTTTGTTTCGCTGGAAATGCCCGATGAGATGCCAGCGAACATCCTTGGGCAACTCCGCCGACTTGCTCCACAACTCCTGCGGCCGATTTTCGCCAAGATCGCGGATACCCAGAGACGGCAGAAGAGCAGCGACGGCGGCGGAGACGGTTTTCGTTACGGCAACCAGCGTCATATCTTCGCGGCGCCGACGGCTTCGCTGACAGGCCGCGACGATTCGCTGCTCGATGCTCGCCAAGCGTTCGCGTAACGTTTCTCGCACTTCATCCGCGTTCATGCTGACATTCTAGACAGCACGCCCAAGCCCAGGGGCGAGCGCAGCGAGCTCCTGGGTTCCAGACCGAAATCATGTCTCTCTGCCGACACTGTGAACCCAGGAGCTCCCTACGCTCGCCCCTGGGCTTTGACGGCGCATGAAAAAACCGCGGAGCAATCGCCCGCGGTTCTCATTTTGTCCTTAGTTTCCTGCCGGGGCCGGACCTGCCGGGTCTTGCCCATTGGTCCATGGACCAGCGAGCTTCTGATAATCGGGCGGTTCGAGGGTGCTGCCGCGGGTGCCCCCTTGCCAGCCGATGATTTGGCTTGGTTGGCCGCGATCCTTGCTGCGGCGTTCCCAACGGGTCGCCCAGGTGTTGTCCGCTTCACGCACTCGGCGAGCTTCCTTGTCCCAGAAGAGGATCTTGCCGGTGCGGTAGCTCTGCACGCCCATCGCAACCGTCGTAAACGCGGCGGCGCCGAGTTCGGCGGTGCTGAGCGTCTCGCGGCGCTTCGCCCGGACGCATTCCAGGAAGTTTTCCCAGAGCAGCTTCGTGCCGTCCCCTTCGCCGATGCCGCCGCCAATGAAGCGGGCATCGGTATTCGGGCGCGGCTGATTGGCCACGGGACGATTCGCCGCCGCTTGCGGCAGCACTTCGACGCCATGCTCATTGCCGCGCCGCGTGTAGCGGAGGGTGGCGGACCGGCCGCGGATGATTTCGTCCAAGCCGCTATCGTTGATCATCGTCGCCGAGATCAGCAACTGGCAGCCTTCGTCGTAGTCGGCCATGATCGTCGCCACGTCCGGCACTTCGCGGTTGTCGTATTCGAGGTAGATGCCGCCGCCGCCCGCAACGCGAGCCGGATAGCGGACGCCCATCGAGGCGATCATGCGGGTGGTGCGATGCACGAAAAGATCGGTGAACATGCCGCCGCCGAAATCCCAATAGCAACGCCATTGCGCCCACACTTCGCGGTCGAACGGGCGATCCGTAGAGAGCGGTTGCCCGTTGAACACCGAGAAGCGGTGACCGAGCCACATGTCCCAATCGATCGTCCGCGGCGTCATCTGGCGAGTGAGGGGATAATAGCGCCATTGGCCGACGAGCGAGTTGCGGTAGTAGCTCGTCTGCGCTTGAGCGACGTGACCGATGTCGCCGCGCTTGATCATGTCGTTGACGGTGCGGATCATCGGGTCGGCCATCCACTGCACGCCGACCGTCATCACGACGTTCTTTTCGCGAGCCTTATCGACAACGGCGTGGGCCTCTTCGATCGTCTTCGTCATCGGCTTTTCGCAGTAGATATGCTTGCCCGCCTCGGCGGCGTCGATGCACATCTTGGCATGCCAATGGTCGGGGGTCGCGATGCAGACGACGTCGGCATCGCGCAGTTCGAGCAGCCGGCGATAGTCCTTGGTGACGCGAGCGCGGTCGTTGACGTCGAGCCCGCAGCGGCGAGCCGACGGGAACAGGCCGCGGCCCTTGCCGCCGCCGAGGTTGTCGTCCCCGTCCCACACGTCGCAAACGCCGACGGGGCGAACGCTGTTGGGGGCGTTCTTCTGGAGATCGAGGATGGTGTCGATGTGCTGCTGGCAGCGGCCGCCGACGCCGAGGAAGGCGATGCCGATGCGTTCGTTGGCGCCGTTGACCTGGGCGTACGACTTGGCGTCAAGCGCCATCGCGGAGGCAGCAACGCCGGCTGCCGTCGAGGTCAGAAAGGAACGACGATTCGGTTCCATAAAGCGAGATCCTCAAGAGGAGGCGGAAATATCGCTCGATCGGCCGAAAGCCGAGCGGAGCGGACGAAGGGAGGAAAGCTTGGGATTATTGTGTCAGGCGGCGTCGGCGGACGCCATGCGAAATCGCACAAAACAGCCGGCGGGGCGTCGGCTGTGGAAGCCATAGCTTAAGCAACCCGTTTGAGTTCTTGGCTCAACATCGGCGGCGGCGTGCCATACGTGCCATACATGGCACGGCAGAGGATGGTTCGCTTGGGCGGCAACACCTTGGGCCGATGCACTTCCTTCGCTCGCAGCGCCAATTCATTCACGTCGCTGGGATTGAACGCCGTCTGAGCATCGGCCTGGGCGCGGAGATCGAGGAGGTTGTTGGTGTTGAACCCAACCTCCGTCGGCGTCGGCACCCGATACGCGCTCGTCCCCCGGCAGCCCGCGAGGAAGCCGAAGACCGCAGCGCCGAACAGCGCCACGCAAGCTCGAAGCTTCCACGACACGGACGCCAAACCTCGCGGTTGTATCGCCTCTCGTGAATGGTCCCATTCGCCGAACGACCGATCATCGCGGAAAGGTTTGTTCGTTTCCTTAGCAAATCGATGTTGGATTCGCGGGAATTCGTTTGTCAGGTTCCGATGGTAGCGATTGGGCGGGAGATAGCGGATATGGGGTAAGGCCTGATTTGGCGAAAACAACGGGGGGCGGGCGGCCTAACGATAAACAAGGGCCATAGAAAAATGATGTCCCCTTATGCCCATCTGAGCAATGCAGGCCATAGCCCAAAGGAATTGAGGCGACATCCATTCGCACTTGAAATCCTTGGCATAAATCACCGACGAAAGAATCGCATGCTGTTGCTGCATCAACTACTCGAATGAGCCGAGAATCTCCAAATCGGGGCGATGCTTTCTCAGCTTGTCAGTGCCGGTCTTAGTAACCTTGGTGGACGCCAAGTTGATAGTGCGCAGTCTTGGCATGTCCTGTACAAACTCGAGGCTTGGATCATCAACGGCCGTCAGAGCCAAATTCAGTTCTTCGAGGTTTTTGGCGGCAGAAAGCGTCTTTAAGGCCTTCCCCGACACGCCTGTGGCAGTCAGGTCCAAGTGCTTCAAGTTCGGATAATCCAGCAAGAACTTAATGCTTTCATCCGACACCGCAGCATCGCCGAGGTCCAATGTTTGAAGCTTGGGAGCGAAGGCAAGCAACTTGATGTGCGCTTCCGATTGAATATTCCCCCGTCCGACGATTTCCCTGAGGTCCGGCATCTTCGCCAGATGCTTCAGGCCAGCTTCGGTCAGCCCTCCGATTTCGTTCGTAATGCGGATTCGGCGCAACTTTGGAGTCCCTCGCAAATGCACGAACCCATCCCCACACACTTTTGTTCGGTCCAAATCGATCTCCTCTAGATCCAGCATCGAAGTGAGCGATTTTAAGCCTTCATCACTGATTTCGTTCCCAGCCAAGCAAAGGAAGCGCAAACCTTTGAGCGAAGAAAGGCGCCGAATGTGTTCGTCGCCGACTTTCGCATTCAGCAAGCTAAGGGCGCGAAGCTGGTGCATTTTACCAACATCGCCAAGCCCGCTTTTTTCTGGCGAGGCCGTGAAGGGCGTCAGGGTGAAGTACAGCCCCTCAAGCTGCGTTAACTTCGACAAATCGGCACACCACTCCTCAGGGAAGTCCTCGCCCACGCAGACCTGTCTTAAGTTTGCTGCGGACTGCAACGACTTGATTCCATCTCGGCCAAACGCCTTGGCGTCATTGATGTTCACCTGAAGGCCCTCCTCCCTCACCTTTGGAGCCCTCTCCCATCGCCCGAGAAAAACATCGATAAGCGCTACCCTTGGAAGGGAGACGGCGCCGTTTCGGCGTAACTGCTCCTCGACTGAAGGGCTTTGCCCCATGAGCGGCCCCCAAACGAAAAAGACGGGCAAAACGGCGACGACAAGGATTCGGCGTTTCATGTGGCCCCTTTCAGCATAAGATCAAGTAGTCTTGCCCATTCGCTGCATCCAAATGCTGGGCCGTTCGGGCATCAACCGGGTCAAATACAACGATCAACGCCCGAACGAACAAGCTGGCTCGGTCAGTCGCCATTTCTGAAAAGATCCCATGCAGCGTTTAGCCGGCCATATGAGAGCATTCTGGTGGCGTTCATAGGAGGAAGAACAACTCCTTGATTTGGTTTGTTGAACATAGTTTCATAGTTATTCACCCAATCATGCCCACCCAGTCCATTTCCGATACGAATCGGACTACATCATAATCATGAAAAAAGGACAGAAGCCTTCGAGACGGCGTCATATTGAGAACCCGATTTGATAGGAAGCCACGTCGTTGGATCGCCCTCGCAGTTCGATGGTGTTGGCGTTCACGCGGGCCCCGCTCAAGGCCACGCCGTCCCAAACCGCGGTGAAATTGCCGTTCGCGTCTTCGGTCAATTCCAAGCTGCTGGCTCCGCCTGCTCCTTGCGAATTGGTCCAGGAGCCTGACCACTTGCCGGCGAAGGGGGTCGCCGGAGCCTGGCCCCAAGCGGCAGCGGCGAAGCATCCGGCAACGAATAGGGAAAGCAGTTTTCGGGTAAGCATGGCTCGCACCTTCATCCGTTGGGCTCAGTCAATCTCAACCATTCTTGTTGGCGATGAGGAAATTGCAATCGAAAAAAGGCGAGGATCGTGAGGGATCTCGGCCGGTTGGAGTGCTGTGCTGGGACGGGTCCGTGGCGGGGCACTTCAATGCTTGCGCTTTGACCGGCCAAGCATGTGAAACTCGAGGAGCCTCGCTCGAAGTAAGCGGTTTTCGCGTGAGGTCATGCCGAACCGCTTACTTCGTGCGCGGCTCCTTCGTATCGAGCGTGCGAAGCTTTCGAGATTTCGGTCTGGGGGCATGCTTGAGCGGTGAAAGGGGAAGCTTCGCAGAGCCCGGCCAGGGACCCGCTCAAGCATGGCACGACCCCGCCAGGCTTGGCTGCGTGTTCCATCGTACCTGTTGGCGACGGAAACCGCAAAGTCGGCAGGGGGAGAACCACTGACTTTGCGAATCGAGGGGCTACCGAGTATCGTGGATGATTGGAGCAGTAGGCGCAGGGAGCGTTTTCGGGAAGAATTCGCCGTCACCAAACGGGTTCGCGCCGATACCAAACGGCATTTTTCGATGACATCGTCGCGAAATGATCGGGAGATTACCAGGTCCGCGGTTTGCCGGCGGATTTCGGAAATCTTCATGATCCGCCGTCACCAAACGGCTTTTTGCGACATGTCCGGGCGGCACGCCTGATTCCGTCTTCTGCCTTCCGTCGGCCCCCCTCACCCGCCCGTTGGGCAACCCCCTCCCTCCGCCCATACTACCCCTGCAAGGCACCTCTGAAAGAGTTCGCCAGGACGCCTGGCGCCTTCGCAAACCTTCGCCCGGGGCCGGGCGTCTTGGGGAACTCTTTCAGAGTTCCATCGCAAATGGTTGCTGATTTACCCAGGGTTGGCTCCCGATGGTCGCCAACCCTGGGCTTTGCTGGGGAACGCTTTCAGCGTTCGCGGTCAGCGTTCGCGGTCAGCGTTCGCGGTCAGCGTTCGCGGTCAGCGTTCGCGGTCAGCGTTCGCGGTCAGCGTTCGCG
>JAIEPT010000256.1 GCA_019748295.1 Gemmataceae bacterium | reverse complement strand
TCTTCATGACGGAGCCTCCTGCGGGGTGGGACATCTTCCTCTGTTACTCATGTCTACCCCAGGGAGGCTCCCTCGCCAACGGCTCATCGGACGTAACACTCTTTTGCAAATGGCATTGCAACAGAGCGGAAGACCGGTTACGCCCTTTTCAAAATAGCCGGGATTACCGCGTGCTAAAGATTCGAGAACGGTGTACGCTCCGGTAATCATGCCGGCGTGACGTGAAAGGCCTACCGCACGCGGCGTCTCTGGAACATCGAAGAGGCAGAACACAAAATCGCCAACTCGGCCTTCCTGCGATGTCCCCATGTCCGACGAGAACTTGCCCTTTTTCGTTGAAATGTCGCGAACGATGACCCCTTGCTTCGTGAGGGAGAGCAGTTGGTAGTCCTTGTGTCGTTTCCCAACAAGTACCTTCCGTTTCTTCACGAGGCCACGATTGGGATTCAAGTCCCAATGGCCCGGCACCTTACCCAGCCACGGCTGGCCCGAGTCCTTGTACGCTGGATACGGCGTGAGATCGTCGATCATTCTCCAGCCTCCTCGCAAGCCGCCGCTCCGCAGACCGGGCAACGGAAGGCCCCCAGAGTCTGTTCCTCGAAGCGAAGCCCCATATCGCATTCGAAGTCGTCGGCGCGGCAGGTGAAGAGGCATCCGTCGCTGTCGACGTTTTCCCTCAAGCCGCACTGCGGGCACGTCAACAGCTCGCGGTCGCCAACGTATAGCCCCAACTGTCGAGCCTGGGATTGCACGGCGACGGGTTTTTCCGTGAGTTGGCAAAGGTTTTCTTTCATGGCTGGCCCTCATTCGGCGAGGGCTCATTGAAGAGGTCGACGTAAGCGTCATAGCGGAAGCGGCGGTTTCGCGAATGGCCGGTGAACTCGCGGAGGACGCCGTGAATGACGAGTTTATCGACGAGTTGATTAGTAGCGGCCTGGTAGGTCGTGCCGATCCAATTCTTGACGTCGCCGACCGAGACGATCGGCCGTTCGTAAAGTTGTTCGAGGACGCGGACGCCGTTGCCCGCGGCGCGGCCGAAATGCTTGGTAATCGTGTTCCGGTGACCTTCGCGAAGGGTCAGGATGCGGCGAGCGGTTTCAGTCGCCTGCTTGCTGACCTCGATGATGCCGCGAAGGAAGAAGGCAAGCCATTCTTCCCAAGCCCCGCGATCGCGAACTGCTTGCAAGAGATCGTAGTAGTCGGCACGATGGCGTTTGAAGTAGTGCGAAAGATACAGCACGGGTTTGACGAGTACGGTTCGCTCGCAGAGCAAGAAGGTGATCAGGAGCCGACCGACGCGGCCGTTGCCGTCGAGAAACGGATGGATCGTCTCGAACTGAGCGTGGGCGAGGCCGATCTTCAGGAGCAGCGGCAGTTCGGATTCGCTGTGCAGGAATTGTTCGAGGCCGCCGAGCGCCTGCGGTACTTCGCTGGGCGGCGGCGGGACGAATGTGGCTTCGGCGAGGGTGCATCCTTGGGGGCCGATCCAGTTTTGGGTGGTGCGCAAGTCGCCAGGCGTGAGGTGGTGGCCTCGAACGCCCGCCAGCAGCTTCTCGTGAATCTCGCGAATCAATCGGACAGAGACGGGGAGGCCGGGCAGACGAGCGAGGCCGTGGTTCATCGCGCTGACATAGTTGACGACCTCATCGACATCGCGTGGTCGATCGGCCGCAAGGACTTCCGCTTCGGCAGCGAGCAGATCTTGAAGGGAGCTTTGCGTTCCTTCGATCTGGCTGGAAAGCACAGCCTCTTTGCGAACGTACATGTAGACGAACAAATCCGGGTTGGGGAGCGTCTGAATCGAGCCATCAAGCCGGCCGAGCATCCGGTCGGCTTTTGAAAGCAGAGACAGAAGTTCACCCTCTACCTTAACGGGCGGGTCCGGCGGCAGCGGCGCGGAGATGAATGCCCGATAGCCCATGAGCTGTCGCACATAACTGCCGCCTCGCTTGCCTTTTGCGGACAATTCGGGTTCGTCAGCCATAAAGTTGTCGTGCCTTGAATATGGCGGCAGAAGCTGTCGTGTATTAAAGGCTGCCTTGAATAAGCGGCAACCAGCGCACCCATGTTCAAGGCACGCATACCTTGATTAAGACGCCGTGGCTGGCGACGGTGAGCCGATAATCTCGCCGAGCAGGCCCTCGGCTTCCTTCTCGACGGCAAGGATGTCCTGGCGAATCTCACCCAGAGAGCGGAGCGGTTGCGGTTTGTAAAAGTGGCGGGTGAAGCTAATCTCGTAGCCGATCTTGGTGGCCGAGTCGTCGATCCAGGCGTCCGGCGTGTACGGCAGCACCTCGCGCTTCAGGAACGCTTCCACCTCTTCCTGCAACGGCACCTGCTCGGTGTCGCGGAGATCGGTGTCAGGTTCGTATTCGATCACGAGCTTCTTGTCGCCGACGGGGTTGGCGAAGCGGCCATGCAGCGGATCGACGGTCGCTTTGCCGGCCTTGTGGACCTTGGCGACGACCGGCGAGGCCGTCTCGTCGCGCCAACTGACGGCCTTCAGGAAGACTTTTAACTCCGGGCCGGTCAGCTTGAGTTCGAGCTTCTTGAGGGCTTTCTCGACATCGTCGCGAAAGAAGTTGTGATTCTCAAATAGGTCGCCGCCGAGTTCCTTCCGCAGTGCGGTGGCCACCACAACGAGCTTGCCATCGCGTTCCCAGGTCTTGGCGTCGAGCAGCCTCTTTTTCTTCTTCTCGGGCAGGCCCTTCTTCGCGGGAGCTTCGTCGCCGTCTTCGTCGTCCTCCTCGGCATCGTCGTCCGCACCCCATTCATTCAGAGCTTTCTCGACATCGGCCCGGACCTTGGCAAAGTCGGTGAAGAGCGTATCGCCGAAGCGGTCGTAGAGTTCGCAGCGGATGATCTCGTCGCCGGAGCAGGCCCGCAACGAGGCGATGGCCTTGGGTGTGATCTGGCTGTGCAGCCGCAGCGGGCGTTCGACAACCACTTTGCGGTAGCCGAAGGTGTCGTTGGGGAAGATCTTCGAGTGGTCGGTTTCCTGGAACTTCATGAAGACATCGCAGATTCGATGGATGTCCTCAGGCGAGAGTTCGCAGTTCTTCTTGCCGAGGTTCTTGCGAAGCGGCTTGAACCATTGCGTGGAATCGATGAGCTGAACCTTGCCCTGCCGGCTTGGCCTTCGCGTTCGAGAGCACGCAGATATAGGTCGCGATGCCGGTGT
The DNA here is from genome assembly GCA_019748295.1 of Gemmataceae bacterium. Lineage (GTDB taxonomy): Bacteria > Planctomycetota > Planctomycetia > Gemmatales > Gemmataceae > JAIEPT01. Next base: position 7,232 of record JAIEPT010000256.1, on the reverse strand, counting down.
TGTAAAACATGTTGAGCGGCAGCGCAACGATCGCTTCGAGCCAGTCGTTCTCGATGATCCCGCGGCGGATGTTGCTCTCGCCCTGGCCGGCGTCGCCGGTGAAGAGCGACGAGCCGTTGTGAACCTCAGCGATGCGGCTGCCGAGTTTCGTTTTGCCGTTCATCTTGCTGACCATGTTGGCCAGGAAAAGGAGTTGGCCATCGCTGGAACGGGTGACGAGGTTCAATTCCTCGTCGTTGTGCATGACCTTGAAGCGCGGGTCGCGCATGCCGTCCTTGCCGCCCATGTCGCCGAGGTCTTTCTTCCAACTCTTGCCGTAGGGCGGATTGGACAGCATGAAGTCGAACTCGCGGGCCGGGAAGGCGTCGTGCGAGAGCGTTGACCATTCGGCACCGCCGACGACGTGATCGGCGTTTTCGCCTTCGCCTTTGAGCAGCATATCCGCCTTACAGATGGCGAACGTCTCGGGGTCAATCTCCTGACCGTAGAGGTGCGTGACGACGTCCTTGCCGCGCGCCTTGGCGAGTTCCTTCAGCGTTTCTTCCGCGACCGTGAGCATGCCGCCGGTGCCAAGCGCACCGTCGTAAATGAGGTATGAGCCGGATTCGATGGCCATTGCGACAGGCAGGAAAATGAGATTCGCCATGAGTTTGACGGCGTCACGGGGCGTCCAGTGCTCGCCCGCTTCTTCGTTGTTCTCTTCGTTGAACTTGCGGACGAGTTCCTCGAACACCGTGCCCATCGAATGGTTGTCCATCGCCGGGTGTTTCACTCTGCCATCGCCGTTGAGCACCGGGTTTGGGCTGAGGTTGATCTCCGGGTCGAGGAACTTGGCGATCATGGTGCCGAGCGCGTCGGCCTTCGAGAGCCGCGGGATGATGTTGCGGAACTCGAAGTTGGTGAGGATGTCCTGCACGTTCGCAGAGAAGCCATCAAGGTAGCCTCGAAGTCGGCTTTGAGTTGCTGTTGGTTGGCACGTGCCTTGAGTTCGCGGAGCGTGAATTGCGAGGTGTTGTAGAACGCCTGGCCGGAGGCCCCGCAGAGCGCGGCCCGCTGTTCCGTGATGCCGGCCTTATCGAGCATCGCCTTGGTATCGAGCACGGCTTTCTTTGTCGGTTCCAGCACGGCGTCGAGCCGGCGTAGCACGCACATCGGCAGAATCACGTCGCGGTACTTGCCCCGCACGAACAGATCGCGGAACACGTCGTCGGCGATTCCCCAGATGAAGGAAACGATCTTGTTATGAGCAGCTTGGTCCATGGATTCCCGAATGGATAAAACCCACCGCTTGCTCCCAGAACGCGGGCTCGCCAGTTGCAGGTGGACTCGAACGGAAAAGGGCCAAGATACTCGCGAAATAGGGAATGCCAAGGGAATAGGGGGTGGGTTTGATTTCATGGGGTCGTCCACTTTCGTTAGTGCGAATCGCATAGTAGATCGAACCGATCCCGCCCGCGGTCCGAAAACGAAAAACGCCCCGGGGTCCATGGGGGTCCCGAGGCGAGGAGCTTTGGCTACCCCATCTTCGCCACCACGTCCGCCGCGGGCCGCAGGTCGATGCCCGCGTAGTGCAGGGTCATGTTCAGCGTCCGGTGACCTAGCGTCGCCCGCGCGGCTTCGGCTCCCTGCTCTCGTTCAATCAGCAAGGCCGCCGTGTGGCGCAGCTGGTGTGGGTGCCAGCGCGGCACGCCAGCCTTCTTGCAGGCACGGGCGACAGCGCGGGCGTAGGCGTGAGAAGAAAATTTCGTCGCAGGCTGGCGCAGAGGCGCCTCCTTGCTGCGGTCGAACTGCGAAGGCTGTACCGGCGACTTTCGCAACGCCCGCCTCGCGGCGTTGATTTCTGCCTGCTGGCGACGCGGGCTGAAAACATGCTCGTCCGACGCGGCAAAGTCGAGATGACGGCGGATGGCGTCCTGAGCCTTGGGACCAATCGCAATGGCCCGAACGTGCCCCCTATGCGCAGTTTTGTGGGTCCGTGGCCGGTAGACCCAAACGTCACCAGACTTGTCGATGTCGCGAAAACGCATGGCGCAGACTTCGCCTGGCCGAGCGCCTGTGCGAAGTTGAAAAAGGACCATGTCGCGGATATGCGGCGGCATTGTGCCGAGGGTCTCTTCGACGGCGTGGGGATCGACCGGAAGAACCGGCTCCGTTTCGCGGACGCCTCGTCCCCGCTTCATCGGCTCGACCGACTGCAACTCGACCAATTGCATGGGCGTCGCAAGCTTCTCGCTCACCGCCCATCGAAAGAGGGCGCGAACTCGCCCCATATTGCGATTGATCCTGGCGCGGCACCAGCCGATCGGCCGTTTGTGTTTGCGACGAGTCTCGCATTCCTCGAAAGTGAGCCACGCCCCGTGCGCCATGGCTTTCTGAATGGCTTTTAGTTCGAGCGACCCGAAGATTCTTGCGGGGATGCTCCCGTAGAACCGGAGCAAAGGGCGAATCGCTTCGCGCTGGCACTCTTGTTCGCCTGTGGGGCAGCCGTCGGCATCGACGTATTCTGCCTCGACCTTGCGCTCCATGTAGGCGAGAACCAACTCATGGACGGTCAGATCCGCGCCGGACGAGGGTGGGGGAAGTATGCCGCCGTTTGCACGCAGCAGTCCGAGCAAACGCTCGTACTCCGTCAAGCTTTGCGACGAGTCGAAGTCGCCGGGCAGCATTATCTGCTTTGGCCGCCCGAGGTGATCGGAAACCGCAATTCTTGCTCGGCCCGATTGCTGATGGAGGAGGTAGGAAGGAACGGACTTGCGAGGACGCGGCATGGTTTCCTCAAGGTTCTTTGGAACCTTCCAAGGAATCCTGACACTTTGCCGCTCTCCCGAACGTCGGGAGGTAAAGTCGCAAGTCTTTCGGCTGACAGGCTTTGTACCGAGTGGGCGTTATAGGATTCGAAGCTATTTCGGCAACGTTGGCCTTGTAGCGATCCTGCACTCGATTTTCGTTGGACTGCCTTGATTTTCAGGTGTTTTCACCCGGATCAAGTAGCAGAAACATTTCTACTGCAGTGGCTCTGCGTGGCCAGTGCTGCCCACCCTGTGCCCACCCGAGACCTGTCCTGTAGGTCATAGAAATCAACCAGGTGCAGCGACTTACTACCCCCGTGTTTCGGCAGCGTTGCAGATGTGTCGAGGATGCGTTGAAAGCTCTTCCGGGTAAGTGGATTACGTGGATTACGGCATTTCAGCATTGGAATTCTACGGCGGGCGGGTTGCGGGTGAAGGGGGTTCGCGGCTCGCAAAACCATGCTTTCAAAAGCCGACACCTGATGAGCCACATCATCGGCGGCCTGAGAGATCCGGACCTCGGCATCGGACAAATCCGCTATTGGCGTTTTCGTCCAACCAGGAGCCGTAAAATCGCCGATAAGTGTCATCCAAGCAGCTTAACGGCCGTTGAAGATGAACCCTGAACGGCACCGCTCCCTGATCATGTAACCCTGGAGCTGTGTATCAGTCCCAACGTCGTCGTCCGAGTCCCGCTCAATACGTTTAGTTTCAAATATAACGACGGGCATATGCGGCAAGAAACGAGCCTCACCCTGCCCACGGCTATGAAAGGCGGACACGTCGAGCGAGCATCGTTCGACGAGGAAGCGGAGTCGGTTGCGCCACATTGGCGCGCTCGCGGCCCCTTCGACAAGGAACCATACGAGAGCCTGCCTGACACATTCTTCGGGAGTAAGACTGTAATGCCCCCGGCGAAGCGGGCAGAACACAACACCCGGCTCGACGGTCAAACGTGCGACTAGCTCGTTGCCCAAGTAGCGATGGCAGGGCACTTCAAGGGTCGTTGCCACCGTGTCCTCCTTACCGGAGGTACTCCAGGACCGGAGGTACTCCAGGACCGGAGGTACTCCAGGACCGGAGGTACTCCAGGACCGGAGGCACTCCAGGACCGGAGGCACTCCAGGACCGGAGGTACTCCAGGACCGGAGGTACTCCAGGACCGGAGGTACTCCAGGACCGGATCGATTACGAACGATTGCCAGTGCCCCAGTGCCACGCTCTTGAGTTCTTCTTCGTGCCCGTCGAGCTGATCCTCGTACATCGTCAGCACGTCTTCACGGTAACCGCTACCTTTTCCATATCGTCCTTGCACTTCGTTCCAGAATTGGTTCGTGGAGTTCGGCGGGAAGAAGACTGTCTTCGACAGGTAATCCTGCATGTGGGACGCGACACCTCGGACCATCTCTTCAAAGGACGAGTCCACCCGCTTTTCGAGCACGCCGACCAGTGCCCGGAATTCCGACCCCTCCTTCGAACTCTTATTGACGGTGCGGATGATCCCCAAAACGGCTTCCTTCGACCCGGAATACGCCTTGCGGACGAGTGATTCAGTGATCGGTACCGCATCGTAATAGATGTCGATATCTTTGTGGGGATAGACTCCAAAACGGTTGTTCGTTGCCCGGAGTGAGGGGGCGGGACGTTTCGCCGGGCCTGCCCATAGCGCTCGATATTCTTCCAGGAAGCGATCCGCGTTAGTCAGGGGCACGTGACGGTATTCAGCAATCTTTGGCCGCGTGTCTTTGACCAACGCTTCTTCGGCGTCGTCGAGACCCTTACCCTCGCGGATCTTCTTGAGGCTGTCTCCGATCTGCTCGACTCGCAGCCAGACTTTGTCCTCTCGTTGCGCGATTGCAGCCGAGAATGCCTTCCAAACTTCATCGCGTTCGGCCTGAATATCGGACGTATCGCTGTCCCCCTTCACACGGTTGTCCTGCCCCGCTTCGAAATGAAACAGCGGGTCGAAGAAGAGGAGATTCATCCCGTTGATTCCACGCCCAGCCAGCGTTTCCTCGACTTGCATCCTCCGATACTCGATTCCTTTCTCACGGTCTCCAATCGGACCATTCTCGGCCTGCGTGTTTTCCGGCTCGCTGCCCCGTGGGACGACGAGCAGGACGAACTTGGACAGCGCGAGGGGCGATTCAGGCGTCACGTGGCGGGCGAGCAGCGGGGCTACTTCGGTGGGCACGGTGCCGAACCGCTCGGTGAGTACGCACAGAGCACTCTTGTCGTCGCGGATGTGTCGGTCTAAGTCTTCCCGGTTGAACTGCGAGGCATCGACACCACGAGTATCAACCACCGCCGATACACGGGACATGTGCGGAGAAAGCAGCTTGGCATCAACGTGAAGCGCAATCTGGCGGGGAATCGAAACGGTATCGAGGCGAGCGAGGTTTAGGTCGTCAAAGGTTTTCTTAATCCACGCCTTCGGGTCGGACTCCTCCGGGGGGCAGGCGAACACCGTTTGAGTTCGAGCGTCGAGGTTGGCAAGCTCGACCACACGTGCTTGATACTGCTCGAACTCGTCCGCCTGAACTCGCGAGCCAGCTTGATCGCCGCGTCATCTTCCTTACGGTCGCCGCTCGGCAACTTCACCATGTTTCGGACAGCCCGAACGAGTTCACTGGGAAAGCTCACTGGCTCCCCACCAGCACCCTTTTGTCCGGCGTCCACACTATCGGGATGAACCTTTACCCATGTATTCATGCAGAAGTCGTCGATAGTACGCTCGACTTCTTGACGGGGATAGGGGTCAATCTCGAACTTGTTCGTGTCGCTGGGTTTGACCACGACTTCGCAGAGCGTCGTGAACCCCGAGCCGGTCGCCATCATGTCTTCGGTGACGCGCACGATGCGTTCCGGGTCAGACTTTGTTGGCTTTTTCTTGTCTCGCTCGGCAGTTAAGCCCACAAGGTGACAAATAGCCGTCGTCTTACCTACGCTCACGCGACCGATGAAGATGAGTCGGATAGAGCGCTCTTTCGCATTTGGTCGAGCACCGTAGCGGGTGACTTGCGCTTTTCTAGCTCACCCTCAACCTCGGCTGAGAGTGAGCTGACCCGCGCAAGGCGAAGCGGACGATCAGCGGAAGTCATGCGATGCCCCGGCAGGACTGGCCACGAGAAGTCTAGGAATTTTAGTACCGGACAACCCGAGCGGCAAGAGTGGCATCGAATCTGCCGTCAAATCGTGTTTTCACATCATTTCTCCTCCGTTCTGCGTTCGAGAAGGCCGCGAGGAAACACCTCCGGTTTGTCCACCTGCCCCACCCCGCTGCCGGACTGCTTATCTTACCCATCCTTACTGGAAGGCCGATCCCCACAAATGGTTGCGCCGTTGGCTCGAAAGTGGTGGCACAGCAGGTCGGCCGGTCAACTCTGCGCGGACCGATTTTTCTGGCAGTCAGAACCAGCGGTCAGGATTCTCCCAAAAACTGCCGGTGAGTAAGCCGCGACTCCCAGGCAAACGGCAATGAATCATGCCCCATAAAGGACATTATGATCCGCCAAAGATTGTGCTAGGGCTGGCAGGTATGGAAACCACCGTCCCCCCATTTCCCGTCGTCGTTCGTGCTGACTCCAACGTCCCCGCTCTGTTTGGCGAGAACGGCCCGCGGGCCGAGGAGAAGTTCGTCGAGTTCTTCACCGCCCGGATTCGGAACACGAATACCCGGTCGGCGTACCTGCTCGCCGTCCGCAAATTCTTCGCGTGGGCCGAGGCGGCGGGGTTGAGCCTGTCGCGGATTCGCCCGGTCCACGTCGCCGGTTACGTCGAGTTGCTGACCCGGAGCCACGCCGCCCCGACGGTCAAGCAGCACCTCGCCGCGGTGCGGATGCTGTTCGATTATTTGGTGGTCGGCCAGGTCGTCGAGATGAACCCGGCCGCCGCCGTCCGCGGGCCGTCCTATTCGGCGAAGAAGGGCAAGACGCCGGTGCTGACCGAGCAGGAGGCCCGGCACCTCATCGAGCGGATCGACACGTCGAACGTCGTCGGGCTGCGGGACCGGGCGCTCATCGCCGTGATGGTCTACGGGTTCGCCCGCGTCGGCGCGGTCGTCGGAATGGCCGTCGAAGATTACTACCCGCAGGGGAAGCGGTGGTGGTTACGGCTGCACGAGAAGGGCGGCAAGCTTCACGAGCTACCCGCCCACCACAAGGCCGAGGAGTTTCTCGACGCCTACCTGGATACGTCCGGCCTCCGCGACGAGAAGCGGTCGCCCCTGTTCCGAACGGCGGTCGGGAAGACGCGGGCGCTGTCGGCCCGGCGGATGACGCGGCGGGATGTCTACCGGACGGTTCAGCGGCGGGCGGCCGATGCGGGGATTGCCACGAAGATCGGCTGCCACACGTTCCGGGCGACCGCCATCACGAACTACCTCGAACACGGGGGCACGCTGGAGAAGGCCCAGGCGATGGCGAACCACGAGTCGGCCCGGAC
>JAIEPT010000147.1 GCA_019748295.1 Gemmataceae bacterium | reverse complement strand
ATACCAGCATGGGTCTCGCACCCACAGGATCATCAACACCTACACGACGCACAGCCGCGCACGAAGTAAGCGGTTTTGCGGGACGCTCCCGGCCGCTTACTGCGTGCGCGGCTCCTTGAGGCAAGCAGAAGGGCGTGCGACGGGCCGTTGCGGAATTTCAGAGCCCGAGCGCCAGCGAGGGTTTCGCGTGATCGCCTCGGGATGTTCCGAAACCCTCGCTGGCGCTCGGGCTCTGACGTTGTGCGAAAGAAAAGGCGCCCTCACCCCAACCCTCTCCCCGAGGGAGAGGGAGCTAGACTATCTCCTGCCGCTCGCCCTAAGCCAGCTTCGCTTGCAAGGGATCGAAGATATCCGCAAAGTGAAAGCCGCACGCCTCGAACCTGAAGGCAAGATCAGCATCATTCAGCACGAAAGCAACCAGAAGCATCGGCCCGATGATGCAATCCCCGGGGCGGGATAGCTGTTAGGCCTTGATTCGAATTCGATATGAGACCTGGCCGAAGATTGGGAGGGCGAGGCGGGGAAGACCCGAACAGCGCGTTCGGCAATCCCAACACCGCACATCGAGGTTCATGGCAACTTGTGCGACGAATGCGAATTGAGGCAAACGCGGCAAAAGGCGGCGCCGCAAGAGCAAGAAATTCATCCACCCAGACGGTCAAAAAAGAACTATTGACGTGCGGATAGGGAGTGTTATTGTCCCGCCCTCTCTAGACCTCAGGGGGTGAGGCAGAGTGGGCCCGCTTCGGGGGAAGCGCCGTTCGATTCAGCGGGGGAAATGATGCTCAACCAGCGAATGTGGTGGTGGTCGGCGGGCGCATGCTGTGCCTTGGCCGCAGGGTTGGTGGTCCAGCACGTGCGCGGACAAGGGACGGCTCGGCCATTGCCTCACGAGGCGCCTCGAAGCAAGCCCGACTTGCCGCCGGCGACGACCCCGCCCATGCTGCCGCCGTTGGGTTCGCCCTCCGCGGGTTCGCCCTCCGCGGGTTCGCCCTCCGCGGGTTCGCCCTCCGCGGGCGCAGTTCCCAATCCGCTGCCGCCGATCGCGACGCCATCGTCCGCGCCCGGCGTTTCGCCGATGCCGCCGGCGCTCTTTCCGATGCAGGGCAATCTTCCGTTGATCGTCAACATGGCTCCGACGGTCAGCAACAAGATCGCTCCCCCCCTTCCGTCGATCGTCAGCGCGCCCGAGACGACGCTGCCGATCCCGCCTACGATCCCCCCCGTCGCCGGCGCCCCCTCCCTGGAACTGACGCCGAAATTCGATCCGAAGGACAAGAGCGTCCTGATCCCTGAACAAGGTCCGAGCGCTCCGCTCCTCGTCGATCCGTCCGCCCGTCTTGATCTTAGCCCCGCCATCGACCCGAAGCCGGGCAAGCAAGAGCCGACCGTGAGCATCGAGTGGGTCGCGCCGCAAAACGCCCGGCTCCATCATCCGCTGGCGTGCCAGATCGTCGTCAAGAACCACGGCGCCATCGGCGTGCAGAATGTCGTCGTGCGCCACAACCTGCTCCCCGGCGTCTCGCTGAAGGCGAGCGAACCCGCCGCGCGGCAGGACAAGCAAGCACTCGCATGGGAAGTCGGTTCGATTCCCGCCGGCAGTTTTCGCCGCATCGACGTCACGCTCGTGTCGTCGCTTCGCGGCAGCCTCACCTTCCCGGCCACGGTGTCGTTTGCGGCCACCACCACTCAAGTAGTGCAGTTCCGCGAACCCTTGCTGCAAATCCAGGCCCGTGCCCAGGAAAAGTCGCTACAAGGCGAGTCGGTCGTCGTTGCGTTTGACGTCACCAATCCAGGGGACGGGGTGACTGGAAACGTGAAGGTCCGGGCGATGTTGCCGGAAGGCCTTGATCATCCGCATGGCCGAAGCTTTGAGCTGGACGTCGGCCATTTGGAGCCGAAGGAAAGCAAGACCATGCAAGTGCAGTGCATGGCCCGCGGTTCCGGGGCTCAGCACATCACGCTGATCGCCGTGGCCGACGGCAACCTTACCGCTCAAACCAAGGCACAGACCGAAATCATTCTGCCGCGGTTGGACGTCGTCGTGGCGGGCCCCAAGCTCCGCTACGTCGAACGGCCCGCCCAGTATGTCGCCAAGGTCGCGAATCCCGGCACCGCGCCGGCGGCCGGCGTTGTCGTCACGCAGGCGGTTCCGGTCGGCTTCAAGTTCCAGACCGCCACGGCCGGCGGTCGATACCTTGAGGCCAGTCGCCAGGTCGTGTGGACGGTTGGCGACCTCATGCCGGGTCAATCGCGCGAATTGTCCGTCGAACTGATTCCGACCACAGCCGGCGAGTTTCATCTGCCGTTCCAGGCCGTGAGCGCTCGCGGCGTGAAAAACGAAACCGACGTCCGCACCCGCGTCGAAGGGCTTTCCTCGCTGGTCATGGAAGTGGCCGACACGGACGACCCCGTCGAAGTCAACGGCGAGACGGCGTACGAAATCCGCGTGCTGAATGCAGGCACGAAGGTGGAGACGAACATCGAACTCGTCTGCACCCTCCCTGATCAAGGCGATCTGAAAGACGCTCGCTGCATCGCGGGGCTCAAGCACCGCATCGAAGGCCGCACCGTGATCTTCGAACCGGCCGCTCGCCTGGCGCCGCGTGCGGATCTGATCTTCCGCGTCGTGGTCCGCGGCAAGCTGGCGGGCGATGGCCGATTCCGGGCCCAGGTGCGAGCTGAAGGCATGACGGAAGCCGTGAGCCGCGACGAAACGACTCGCTTCTACCGCGACGATCTCCTGCCGCGCTAACCCAGGTTCGCTGGTTTTTCGCCGCTGGTTTCGCTATACGCTCGCTTCATCGCCCTGCGGCGAAGCGAGCTTTACGCATTCGCATTGCTCCCCTCTCCCTCCGGGAGTCCCCGGGAGAGTCCGGGAGAGGGGCCGGGGGTGAGGGCCAAAGCCCCCATTGGTTTCAAGCCAGACCCTCACCCCAACCCTCTCCCGAAGGGAGAGGGAGCGTAAATTAGTTCCTTCCGCTCTAAGTCTCTTTCCGTCTCCTAGGGCGGATTCGATGTTTCTCCAGGGAGGCCCGCCATGTCCGAACCGCGTCCGCCCATTCTGCTTCCTTGGCAGAAGATCCTGCTCTCGGTCATTGTCGTTACGCTCATCGTGCTGCTGGGCATTCCATTCGTCACCCGGGCTCGCGAAAACGAGATGGAGGTGTATCTCATCGGCACCCGCCGTTACGTGGCGGGCGAGAAGGTGCATCGATATCCGAGCGAGATGGATTCGCGAACCGAGCGTGCATTTACCTATCCCGTATTGTTCGCGGTTCCGTTCGTGCCGATCCTGGATTGGCCGAAGGCGGCCCAGGGAATCGCGTGGTACGGGATGAATCTCGCGGCTCTGGGCGTGATTTTTTGGGTGCTGATTCGACGCGTGGGCCCGATGATTCCTGCCGAGGCGCCGCCGCGGCTGGTGCGCATCTTCGGCATCATGCTCGCCGTCATCGCCGCACGGCACATGCTGTCGCCGCTCGAGAATCAGAGCCACGACTTGCTGGTCTTCGCCGCGTGTGCGCTAGGCATCGAGATGCTGTGCCGCAATCGCGAATGGGCCGCGGGCGTTTGGGTGGGACTGGGAGCGGCGCTCAAATGCACGCCCCTGCTCTACGCGCCGATCTGGGTCTGGCAGCGCCGCGGGTCGGCGGTTGCCTCGATGCTGGTCGCGGGGGGGGCGTTCACATTCTTGCCGGACGCTTTGTACCGAGCGAACGACGGCAGGCCATGGATTCAGACGTGGTACGAGGTCTTCATCCGCAAGATCGAAATCGGCGAAAGCGCTCAATCGGACGCATCGCAAGCATGGGACGCGTGGACGCTTTGGAACCAAAGCATCCCAGGCACCTTCCACCGACTTTTCACCCATGTGCCGCGCTCCGCGTACATCGACGATGATGGGAAAGTCATCCACACCGCCAAGTTCGACATGCACCTCGTGCACCTCGATCGGCGGGTGCTGAAGTACCTGATTATGGCGGGCCAACTCGCCGTTCTCGGCTGGCTTGGTTGGGTTTGCCGTCGCAAATGGACCGATCAAGCGGACGTCGCGGAAGCGCCGACGATCCTGTTCGGTCAAATGTCCGCGGTGTTGCTCGGCATGGTGCTGCTGTCGCCGACGAGCATCAAGACGCATTTCGCGGTGATGCTGTTTCCGATGGCGTTTTGCCTGGCCGATTACGTGTGGCGAAAGCGCGACCGCTTCGTCGGCGCCGTGCTCCTGATGCAGATTCTGCTGGGCACGTTGACCGCGAAGGGAATCATCGGAACGAAACGCGGCGACCTGGTTCTGTCGTACGGCACGGTGACCTGGTGCGCCCTTGGCCTGCTCTTCGCGACGGGCCGCATCATCTTGCAACGTCGCATCCAACGCATCGCGGCATGAACCATCCGCCAAGCCCAGGGGCGAGCGCAGCGAACTCCTGGGATCGCTGCGCGAGAGAGTAGACCTGAGAAAGTAGAGAGTAGGGAAGCCGTCTGCTTTCTTCTCTACTTTCCAATCTCTTATCTCTACTCTCTCTCGCAGCGATCCCAGGAACTCGCTGCGCTCGCCCCTGGGCTTGGGGTTTTCTCAGATCACGGTGGGGAGACGGGGAGGATTTCCTCGTACTCCGATTTGTCTTCCGCATCGTTGTAACGAGCGGGGATGATGACCAAGTCTTCGTTCATCTCGTCTTTCAGGAAGATCTTTCGGAACTTCGTCACGAACTTGCCTTCTTGCAGGTGTCCGGCAAGTTGTGCGAGGGCGGCGACGTCTTCCTTCGGGGCTTCACGGACGAGGTAGCCCAAGGGCCGTTCCTGACGCGATTTGTTCAGGCGAGCATTGATGACCTTGAAGATCGCCTCACGGCGCTGCGGATCATTCACATCCGCTTGGGTGAAGCCTTCGTCCACATTGGGCGCCTTCTCGGAGTACGGCGCTTCGGACCGCACAACTTGGACATCGCTCTTCGAGAGCTTGCGAGCCCATTCCATCGTCGTCGGGATGCGTCCGCCCTTGCCCGGTTGGGGCCGTTGGCCGGCGACGAAGTTGAACCCGAGTCCTTGTGCTCGCTGCAGCAGCACTTGTTGTTGCGGTTGGAAATCCTTGAGCCATTCTCCGCCGCCGCCGGGCAGACCGCTCGGCATGCAGCCGCTGCCGGCTTGCAGCATCGGGATCCACGTCATCTGGTAGCTGAAGTCGCCTTGCAGGTCGCACTTGTAGGGGGCCTGGACATAGAAGAGGGCTTCGGTCTTATCCTTCACGCTGATCTGCGTGATTTTCAGCGGATAGATGAACTTCTCGCTGGCGAACTGGAAGCGCGTGGGCGTCACTTCGCCGGCGAAGGCGCCGTCCTTGTTCCGCTTCATCTGCATGGTGTCGATCTTCATCACCGTGAAGAGCCACTTCTTCTGCACATAGAAGTTCAGCGATGCTTCATCGCCCGAGTAGCTGTACTTGTGGTCCTTGAGCCATGAGAAAAGAGCATCCGCGCGATCCGCCTCGATGATCTTGTAATCGAGCGAGCCGACAAGGCCCGCTTCCAAGACGCGCACCGGAGGAGGCGCGATCGCCGCTGGGCTGGCTGGCTCCGCGCCTGCCGTCGCGTAGACCGCGCCGTTGGCAGGCATCACGCCCGGAGGGGGAGCGAAGATCGGCAGCAGTTTGGAGTGAGGAAATTCCCGTTTCTTGAGGATCGTGTAGACGGCGAGATGCTTGAAGAAATCGCGAGGCATCTCGTGCAGCTTGGGCTGCGTCGGCGTGGGGATCACCATGCCGAAGTCGAGTGCGTTCCCTTCGAACTTCGGCTGAACCGTGAAGGTTTCCACCTTCTCGGCCGGGTCGTAGGTCAGGAAGACTTTTTGAGCGGGCTGCAGGATGTCCGCGTTCTTCGCGGAGAAATAGCAGCAGGCCGCCTGGGAAGAGGCAGCCGAGGCGAGGAAGAGCAGTCCGCCGAGCGCGGAATGCCAAAAGGCTCGACACATGTCATGGTCCTCAAAGGAGTCGCAAGGTTCGTCTTTCCAAAGACGAGCGTCGAGCCGACAAAGTTTTGTCGGAATCTAGAACTGCGTCGGAACGAACACGTCTTTCCAGTGCATGGGCTGGCACGTGCGGTGACGCAGGGCTTCGTCGCTGTTGAACTCATCGACAGGGACCGCGGCTGAGACTTGAGTTTGCGCCCGCGCGGGAGTGGACAGAAGTCCCCCACGCCAACCCCAGCAAGCCGCAATGATTAGAAACGCCGCCGACCAGACGATCGCCTTCATGCCTTCTCGCTCCTTCGAACCCGCTTCCCGCGCATCCATGCACAGGCGTCGGCGTCATGCCGACACAACCTCCAAAGCGAACGATATGCCGAGGTCAAGCTTTGCACCGGTTCGTTCCACAACCTGATGAAGGCGAATCCTTTAGATGCAGCCGCTCGACTCGATCGGATTCGGATGACAAAGGAACCAATTACAAAAAGACCGGAAAAATCGACAAAATCCTAAAGGTTCGCCAACGGGTCCGCCTCAACTCTGCTTGCCCAGACTTCCAACTCAGTGTGCCGGGACGCGATCTGAGCGGCGAGATCCTCGACGCCCGGACGCTCCGTTGCGTGATGCCCGGGGATGAGCACGCTGACCCCTGAGGATTCCGCGGCCAACGCGTCGTGGAAACGCAGTTCCCCCGTCAGAAACACGTCAGCCCCGGCTCGCTGAGCATCCTTCAGAAACTCCCCCGCGGCTCCGCAGGCTAAGCCGATGCGTCGCACCGTTCGATTCGGATCGCCGACGATTTGCATGCTGGCCGACTGCAACACCATTTGCGTGCGGCGGGCCAACTCTCCCAGCGTCGTCGCTTCCGGCAGGTTGCCGAGGCGTCCCGACCCGAATCGACTGCTGTCGCCGCGAAGCGGATAAACGTCGAAGGCGGGTTCTTCGTAGCTATGGGCTCGCCGCATGGCCCGCACTACTTCGTTGACGCATGCGGCGGGGCAGACGACTTCGAGTCGCCACTCCGCAACCTCTTCGCGCCGGCCTTTTTCGCCGATCGTCGGATTGGCGGCGTCCGAACCGAAGAAGGTTCCCGTGCCCGCAAGGCGGTAGCTGCACTGCGAATACTGCCCGATCACACCCGCTCCCGCCGCGAACAAGGTGTCGGAAACTTTCCCAAGATCAGCATCGGGCACGAAGACGACGATCTTGCATTGAGCCGGCACTTCGATCGGCCGCAGCGGCACGACATCGGTCAAACCTAATCGCCGAGCGAGACCATCGTTGATGCCGCCGGGGGCATTGTCCCAGGCGGTGTGCGGGCTGTAGATCGCAACCCCCGCGGCAATGAGCCGCAGCAGCATCCCGCCTTCGCTGTTCGAAGCGACCAGTTTTTGCGTAGGCCGAAACAGCACCGGATGATGGCTTACGACGAGTTGGACCCGTTCACGGATCGCTTCGTCCGCGACCGCCGGCGTCACGGTAAGACAGGCCATCACCCGCTCGACCGAAGCATTCCGACCGCCCACCAAGAGACCAACGTTGTCCCACTCCGCGGCCAAATGGAGCGGGGCGAGCGTTTCGAGCGATCGGCACACGTCGACGACGGTGGTCATATCAGAAGGGCCGACTCGGCTTGCAGACGGGGAAAAGGATCAGCAGCATCAGCAAGAAGGCGACCACGTAATCGCCGCCGTGCGAGACGTGGTTGGCGGTGTCTTCCGATTCTTGTGCAAGAAGCGGACCCGCCCCGATTGCGAGCGTGAAGATGCAGACCAAAGCGAGGCGGATGATGCGTTTCATGGCGTGTTCAGTTTACCATGCCCTTCTTCGCAAAGCGAACTGGAATCCGCTCGCATTCTCTGCTGCGCCCCTCCCTGGCGAAGCATAAGATGGTATGTTGGTTGCTCCGATTCTCGATGACGGGTTCATGCATTATCGGCCGTTTCTTCCGGCTGCGATCTTTCAGCGTGAGGCGTGCGTAGTGAAACTTGACATTGATGGCGTCCTGCGAAACTGGGCGTTCGAACCCGGGACCGTGCAGGCTCGGCTCGCGGATGCATCGGATGGTCGATCCGTTTTGCAGATGCGGATCGACCTCGGCGTCATGCAGATGGAACTGACCGGACGCCCCGACGGGGAAAAGCCGAAAGGCTATCCGCATTACCTCGGATACGTTCGCGCGCTCGCTCGCCGCAACGACAAGTTCGCGCTCGACGAAGAGCAGTGTCGCGAGGCGGACCGGGAGTTTTTGCAGTATTACCATCGCCGGGTCTGCTGGCTTGCCTTGCGGAACTATCCGCGGGCGATCGCCGACTCGGACCACACGTTGGCGTTCATGGATTTCGTCCGCGATCACTCGCCGAATGAGGACTTCGCCCAGGCGCACGAGCAGTATCGGCCCTTCGTTCTGTTCCATCGCACGCAGGCGGCGGCCGCATTGCAGATCGAGAAGGAACGGCCGGACCAGGCGGTGGACGAGATTCGCCAGGGTCTCGACAAGATCCGCGAGTTCTACCTCGGCATCGGTGCGGAAGAAGCGATGGAAGAAGACGGCATGGTTCACCGTCTTCGCCTGATCGAAGCGGAGTTGCGCGAGAAGCACGGCATCGGCGCGACCTTGGCCGAGGAACTCGAGAAAGCGGTCGCGTCGGAAGACTACGAAAAGGCCGCCCGCATTCGGGATGAGATGAACAAACGGGCGAGCTAACCCTGATCGGCTCACGATCTACTCACGGATACGCCATGGCGAACACCTCCGACGATTTCTTCGCCTCCAAACCGTTCCCCTCAGCTCCGCCGATCGGCGGCAACGAATCGCCCGCCCCCGTTCTGCCTGCTTCGAAGCAGAAATCGGTGCTGACCACCTACGTGCTGCCCGTCACCCTCTTCGTCGCGGTGATCGGCGGCATCGCTTGGCTCTCCCAAAACCTCAGCGGAAAACGGCCGACGGAAACCGTGCAGCCCTCCAAAGGCAACAACTCCGAAGCGCCATCCCCGCTCAAGTTCGACCGCGTCAAAGCCGTGTGGGAAGAGACGAAGCTCAACGAAAAGGGAGAGCCCCTCGATCCTTATGTGCTCGAATGGGAAAAGGGGGAGACCGGCTTCTACGATTTTCCCTTCCATAACTCCTCTGATCAGCCGATCGAACTCGGTTTCCAGCGCCCGAGCTGCGATTGCACCGCCATGAAGGTGGTGCTGCTCGACGCCCAGCAAGCGGAAACGGTGAAGAAGGCAGTTGCCGACAATCCCTTCGCGATGAAGCTCGCTTCGGACGAACTCGCCTGGGCCGAGATGAAAGTGGACGAAAAGTCCGGCATCATGGTCCCGTCCAACGGGGACGGCATCCTCCGCATGACGTGGAACGGGCGTAAGGAACCTGGCTCGCGGTTGCGGCTCAGCGTCTACATGTGGGCCGAACCGCGGGGCAAGCCGTCGCAACGAACGCAATTCAACCTCGAAGTGCCGATCATCGTCAGCCCGCCGGCGGTCCTTTTGACGGACGCCGAAAACATCGGCTTGCTCGCCCCGCAAGGATCGGCCGAGGCCAACTTCTTCGTCTGGTCCCCGACGCGCGAGGAGTTCAAGCTGAAGGTCGAGCATCCCGACCCGCTTGCCGAGGTGACGATGAAGGCGAGGTCGGCGGAGGAATGCAAGAAGATCGAAGAGGACTTCCGCAAACGCAACCGCCCCACACGCGTCAAGTCGGCCTACGACGTGAAGATCGTCATCCATGAAGAGAAGGGGGACAAGAAGATGGAGATCGGCCCCTTCCGCAAGTCGGTCGCTTTGCTGGTCGTCGATACCGCCGCCGAAATCGCTCCCTCAGTGGCCGGTATCGTCCGCGGCGAAGCGGAAGTGGGAACCTCCGAAGATCGCGGCCGCATCAATCTCAAATCGTTCCGCGCCGCCAGCGGCATCACCGTGAAGGTTCCCGTGTGGACGGACAAGAAGGCGCCGCTCTCCATCGAAAGCGTCTCGCCGTCCCTCATCGAGGCGAAGCTGATCAAGCCGAAGGACGAAACCGCTTCCCGCCCCCGTTGGACGCTCGAAGTCACCGTTCCTCCCGAAAAGTGGACCGGCTCGTTCGGCGAAGACGCGGTGCTGTATCTGAAGCTGGATACCACCCCGCCGCGGCGAGTGCGCGTGCCGATCTCCGGCACGGCAACGCTTCGCTAAGATGACGTGCTGTAGGGAACGCCCTCCGTGGCGTTCCGCGTAACTGGACGCGTCCGATTGTTCTTCACCCCCATTTGCAATCGCCTCCCCGCTTGCGGCTTAGCGATCCGGATTGACCATCCGGATCGCTACTAAGTGGTCCGTTTCACAAATAACGTCCGGGTTGGGCTGGACCTTCGGTTGAGGCTGCGGGCATGATCGCATA
>JAIEPT010000381.1 GCA_019748295.1 Gemmataceae bacterium | reverse complement strand
CCATTGTTCCCGAAGGCGATCTATACTTTGGATGTGTGCCATGTGGTGGAGAAACTGTGGGCGTTGGGCCATCGCTTCCACAAGGAAGGCAGCGCGGAATTGAAGGCGTGGGTGGAGGATCTCAAAACGCTGGTGTACGCGGGCCAAGCGCAGGAGTTGATCGAACGTCTGGAAAAGCTGCTGCGGGAGACGCCCAAGAACGGGCCGGGCACGAAAGGCCGACGCACGGCGTTGGCGAGCCTCCTTGGCTACCTGCAGCCACGTCTGGACATGATGCGTTACGGTGAATGGATCGCCAAGGATTTGGTGATCGCGTCGGGTCAAGCGGAAGGAGCGGTGCGCCACCTGGTGGGCGAACGCTTCGATTGCGCCGGCATGCGTTGGACGCAAGCGAAAGCCGAAGCCCTGCTGCATCTGCGCTGCATCGAACTCAACGGCGATTGGCAAAAATACGTCGCTTGGTTCGAAGGCAAAACGCTGCATCGCCTGAAGAAACGCCAACGGGTCAAGGTGCTGACGAATCAACCCTTAACCTTGACGGAAGCAGTTTGAAAACCATGTTGCGAAATCAGCTGCACCCATAGCGAATCAAATCGCGGGGCAGCGAGGCGAGCGGTTCGCTGTCGGCCAGTTCAACGACCGCAGCGATCTCCGCATCGGTGATCGACCGCACGTCGCAAAGGTCGCGGGCATTGCCGATCCAGAGCAAACGTCTGCCGATCTGTCGCATGGCGCGATCCTTTGCCTGCTTCTATGTAGCCCTCTCGCTCCGCGAGAGGTAAGCGGCAGCGAAGCTTGCAACGGCATGGCATGCATCCGCGTACCTCTCGCGGAGCGAGAGGGCTACATAGAAGCGATAACCGCCTGCTACTTGCGGCAAAGCTCATGCTTGAGGCCGACCCATTGGCCGCCTTCCTTCGAGCTGGCGACGCATTGGGTGATGAAGTTCATGCCGTCCACGCCGTCGGCGACGTTGGGGTAGAGCGTGTCCTTCTTCTCGAACGCTTGTCCCGCGGATCGCTTGATGACGTCGTCGTAGACCGCGGTGTAGACGTTCGCGAACGCTTCCAGAAACGCTTCAGGATGGCCGCTCGGCGTGCGAGTCGAGTTCGACGCCAAGCTGCCGAGGTAGGGTCCGCCGGCGCGGGTGTAGATCTGGTGCGGTTTGCCGTTCACGCGGTAGGTCATCTTGTTCGGCTCTTCCTGATGCCATTCCAGCGATCCCTTGGTGCCGTCGATTTCGATCCACAGGTCGTTTTCCCGACCATGCGAAATCTGCGACGCGGTGACGGCGCCGAGGCCGCCGTTCGTGAAACGGATCATCGCGGCCCCGTAATCGTCGAGCGCCCGGCCATCGACGAACGTCTTCAGAACGCACGAAACCTGATCGGGGATCAAACCCGTTGCGAAGCGGGCGAGGTTGTAGGCGTGGGTCGCGATGTCGCCGAAGCAGCCGGCGGCCCCGGACTTTTTCGGATCGGTTCGCCAGGCCGCTTGCTTCTGAGCTTCGCCTTCCAGCTTGGTGCGGAGCCAGCCTTGGATGTAAAAGGCACGCACGGCATTGATCTCGCCGAGTTCGCCGGCCGCGATCATCTCGCGAGCCTGGCGGACGAGCGGATAGCCGGTGTAATTGTGCGAGACGCCGAAGACGACGCCCGACTTGGCGACGACCTTCGCGAGGTCTTCCGCCTGGGCGAGGTCGAAGGTGAGCGGCTTATCGCAGATGACGTTGAAGCCCGCCTCGGCAAATGCCTTGGAAATCTCGTAATGCGTATGGTTCGGCGTGGCGACCGAGACGAAATCAACCCGCTTGTCGGCCGGCAACTTGAGTTCCGCCTCGATCATTTCCTTGGCGGAGCCGTAGGCCCGCTCCGCCTTGATGTCGTAATCGGGAGCGGACGCCTTGGCGCGGGCGGGATCGCTCGAAAGGGCGCCGGCCACGAGTTCGGCCCGGTTGTCGAGCACGGCCGCGATGGAGTGAACGCGACCGATGAAGGCGCCCTGACCGCCTCCGATCAGGCCCATGCGCAGCTTGCGATTGAGAGGGGCATTGGTTGGCATCGCCGAAGTCTCCTGGGGTTCGTTCGCAGATGGAAATCGCGGACTATCATAACGCCCCGGCGCCGGAATGGAAGGAAGCGATTCCCGCTTGCGGCTTGGCGGCTTGGCGATCCGCAGGTTCGGACCGCCAAGCCGCAAGCGGGGGTCGCTGCACGCATCAAGGTGGCGGCGTCATGGCGGATTGCTGGCGGGCGATCCAGGAATCGATGAACTCGTCGCGGGACAGCGTCTTCGCCGCATCTTCGGCCAGCGCGGCAAATATCTCGCGAAAGCGCTGCCGCAGGTTCTCGTCCGTCGCTGCTTGCGCTTCGCCCGCGGTCGGCAGACGCTGTCGCCATTGGAGCGAATCGAGCAGCTTGGTGCGGAGAAAGTCGAAGGCGTCGATCCCCGTGGGGGAAAGCACGCCTATCGACAGCGAGATGGATTCGACTTCGGCGGCTTGCGTGCGGCGCCAGTATCCGCCGGGGATGTAGAGCCAATCGCCGGCGGCGAGCGTGCAGCGCATCAGCGGCATGATTTCGCGTTCGTAGCGCATGTTTTGAGGAATCGTCTGCAGGTTTTCCGCTTGCGGCTAGCGAGACCAGGGCTTATTCCGAACGCTAAGCCGCAAACGGAAGGCAGGGGTTTCGAAACAACCTCTAGTAGGCGGACGGCTTCACGCAGCCGCCGACGATGTCGCTGCCGTCCATGATGGTGTAGGTGTAGCCCTGCTCGGTGAGAAACATTTGGCGATGGTGCGAGAAATCGAGTTCCTTGGTGTCGCGCGTCACCAGCGTATAGAAGTGGGCTTGCTCGCCGCTCGCCTTGGGTCGAAGGATGCGGCCTAGCCGCTGTGCTTCTTCCTGGCGTGAGCCGAAGGTGCCGGAAACCTGAATCAGCACGTGGGCGTCGGGTAGGTCGATCGCGAAGTTGCCGACCTTCGAGAGGATGAGTTGCTTCGCTTCGCCGCGGCGGAACTTGCCGTAGAGTTGCTCGCGCTCGTCGTTCGGCGTCTGACCCGTGATCATCGGAATGTCGAACTTCTTCTGCAGCGACCGCAACTGCGCCAAATACTGGCCGATGACGATCACGTTCTTGTCGCGGAAGTGCTCCAGCAAGCGGCCTACGATTTCTTCCTTGGCGGGATTTTCGCTGGCGATGCGGTACTTGATGCGCCATTCGGCCACGGCGTAATCCATGCGGATATCGTCGGGCAACGCGACGCGGATTTCGGTGCAGTTCGCTTCCGCGATCCAACCCTGCGTTTCCAATTCGCGCCACGGCACATCGTATTTCTTCGGCCCGATGAGGCTGAACACATCGCTTTCGCGGCCATCTTCGCGAATAAGCGTCGCGGTCAGGCCCAGGCGGCGACGTGCCTGAATCTGCGCAGTCACGCGAAAGACGGGCGCCGGGAGAAGATGCACTTCGTCGTAAATGATCAGTCCCCAATCGCGCTGGTCGAACAGCTTGAAATGGGGGAACTCTTCCTTCTTGTCGGGCCGATGCGTGAGGATCTGGTAGGTGGCAACGGTGATGGGGCCGATGTTTTTGACGTCGCCCGAATACTCGCAGACGTCGGATTCGGGCATGTCCGTCTTATCCAGGATTTCTCGGATCCATTGCTTGACGGCCGTGATGCTCGTGGTAAGCACCAGCGTATTCTTTTTCACCATCGACATGGCGGTGATGCCGACAACCGTCTTTCCCGCTCCGCACGGCAACACCACGACGCCCGATCCGCCGCGAGCATCGCCGCCCGCATAGAAGATGTCGGCCGCTTCGCGCTGGTAATCGCGGACATTGAAAGGCATTCCGCTTCGCGACGTGGGCCGCAGTTCGACCGCGAGCGCGGCCCCTTCGGTGTAGCCTGCGAGATCCTCGGCCGGATAGCCGACGAGCACAAGAGCTTGTTTCAGCACGCCGCGGTGGGCAGGTTCCACGAGGAAGCGATCGGTAGCGAGCCGTTCGCCGAGGTATTCCTTCACCTTGGGCTGACGGGCCAATTCTTCGAGCAGCGGCTTGTCGGGGCAGATGAGCAGCAACTTGTCTTCATGCCGCGTGAGTTTGATGCGGCCATAGCGGCCGACGAGTTCGGTGATGTCGGTGGAGAGGTTGCCGGGGAGCGGAAACTTGCTGTATTTGCTCAGCGTCTCGACCATCGCGTCCGCCTTCATGCCGGCGGCTGCGGCATTCCAGACGGAGAGATTGGTGAGGCGGTAGGTGTGGATATGCTCGGGGCTTTTTTCGAGTTCGGCGAAGGGAGCCAGTTGGTCGCGGGCCTCGGCGTATTTCGGATTATCCACCTCGACCAGGATGGTGCGGTCGCCCTGAACGATGAAAGGGTTGGTGGGGTCGTACTGCATGCTGTCGCCGCCTCGCCGAATCGAGCCGAAAGGGTTTACTTTAGTTTTCGAGCGATTCTTGAACAAGACAAGGACAGGTTCGCTTCGCCAGCATGGGTTCGAAGGAAGGGTTCCTGGAAGCCGCATCGAATCCTCGGTTGGTTGCAACTCGTTCCGGCATATGGCGAACGGGCGGTGTAGAACTTGTTTCCACCCGATGTGGGAACTGGCCGACGACCGGGAGAGCGAGGCGGGCGAGGCTCCTGCCGAGCCGCGGGACCAGGTTCCCTGTATCAAACGCCGACTTTTCCGTTAGTTTTCTGCAACACCGGTTCGGCAGGAGCCTCGCCCGCCTCGCCCTCCCAAATCTCCGCCGGGTTTTAACCTAGGCCCTTACGCACGCGAATACACTATGCACGGTAGCGAAGCCCTCCGCGGCCAGGGCGTGCGGAAGCCACAGACCACGCGCTCAATGCGAACTGCCTGCCTAGAATGATGTGTCGTTCACCACCCTGAATCGTCTCCTCTGCGGATCGCAATATGGATCGTCCCCGTACGCTTGGCGAGCTGCGCGCCTCCGGTTATCGTTCCCTCCCCGTCAAAGACGAAATGCGGAAGAACCTTATCCGCAAGCTGCAACAAAACCAACCCATCTTCGACGGCATCATCGGCTACGAAGAAACCGTGTTGCCGCAGATTCAAAACGCGATCCTCTCCAAGCACGACATGCTTTTCCTCGGCCTTCGCGGGCAGGCGAAAACCCGCATGCTGCGGCAGCTCGTCAATCTGCTCGACGATGCCATGCCCGTCATCGCCGGCAGCGAGGTGAACGACGATCCGCTGCGTCCCCTGTCGAAGATCGGCCGTGATCTGATCGCCAAGCTCGGCGATGCGACTTCGATCGAATGGGTTGGGCGCGAGCATCGCTACCATGAAAAGCTCGCGACGCCGGATGTGACCATCGCGGATCTCATCGGCGAAATCGACATGATCAAGCACGCGGAGGGACGCTATCTCTCCAGCGAACTGACCATGCACTTCGGCCTGATTCCCCGCAGCAATCGCGGCATCTTCTGCATGAACGAACTCCCCGACCTCGCGGCCAAAATCCAGGTCGGCCTGTTCAACGTGCTCGAAGAACGCGACATCCAAATCCGCGGCTATCCGATCCGGCTCGAACTCGACCTGTGCCTCGTCTTCAGCGCCAATCCCGAGGATTACACGAACCGCGGCCGCATCGTGACGCCGCTGAAGGACCGCATCGGCAGCGTGATCCGCACGCACTATCCGCTGACGCGCGATGAAGGCATCGCCATCGTCGATGCCAACGCGTGGACCGAACGGGACGGATCCACGGTGGCGACGCCGAAGTTCATGAAGGAGATCGTCGAGGAAACCGCTCGGCTGGCCCGGACGAATCAGGCGATCAACCAGCAATCGGGCGTCAGCGTCCGCATGTCGATCGCCAACTTCGAGAACCTAGTCAGCAACGCCGAACGCCGCGGGCTGCTCCAAGGCGAGAAGGTGGTGGTGCCCCGCGTCAGCGATCTGGCGTCCATGCTTCCAAGCACGCGCGGCAAGGTCGAGCTTTCGATGTCCGAGGAAGACGGCCAGGAGGATCGCGTCCTCGCCAAGCTGATGGCCGAGGCCGTGAAGAACATCTTCGAGGCCCATTTCGACCCGAAGCAGTTTCGGCCTATCGTCGAGTGGTTCGAGGGGAACAAGAGCGTGACCGTGGGCGACCGCGTGCCGTCACGCGATTACTTGAAACGGGTGGACGAAATCCCCGGCCTCCGCAAAGGCGTCGATGCGATCCTCGCCCGGCCCGAGAATGCGGCCGTTGCGGAGCAGTCGAAGGACGGGCTCATCGCGAGTGCCGTCGAGTTCATCCTCGAAGGGCTGCATGTGCACAATCGGCTGAACAAAAACGTGAAGGGCGGCGATGTGACGTTCAAGCGGTAACCTTCAAAGCCCAGGGGCGACCGTAGCGAGTTCCTGGGTTTCGGTCGGCGAACTCAGGAACTCGCTACGCTCGCCCCTGGGCTTTGAATGGCATCCGTTTGTCGCGCAAAGTTTGGGGGGGGTGTCTTTTCCGCCCCGGCGCCGATAGGATTCCATCGCCCTGCGAGCCGGCGAATTGGCCCTCTCGACGGAGTTCTCCGTGCGACGCCTTCTGATACGCTTCGTCCTTCCGCTCTTTTTCTGCCTGATTCCCTTTCTCGCCGCCGCCGTCGTTGCCGTTGCGATCCCGCGGCAAGCGATGTACTTCTTCCTCGAACACCTCAGCGCTCTCGACATCCTCATCCTGGGACTCGGCTCGTTGCTGTTCGTCATTCAAATGTCGCAGGCCTGGCGAGCCCTGCGGCTCAAAGGCGACACGTTCGACAGTCGTGCCGACCGTTGGCTCAATCACCTCTCCGGAGCCGCGGAATGGTTTCCCATGCTGGGCCTCATCGGCACCGTGGGGGGCATTTTGCAGACTTTCAGCTCGATTGACGGGCCCACGCAGCCGCATGTGATCATCCAGAAATACGCCCCCGCCATCACCGCGACGGGGGCTGGGTTGTTCATGGCGTTCATCAACATTCTGCCGCCGTGGGTCGTGATGACGGGCCGCGAGTTGATCATGGCGTTGGGCGGGATCACGCCTCCCGAGGAGCGGGCGCCATGATCCACATGCCGCGCCGCAGCGTCACGCGGTTCTTCGTGCCGCTCATCGACGTGCTCCTTTTGCTCTTCTGCATCTTTCTGTTGATGCCGATCGCGAACGAGGAACAACTCGATCAGCAACGCCAAACCGTGGGCGAATTGCAGGACACCGTGGAAACCCTGGAGAAGGACCTGCGCCGCCGAACACGCGAGTTGGCGGATGTGGAAGCCTTGCGGGCGGATGCCGACGAACTGCAACGGCTGCGCGACGAAGTGGAGAAACTTCGCAAGTCGGCCCTTAAGAGCCTTCAGGAACGAACCGCATTTCACATCCTCGATGTGGACGGCAAAACCGGCGAACTCAGCTTCTACGATCCCACGCTGCCCAATCCGAGCGTGCGCGTGAAGGACGAGAAAACCGCCCAGGAATTGATCGAAAAACATCGGCAGAAATCGGCGGGACGCGATCTCTACTACTATTTTCTCTATCCGCGTCCCAAGGGAGGATTTCCGACGCTGCGACAAGAACGCCTGTTCCAGACGTGGTTCAAAAACGTCGACCATTCGCTGAAGGAGGGGGCGTGATGCATGTGCTCCTGGCCCTCGACGTGGCGGCCCCGCTGTTCTTCGCGATCCGCATCACGTTCGCGATCGTCGGCCTCATCATCGGCTGGTTTGCCGGCGGTCCGCTGAGCCGACTCATGTATCGCGTGGCGTTTCGTCGGCCCATCCCCGGTTGGCTGCTCCCCTGGATGAAAGCATGTTGGGGCGGCGGTCTGGCGGCGCTTCTCTTCTTCTTTCTGCCCCTCGGCGGAGGCGGCGGTTGGGGCGCCGGCGGCGCCGGCTGGGGACTGGGCAACGGCGCGGGAACCGGAACCGACGGCGCCAAAGACGGCAAAACCGGCGGCGATCCGGTCGCCAAAGTCAGCGCCAAAAAAGGACGCGAAACGCTGACCATCGAACTCGTCGGCGGCGTCCGCTATATGGGGGAAGATCGCTACTACCTGATCGACCGCAAAGAGCCGCCCACCTCGCTCGCCGCCGTCGAGAAGAAGATCGCGACGGCCACCAGTTCGCTCGAAGTCGAAATCCTGCTCGGCAAAGACGAGGACCGCACCGTCGGCCCCGGCCACGACGCGGTGAAAGCCCTCCGCGAACTCGCGGACCAGCACAAAATCCCCAGTAGAATCAAGCAGGAAGCGGAGAAAGACAAGGACAAGGAGTCGTAAGAACATCAACGCGGAGCGGGTGCATAAAGCGCTGTAGGGAACGCCCTCCGTGGCGTTCGGCAGAACTGGACGCGTCCGCTGGAATTGTCCCCATTCGACGACCCCGACTTCCGCTTGCGGCTTAGCGTTCGCATAAGGCCAGCCGAATCGCTAAGCCGCAAGCGGCGATCCGGCGATTGCAAATTGGTTGACTTCCATCGGACGCGTCCAGTTCTGCGGAACGCCGCGGAGGGCGTTCCCTACAGTGCGGTGCGCATCCGCGCGTAGCCGATTTGTTCGCGGCGGGTTCGCAGTACGATAGGCGATACCTTTGGCACGCGGTTCAGCGACCGACCCATTCGAACGACGACGGAACAGCCCGATATGGCGGATGCGAAACACGACCTGAATCTCGCGATGATCGGCATGCCGGGGGCAGGCAAGTCGTCGCTGCTCGGCGCGTTCGTCCAGGCGGCGGACAAGCAGAAGGACAAGCTCGATTCCCGCCTCGCGCGGGCCGACGAGGGGATCGTCGAACTGCATAAGGGCCTCTATCAGAACAAGCTCAAGTCGACCGAGAAAGAAGTCTCGCCCCACTACGTCGTCTTCGAGTCTCCCCAGGGCCAGCGCAAAGTCCACGTCATCGACGGCAGCGGCGAAGCATCGGAATCGCTGCTGAAAGACGAACACATCCTCGAGAGCAAAAAGCCGCTCGCGAAGCAGGTCCAAAAGGCCGACGGCATTCTCTTCGCCGTCGATGCGTCCGTGGAACCGGCGGCACTCGACGAAACGTTTCGCAAGGCCCTCGACTTTCTGAAGCGGTTCCGTTCGCAGCGCGGCCAGCGACACGATGTGGCCGGTTTGCCGGTGCATTTGGTGCTGACCAAGTGCGACATGCTGGCCCGCAAAACCGACACGCATCAGATGTGGCTGCAACGAGTGGAGGAGGGGAAGAAGAAGATCGAACACCGCTTCCGCGCCGCACTCGCCGCCAAGAAAGACCTCGGTTTCGGAACGATCGATCTCTCCGTTTGGCCCACCGCGGTTCGTCTGCCGGCAGTCGCCGATCGCCCCGCCAAACCGCAGGAGCCATATGGCGTGGCCGAGATGTTCTCGCATGCGGTGCGGTCGGCGGCGGCGTTCCACGAGAAAGTCGAAGAATCGTCCCGTCTCCTTTCCAGCGTCCTCATGGGCCTCATCGCCGCCGTCGCACTCCTGGCGATCGTCACCGGCGTCTTCTTCCTCACCCGCCCCAGTCCCGAGTTGGCATTGCTGGAAACGCGCGTGCACGAATCGATTCCCGGCCCCCGCGAACGATTGTCGGAACCTCTGGACGAACGGCTTAAAAAGCTGAACGAACTGCGCGAAAATCCGACGTTCGTGAGCCTGCCCGACAAACTGCGGAAGGATGTGGAAGACCTGATCGCTGAGATTCAGGAATACCAGACCACCAACAAGGCCTTCGTGGACAAGATCTCCGACCCGCGATTCGCGACGCGTGACGAGGAGTTGACGAAGATCGAAAAGGAATTGGCCGACTTCAACCTGCCCGACAAATATGCGAAAGACTGGGCGGAGACGAAGCTGGCGAAGAGATCGAACCTTTACCGCGAAGAAATCGCTCGCCTGCGCGACGCCGTTTTGGATGAGGAAAAGTGGACGGTGGACCAAGTGCAGCAGGGCGAGAAGCTCAAAGCGAAGGGCGGGCTCGTCATCGCCCGCAACCTATCGGACGCCGAACGGGCCGCGTGGTTCGGGTCGGTGAAGGAGTACCTGGAACGCGAGCCGCGCCACAAGCGAACCGACCGCGTGACGCCGCAATCGGCCGTCACGTATCAAAGCGTCTACCAGTTCAACCGCGTGGAAAAAGCCCGCAAGGATTGGGACCGCACGAAGGATGCGCTGCGGAACTTGCGGAATTTGGCGCCATAACGCCGAACCGGTGGTGTCGGTGCGCTCAACCACGTCCGGTGGTGTCGCGTGTCGCCCGGCGTCGCGGATCCGGTGGTGTGCGATCCCGCGGATCCGGTGGTGTCGCTGCGCTCAACCACCGGCTACCTTATGTGACCCCTACCGGGGTCGATCCCCGCAGGCGT
>JAIEPT010000372.1 GCA_019748295.1 Gemmataceae bacterium | reverse complement strand
GAATTGAAAATCCCTGGCGACGGCCTTGGCTAACCCGGACGTTATTTGTGAAACGGACCACTAAGCCGCAAGCGGGGATCGCGGAACGTGATGATCGGGACTGCGGGTTTCCATGCAGGCGGAACGCCACGGAGGGAGTTCCCTACGGCACGTCATGCATCGAGAACGCAAGCGCGGCAAAACAGGCTGGATTTTTTCTTGCGGTATCCTCAGAATGCCGCATCACGAACCCAGGTAGGGGTTCCTTTTCGCCCACGCGCAAGGATGCGTCATGTCCATCGACCTCGCGCCACGTCTTGTGCGGACATTCCCTCGGTCGCGAGTTCGCCGGGTTCCAGCCGTCGCACGGAAGTACCGAACCGCCGCCCTCGCCGTCCTGTTTGGCGTGGCTTTGCTTCGCATCGTGTTCCTCGCCAAATGGTGCCGATTCGATTTGTCCCCGGATGAGGCCCACTACTGGGAATGGTCGCGCAGGCTCGATTGGAGCTACTACAGCAAAGGACCGCTCGTCGCCTGGATCATGAGGCTCTCCTGCGAAATCTTCGGCGGCCTCTCGGATTCCCTCGTCGGCTCGCCGATGTTGGCAATCCGCATCCCCTCGACCATCTTCGGCAGCCTGACGCTTGGCAGCATCTACGTGCTCACCTCCCGCATCTTCCGCAGCGAAGGATGGGGACTCGCGGCTTTAATGATGGCGGCGACTTGGCCGCTCTTCAATGTCGGCGCACTGCTGATGACGATCGACGCCCCGTTCATTTGCTGCTGGGGGTGGACGCTCGTCGCCGTCCATTCAGCCGTATTCGACCGATGGCGCTGGGGTTGGCCCATCGCCGGCGTTCTGATCGCGCTTGGATTTCTCGCCAAGTACACGATGGTCCTGTGGATCCCCTCTTTCGCGCTCTTCCTCTTGTTCACGCCGCGCTATCGCCCGCTGCTTTGGAGTCGGGACTTCTGGACCATGTGCGTATTGGCCGCATGCGGCGCGGTTCCGGTCGTTGTTTGGAACATTCAGCATGGTTGGATCACGCTGCTGCACGCCGCTTCCCACGTCAGCGCGAATCGGCCTCTGACGCACCTCCACTGGATGGGGCTGCTCACCTATGTCGGAGCGCAGTTCGGCATTCTTTTGGGCATGTGGTTCTACGCCTGGGCCTTCGCGATGTTCCGACATCGCCCGACCATCGAATCGCGCCCCGAACTTCGCTTCCTCTGGTTCCTCTCCGCGCCGACGTTTCTCTTCTTTGCCGCGTTCAGCCTCAAGAACGACGGCGGCGAAGCGAATTGGCCGATCGCGGCGTATCTGTCGGGGATGGTGCTTGCGGTGTGGTGGATGAAGAACGAGTGGGAACTGCCGCGACCCACCTATGTGAAATTCGCCAAAGCGACGACCGCGTTCTTCTGCGTGCTTGGCTTGACGATGACGCTCGCGCTTTACGACATGCGCTGGCTGCGTCCCCTCCTCGGCGTCTTCGCCCCCGCGCCGACGGCGAAACACACCATGCCCATCCGCCGCCTGGACCCGACATGCCGCCTCGAAGGCTGGCGAACGTTGGCGAAGTCGGTGGATGAAGTGCGTCAACAACTGCGAACGGACGGTTGCGAACCGGCGATCGCCGGCGCCAATTGGTTCATCCCCGGCGAAGTCGCCTTCTTCCTCCGCGACCACCCGACCGTCTACGCGGTGGGCGTTCCGCTTGGCGACCGCGAAAGCCAGTTCAGCCTGTGGCGGCCCAACCCCGTCAGCGATCCCGAGGCCTTCCGCGGGCAGACGTTCATCCTCATCGGCATGGGCCAAACGAAATGGGAGCCGGTTTTCGAGTCGGTGGAACTCGTCCGCCACGTCGAACACTGCGACGGCGAATTCGTGCTCAGTTCATGGAACATCTGGGTGGGCCGCGGCTTCAAGGGCTTCCCGCC
Organism: Gemmataceae bacterium; assembly: GCA_019748295.1. Taxonomy (GTDB): domain Bacteria; phylum Planctomycetota; class Planctomycetia; order Gemmatales; family Gemmataceae; genus JAIEPT01. The sequence continues at coordinate 8,387 of JAIEPT010000372.1, read as the reverse complement.
GCCATCGCAAGTCGCGTATTAATTCTTACTTAGAGCGCTGCGCAAGCAAGTGTCGGCGACAAGTTCCTGGTGATGGATTCATCTCTCCCAGGAACCTGTCGCCGACACTTGCTTGCGCAGCGTTCTAAGGCGAGCGGCAGGAGCTAGTCTACTTCCCTCTCCGGGAGAGGGTTGGGGTGAGGGTGCCTTTTCTCGCCCACCGCCACGTCGCACGCCCTCACCCCCGGCCTCTCTCCCGGACTCTCCCGAAGGGAGAGGGGAGAAATGCAGGCGCCGCTCGCCTAAGCGGACATGACATCACGGCGGACCGGTTGGCTTTCGTGGCGACAAGTTTATGAACTTGTCGGAATAGGTCATGAAGAGGTATTTCGAACAAGTTGATAAACTTGTCGCCACGAAGGCACACCATTCGCTGCGACCCTCGCTCTGCCGCATATGAGCGCATTTCCTTGGGGGCTTCATGGTGATCCGACTTCTGCCGATTGTGGCGTGTTTTTCCGCCATCGTCGTTTCCCCGATCTCGGCTCAAAAGGCGGAACCGGAACTGCCCAAGCCGTATGCCACTCCGTCGGTCGTGCATTTCGCGAAAGTGATCGGTTGGCCGGAGGGGAAGACGCCCAAGGCGCCGGAAGGCTTCGAAGTCACCCGCTTCGCGACGGACCTCGACAGCCCGCGTTGGATCTATGTGTTGCCCAACGGCGACGTTCTGGTCGCCCAGGCCCGCACCCTTCCCAAGCCGGACGATGAAGAGAACAAGAAGAAGGACGAGAAAGAAAAGAAGTTTGCCGAGGGGATGAAGAAGTCGAAAACCGTCACCGGCACGTCGCCCAACAAAATCACGCTCTTGCGCGACGCCGACGGCGATGGGAAACCCGAAGTCCGCGAGACCTTTCTCGCCAACCTCAGCCAGCCGTTCGGAATGGCGCTGGTCAAGGATACGTTGTTCGTCGCCAATACCGATGGGGTGGTGAAGTTTCCTTACAAGACGGGCCAGACCCGAATCGACGACGAAGGGACGAAAATCCTCGACCTGCCGGCCGGCGGTTACAACAACCACTGGACGCGCAACCTTCTGCCGAGCCTCGACGGATCCAAACTTTACATCTCCGTGGGGTCCGCGAGCGATCACGGCGAGTTCGGCTCGAAGCACGAAATGCTCAGGGCCAACATCCTCGAATGCAGCCTCGACGGAACTGGACTACGCGTCTTCGCGGAAGGTCTGCGGAATCCCGTCGGCATGGATTGGGAGCCCGCCACCGGCAAGCTCTGGACGGCAGTCAACGAGCGGGACGACCTCGGCGACGACCTCGTCCCCGATTACATCACCAGCGTGCAAGAAGGCGGGTTCTACGGTTGGCCCTATTCCTACTTCGGCCAGCATGCGGACCCGCGCCGCAAGGGACAGCGGCCTGACCTTGTCAAGAAAGCGATCGTGCCGGACTTGGCCCTTGGCTCTCACACGGCATCGCTCGGTTTCGCTTTCTATCGAGGCAAGTCGTTTCCTGAAAAGCACCAGGGAGGCGCCTTCATCGGACAACGCGGTTCCTGGAACCGTTCCAAATACGCCGGCTACCGCGTCGCTTTCGTTCCTTTCGCCGAAGGGAAGCCGTCCGGCAAAGAAGAAGGCTTCTTGACGGGTTTCCTCGCGAACGAAACCGAAGCATATGGCCGCCCCGTGGGTGTTGCTGTTGCGGCAGACGGTTCCTTGTTGGTCGCGGACGAACCCGCGAACATCGTCTGGCGAGTCAGCCGCAAAGCGAGCGATCGCCCAGAGTAGTCCTCACGCTCCTCGTGAGGTCGGCCGCGATGCAAGGTTTGACCTGTCTTTCGTGGCGACAAGTTTATCCAACTTGTCGGAATTGGTTCTTCTGAAGCAATCTAAACAAGTTGGATCAACTCGTTTCCACGGCCGCCCGACCTTGCATCTCCGTTGACCTCACGCGGAGGGAGAGGGAGGTAGAACTAGCTCCTGCCGCTCGCCTAACATGTTCCGTGTCTCGAACGTCCTTTTTTCTGCGGTTTTCCTACGGCTCGGCGGGAACCTCGCCCGCCGAGCCCTCCCAATCGCGGCAAGTTCGTGGAACAAGTACTATCGTTTCCCCTTCCCCGCTGGGATCAACTCCAAACACACCAATCGATCGTCGCCGCGGACGTAAAGGCGCCCGTGCGAGACGATCGGGGCCGCCCAGCAGGGCGACTTCAACAGGGGACGTTGGGTTTTGGGATCGGCCAATTCCACTTCCGAAACCAACTCGTATTTCCGCGGATTCGGCTTCAGCAATCGCAGCATGCCATCCTCCCCGAGGCAGATCAGGTGACGGTCGATCATGAGCAACGAGGTTCGCGTGAGCCCGGGTTCGCGCCACATGACTTTGCCGGTCGCAAGTTCGATGCAGCGCAGTTCCGCGTTAGTCTCATGCCGCCCCGAGCTTCCGTAGACGTAGCCGTCCGCATGGATCGGCGTCATCCAGTGGGCCTGCATCGATTTGTTCCGCGGCGTTTTGCGGGCATCGGTCCAGACCACTTCGTAAGCGCCAGGTTTCGCCTTGAGCAGGGCCGCGCCGGGGCCGTAGGTTTCGCTGATGAGCACTTGATCGCCCACGACCACGGGATTTGCCGCATTGACGCTTTCGATGACGTCGGCTCGCCAGGGGAAGCGGAAATCGACTTTGCCGTCCGCCGGATTGAATGCGACCAAATGGTTGCGCGTGAACACGAAGCACCAGCGTCGGCCGTCGATCGTGGCGAGCGTCGGCGCCGAGTAGCTGGCGAGTTCCTCGCCGATGGTGTAGCGAATCTTCCCGGTCGCCTTCTCGAAGGCGACGATGCCGAAGCGGTTTCCCTTGTGCTTGAGAAAATCGTCGTCGAAGGGATCGACCCCGTCCGGGCTGCCGCCGATTTGCGTGATGAGCAGGTCGCCTTCGATCACTGGCGTGGAACCGACGCCGAAGAAGTTTTGAACGACGCCGAAATCCTTCAAGGTGTCGTGCGACCAGACGACCTTGCCGTCTTTCGCGCCGACGCAATGGAGCATCCCCTCGACGCCGTGGAGGAAAACGTGGTCGCCATCAATGACGGGGCAGCAGCGCGGCCCGTTGTTGTAGCCGTATTTGTCGCGGTAAATGCTGGGATACTCGAACGACCACAGATCTTCGCCCGTGCGGGCGTTCATGCAACGAAGCCGGGCCTTGGCGCCGATGCGCTCGAAATGATAGAGCTTGCCTGCGACGATGGACGGCATTGCGTAGCCGATGCCGACTTCCTGGCGCCAAAGGATTTTCGGACCCTCCTTAGGCCACGGCGAGAGGATGCCCTTCTCCGGCGATACGCTGGCGCCGAGCGGGCCGAGGAACCCAGGCCAATCGCTCCCCTGAGCATGGATCGAATCGGCAACGAACAGCAAAGCCGCGAGAACCACGCATCGCATCGGCAACCTCCATTTGCGTACACGATACAGCCCGACGCGGCGCCATCAAACGTGAAATGGAAGTCCCCCGCTTGCGGCTTGGCGATCCGGATGTCGATGCGAGCGCTAAGGCGAGCGGCAGGAGCTAGTCTACCTCCCTCTCCTCCGGGAGAGGGTTGGGGTGAGGGCGCCTTTTCTCCCGCAATGCCACGTCGCACGCCCTCACCCCCGGCCCCTCTCCCGGAGGGAGAGGGGAGAAATGCAGGCGATGCGAGCGCTAAGGCGAGCGGCAGGAGCTAGTCTACCTCCCTCTCCCTCCGGGATAGGGTTGGGGGTGAGGGGGCCTTTTCTCGCGTAGCGCCACGTCGCATGCCTTCACCCCCGGCCCCCCTCCCGGAAAGAGAGGGGAGAAATGCAGGCGATGCGAGCGGTAACTAAGCCGCAAGAAGGGGAACATGCACGGGCGATACGGCCGACGTGCGTGCTCATTACTGCGGTTTGGCTGCAATCGAGTCGGTGCTTTTCAGCAGCGCTTTCATATTGCGCTTGTAGGCTTCCACGCCGGGCTGGCCGTAGGGGTTGACGCCCATCAGGCGGCCTTCGACGACCGTGGCGAGCATCAGCATTTGCAGCAGTTGGCCCATCGTGTGTTCGCTGATCGACGGCATGATCAGGTCCGCGGTGGGACGGGCGGATTCGAAATACGCCTGATTCGTGCCGCGGACGGCCGCGTTCATGATGTCGGGCAGGCCTTTGCGGTTGTACTGGTTGAGGTCGTCCTCATTCCGCTCGGCCATGCCGATCATGATCGGCTGATGTTTCGGCGTGGAGACGATCAGGTTGTTGATGACCTTGTCGCGCGTGCCTTCCTGGTGCTGTTGGCCGCGCGAATGCAGGTCGCGGGTGCCGACTGATGTGATGGGGGTCGGGCCTTGCGACTGCTTGCCGAGGCTTTCGGCGAGAAGCTGGTCGTACCAAAGGCCGAGCGACTCGAGTTTTTTGGACCAGATCGAAAGGACGCGCGTCGGCTTGTTGCACTGGGTGGCCAACAGGTAATTGACGCCGGCGTATTGCAGCACCGGATTTCGCTCGAACGGCTCGTCCAGAAACTTCCGCGTCATGGATGCGGCGCCGAGCAGGAGGGCGCGGACGTCGAGTCCCATGAGGGCGGCGGGAAGCAGGCCGACCGGCGTGAAGACCGAATAGCGGCCGCCGACGTCGTCGGGGATATTGAGGATATCCTCATCCTTGATGCCGTCGGCCTTGCACAGGTCGCGAAGCTTGCCGGTTTGGCCGGTGACGGGAGCGATCGCCTTCTTGAGCAGCGGGTCGTCTTTGCCGTAGTACTGCAACAACTCTCGCCGAATCGCCCGATACGCGGCCGCGGTTTCGAGCGTGCCGCCTGACTTGCTGATGACGACGACGCCCCAGCGTTCGTCCTTCTGCTCGGGATCGACGCAGGTCAGTTCCAGCAACTCGAACAGTTCGTGCAGCGCGTCGTTATCGACGTTGTTCCCCTCGAAATAGATGCGCGGCACGCCGCCGCGTTCCTTGGAGGGGAGTTCGTTGTGGTAGGAACTTTTCAGTGCATCGAAGAGCGTCTTGGCCCCGAGATACGAGCCGCCGATGCCGAGGAGAACGATGCGGTCGAAGTCGGCCTTCATGCGGTCGGCGATGGCGAGCGTGCGGCCCAGGATGCTCGTGTCCGCTTTCTTGCGGTGTTCGTCCAGCGTCTTCTGCGGCAAATCAATGAAGCCTGAATCGAGGGGCGTCATCTCCGGAGCCGGATTCTTGATTTCGCGTTCCGTGGCGATTTGACTGCGGACTTGCAAGAGGCGTTGGTTCAGGTCGCGAAGCTTGGCGGGGGAAAGATAGTTGGCGGAGCGCAACTCCCCCGCCGGCGTCCATTCCTCGCCGGTGGGCGCCAGAAGCGATTGGAATTGGTAGGAGATGGCTTCGTCGGGAAGTTGCATAGAATAAGCCCGCAAAGAAATTTCGAATTGCAGATTTCGAATTGCAAATTTCCAGCAAAGGATGGCCTTTCTTGCCGTCAATTTGCAATTCGAAATCTGCAATTTGCAATTCGACTTGAGTCTATGTTACGAAACCTCACCGGTAAACGCCTTCCATGAACCTCCATCAACTTCTGCGGGAATTGAAAGAATCGAACGGCTCGAAGATCGTCCTGGTCGTCGCCGACGGCATTGGCGGGCTTCCGGTCGAACCGGGCGGGAAAACCGAGCTGGAATCGGCCCGTACCCCCAATCTGGATGCCCTCGTCCGCGAAGGCGTGTGCGGGCTGCACACCCCCGTTCTCCCCGGCATCACCCCCGGTTCGGGCCCCGGCCATCTGGGACTGTTCGGATATGACCCGCTGGAATTCCGTATCGGTCGCGGCATCCTCGAAGCCCTCGGCATCAACTTCCAGGTCGGCTCCCGCGACGTCGCTGTCCGCGGCAATTTCTGCACGGTGGACGACAAGGGCCTGATCACCGATCGCCGGGCAGGCCGACCGACGACCGAACGCTGCGTGGCGATGTCCAAGAAGCTGCAAACGATTCAGATTCCCGGCGTCGAAGTCTTCGTCGAACCGGTCCGCGAACACCGCTTCGTCGTCGTCTTCCGCGGCGACGGCCTCGGCGATCATGTCAACGACACCGATCCCCAGGCTCTGGGAGTCAAGGCGCTGGAAGCGAACGGCGCGGACGAAGCTTCGCAGAAGACGGCAAGCGTCGTGAATCAGTTCGTGGCGAAGGCGGCGACGGTCCTCAGGAACGACGCGCCGACGAACATGGTCACGCTCCGCGGCTTCGCGCGTTTCCCCAAGATCGACACGATGGAAGACGTCTATGGCCTGAAGGCCGCATGCGTGGCTGTTTACCCCATGTATAAGGGGCTTGCCCGGCTCGTCGGCATGGATGTGCTCGATGCCGGGGCGAGCTTGAGCGACCAGGTGGAAACGCTGAAGAAGGTTTGGGACAAGTACGACTTCTTCTTCCTGCATTACAAGTACACCGACAGCACCGGCGAAGACGGCAACTTCGCCGCCAAGGTCGAGATGATCGAACGGCTCGATGCCGAGATGCTGAAGATTCGGGGGCAGAACCCGGACGTGCTGATCGTGACCGGCGACCACTCGACGCCGAGCAAGATGAAGAGCCACAGCTGGCATCCGGTGCCGACGTTGCTCTGGGGCAGAAATTGCCGTCCGGACGCCGTGGTCGAGTTCGGCGAAAGCTACTGCCTCCGCGGCGGCATGGGGCAATTCGAATCGAAGTATCTGATGTCGCTGGCACTCGCCCACGCGGGGCGGTTAAGCAAGTATGGGGCGTAATCCGATAGCTGCGACTTCATCAAGAACGCCTCGCTTTCGCGGGGCGTTTTTCATTCCTGCGTATTGTTCGATTACTTGTGAAACACCAACGCTCAGCTCAGGCTCGTTCGCGGGTGCAGGAACGATGTAGCCGCTCCTCCGGTGCTTATGCGCGTAGACAAAAAGCGGTAACAGAGAAAAGCGAAGCAAGAGGTGTTCCAAGCCCAGGGGCGACCAACGGGAGATTCTGGGATCCGGATTGCGGATTTGTCTTTCATCCGCACTACGGACACTCCGATCCCAGGAGCTCCCGTTGGTCGCCCCTGGGCTTGGGCATGTCGATTGACCGCATTCTGCCTTTCCGCAAACAAAAACACGGTGCGGAGGGAACGTTCCGCACCGTGCCTCGTTGCTTGGTTCAAATACTGGATCACTCGGGGAAGAGCGGCGTGCTGAGGTAGCGTTCGCCCAAATCCGGCAACACGACGACGATCAGCTTCCCGGCATTCTCCGGACGCTTGGCGACCTGGATGGCGGCCACGGCGGCGGCGCCGCAGGAGATGCCGCAGAGCATCCCTTCTTCACGGGCCAGGCGCCGGGCCATTTCGAAGGAGTCCTCGTCCTGCACCTGGATGATCTCGTCGATGACTTCGACGTTCAGGTTGCCCGGAATGAAGCCGGCGCCGAGGCCTTGAATCTTGTGAAGGCCCGGCTTCACCTGGTCCTTGGGCACGCCTTGATTCTTGTGCTGCGTGATCACGGGGCTGCTCACCGGTTCGACGGCGATCGCCTTGAATGACGGCTTGCGCTGCTTGATGACTTCGCTGACGCCCGTAATCGTTCCGCCCGTGCCGACGCCCGCCACGAGGATGTCCACTTTGCCGTCGGTGTCGTTCCAGATTTCCTCGGCCGTCGTCTTGCGGTGAATCTCGGGATTGGCCGGGTTTTCGAATTGCTGCGGCATGAACGCGTTGGAGGTCTCGGCGAGGATTTCCTTCGCCTTGGCGATGGCGCCGTTCATCCCCTTCTCGCGGGGCGTCAGCACGATCTCCGCTCCGAACGCCTTGAGCAGCCGTCGGCGTTCCAGCGACATCGATTCGGGCATCGTCACCTTGAGCTTGTAGCCGCGGGCGGCGCAGGTGAACGCCAGACCGATGCCCGTGTTGCCGCTGGTCGGCTCGACGATGATGGTGTCCTTGTCGATCTTCCCCGCCTTCTCGGCCGCATCGATCATGGCGACGCCGATACGGTCTTTCACGGACCAGAGCGGGTTGAAGTTTTCCATCTTCGCCACGACGGCGGCCTGGGCGTCGCCGACGACGCGACGCAGGCGAACGAGCGGCGTGTTGCCGATGGTTTGGGTGATGTCGTCGTAAATTCGGCCGCGAAACCCGTTGGCAGACATGGCAAACTCCTGGAGGTGCTTGAATCGTTGCTGATTCAATCAATGAGCCAATCGATCCGTCAAGACCTACGGCATTCATGATTCGCGGATTGCATGATCGCTGTCAAGCGCGAAGCGGGCGAGTTGTGGATGATACGCAGTTCTGATAGATTCGAGAAGGGTTCAAGCGACACCAAAGCCCAGGGGCGACCGGAGGGAGGTGCAGGGTTGCAGAACGTGAACATGTAGTCGCTTGCGACAGGCTGAAACCCGGAGCACCCAAC
>JAIEPT010000151.1 GCA_019748295.1 Gemmataceae bacterium | reverse complement strand
CCTACACCTGTGAGCCCCCGGCCCCTCTCCCGGACTCTCCCGGAGGGAGAGGGGAGAAATGCAGGCGCCGCTCGCCTTAACGCCCTCGCAATGCGCGTGACCGCGCGAACTGCAAAACATCGTAGGGTCTGGTGACGGCGGGCACGGCGCGAAATGCCGTTTGCTGACGGCGATTCCAAGACCTGGCGGTCTTGGAATCGCCGTCGTCGGCATTCGCCAATCCCTCATTATCTCTCAGCGATGTCGCAAGCGGTAGCTTGGCACAAACACATTCTTTGAGACGCCTCAATGCTATTCCCCGCCGACCGCCAGGTACGTCACCGAGACTTGACTCCCAGACCGAGCCCCATTTCATGGGGCTTTCGCACAGCGTTAAGGCCCGCCGTTGACGGCGGGTCGTAGGCGCCATTACCCTGTATCGATCCGGAGGCCCGTTCACGGGCCTTCTCGCGGTTCGGCTTTAGCCATCCCATCCCGGGACCACCTATATGGCTCGCAATTTCTATCGGAAATCAACCTCCACATATTTGCCGATTCTTGCCGGCGTCGATCGCCCACCGGAGCCGAAAGAGCTGACGGAAGATAAATAGCGGCATAGAAAAGATGAACGTCCGGTGTGACACCTTTCCTCTCCTTTACCTCTCTTGACACTTCACCTCAAGGCTTCCGTCTTCTCTACGGAGAACCATAAGGTGCCAGTCACCTTCGCGAACGAAGCAATAGACGCAAATTTCACAAGGGACTGCAAACTCCGATCCGAAAACGGCTTCTCTATCGACATGGAAATAAAGAGCAAAAGCGTCTGGCCTTTCCATTGGTCTAAAGTAGGAAACAGGTCCGACCGCCCTTCGTAAATCGGTAAGGGCCTTGAAGACCGTGTCGCTAGGAAACTCAGTCTTCTTTTCAACGATGTTAAGTGGAAGGTCACGTGCTTCTTTCTGGTGACTTATTAGATCAGTGATAAGCGGCAGGGCATGCGAGAGCCGGCCAGCCTTATCGCCCTTCAAGACCGAAAATTCCATTAATTCGATCCGGAGGTCAGTCCGAGTTGCTAGCTGACCGTTACTTGAAGTTCGAAGACGACACTGACCGCCGTCACTAATAATCTGAAACTCTAGTGCTGGATACGCGCGGAACTTGTTCCCTTCAGCAGTGAATTTACTATTCAGATATCCGTCGGATGAGAGCTGGTCCCAACCTTTGGGGAAACAGCCTTTGTCTTGATAATACGCGCAAATCGCACTGACCCCGGTCTTGGTAACGCTGCCACGATTGAATTGCGATGCTTGCATAGGCCCCTGGCAGCTTGAGCAAATCAATACAACAACTGTTGCCAAGCTTCGCATAAATCGACCTTTCGTTATCATCGGAATCGATTCATAACTCGATGTCCAAACCCATGTATGCCGAAAGAATCAAGCACCGGGTCTTGTGCCTTGGGCGTACCCAGGAACGGATATAGAGGGTAAACAACAGCTTCATCCACTCCAAGCGTGAGGCGGCCTGTTTCATCTCTAAGGCGCCGCAGGAACGCGATTCCATCGACTGAAATGCCGCCTGCGGCATCACGTGTTACGCATGCAGTGTGGCACGAGTGCAGTCGAATCTGACCGCCATCCGTCACCATGTTTCCGAGTCGCGTCATCAAGGCGCGATATCGATTTCTTTGAGCGGCGCTTCCCGCAGCGTCAACCGTGAACTGAATGTCAGCCGCTTGGGCGGCACCCAAGAAAAATGTTCCCGGACCGCCATGAACATAGAACCTGAGTTCTCGAGTTTTTCGGCCGTTCAGTGCCGTCTCCATGGATGAAATTGAGGCGTCCGCACTGTCAAGCGCTCTGTCGATCCAGGCGGGATTAATTACTTCCACGCCAGCATTGTTGCGAACGTGGCCAGGCGGCAATACCGTATTGGTGTCCATGGCGACACGAGTAGAGTAGTTGTTCGCGTACTTTTCCATCGCAGATTGGTTGGGATCATAAATAATCGCAACGCTGACCGGGGCCGGCATCAAAGGAGGCGGCTGGGTTGCGATCAGAACAGATTCGGCATTGGGAGACCCAACGACATACGCACCCGTTGTCGAAGCCTGAATTGAGAATGTGCAAACGATCTTCGTCACCGAGGATGAACTGCGAGCAGAAATCGGCACACTTACTTCTCCACCAGCTGACGACAGCAATATGGAGCCAGAGTCCGAAATTTCACTATAAATTGATGAGCCGACATATTCGATCACTTTGGTCTTATACGCGACGACGATTGAGCTGACCTGATCGTTTTTATCTTCAACAAAAAAACTTTGCGTCTGTCGCCTGATCGAGGTTTTTTTCGCTTTGAGTGCTTTCAGCGAAACCAATTATGCGGCCTACGGCGCTGGGTGCTGGTGTGATTGTGATGTCTGCAAACGTCTCCGGATCTACGCCCCACAATTCAGATGGAGCAGCAGTCGCGTAAGCGCTCAGTTGGGGGAAGATTCCTTCGGGATTCGTGTGTGCAACGACCCACAAAGTCTTTTTCGTCTCTCCTGGAAGAAAAGTAACGCCATACGTCACAACCTGTAATCCGTCAAGGAGGTCAAAATCGATCGAAGGAACGGCTTCATTGCCCAGACTGGCGAAGTGAAGCGGCACATAAAGAAGATTCGACAAATCGCCTCCCGTTCTTTCGATTGAGATGGCGCCGTTCTGAGTTCCATAAACTGTCTCGTGGGTGACAGTATCAAACTTCAGTAACGTCCGAAATGAGACCATGACGGTTGCCGTACTCGATCCGCCATGTCCGTCGCTGACTGTGTACTCGAACGTGTCCATGCTCGCCGATGTGCCTGCATACGGCGTGTAGATGAAAAACGCTTCGCTGCCGCTTCCTTGAAGCAAAAGGCTACCATAGTTCGGTTGGGTGTAGTTCGTGATCGCAAGGGGATCGCCATCAGGGTCGGTGTCGTTTGCGAGAATGTTGATTGAAGTCCCTGATGCAGGAGACAACACCCAATCGGCATTGGCGTTCGGGGCTTGATTCGTAACCTCGATCGAAACATTCGCCGTATTGCTGTATGCCTGGCCGTCGTAGACTCGGTAAGAGAACGCAACCGGGCCGGCGTAGCTGCTCGGGGCCGAGTAGTTCCACTTGCCCGTGTACCAGTCCTGGTAAAGGTATCCCTGCGTGGGGTAGCTCACGATCTGGACGCTGAGCGAATCGGCGTCCGGGTCGCTTGCAGCGCCAAGCAGGTCGATGCCGCTGATCGTGCGGCCATGCAGTACGAAGAGCGGGTCCAGATCCGCCGCAATGGGGGCCTGATTGGTCACGTCGATCGTTACCATTGCCGGGCTGCTGTACTGCGCCCCATCGTAGAGCTGATACGTGAATGTGACGATTCCCGCGAAACTCGACGGCGCGGAGTAGTTCCAATTGCCCGTGGAATAGTCCTGGTAGAGATAACCCTGGCCCGGATACGAGAGAATTGAAAGCGTTGTGGAGTCGCCGTCGGGATCGCTGTCGTTGGCCTTCAGATTCATGCCGGTCAAAGTCTGGCCGTGCCGGATCGAATACATGCCGTCGTCCGCGGCGATCGGGGCCTGGTTCGTTACGTCGAAGGTGATTGTCGCCGTGTTGCTGTAATGGGCGCCGTCGTAGAGCCGATAAGTGACGACGTCGATTCCCGTCGCATTGGAATACGCGGAATAGTTCCACTTCCCGGTGTACCAGTCTTGGTAAAGGTTTCCCTTCGTGGGGCCGTTGACGATTTGCAGCGTCGTGGAATCGCCGTCGGGATCGCTGTCGTTCGCCTTGAAGTCGAGATTCGTCAATGTTTGGCCGTGAAGAACCGAGTAGATTCCGTCATTGGCGGCAATCGGAGCGGAGTTGGTCACGTCGATCGTGACGGTGGCCGTGTTGCTGTATTCGGCGCCGTCATAGAGGCGGTAGGTGAACGTCACGATGCCCGCGAAACTCGACGGGGCCGAGTAGTTCCAATTGCCGGTGTAGTAATCCTGGTAGAGGTAGCCCTGGCTCGGATACGACAGAATCGAGATCGATGTGGAATCCCCGTCCGCATCGATGTCGTTCGCCTTCAGATTCATGCCCGTCAAGGTTTGACCATGGAGCACCGAATAAGCGCCGTCGTCCAAGGCGACGGGAGCGGTATTCGTCACGTCGATCGTCACCGTCGCGGTGTTGCTGTATTGGGCGCCGTCGTAAAGCTGATAGGTGAACGACACGGGGCCGACGTAGCTGGAGGGCGCCGAATAGTTCCAGTTCCCGGTGTAGTAATCTTGGTAGATGTAGCCCTGAGTTGGGTAGGACAAGATCGAGACGGACGTGGAATCCCCGTCCGGATCGCTGTCGTTCGCCTTCAGATTGATGCCGGTAAGGGTCTGACCGTGGCGAACCGAATACGTGCCGTCGTCCGCGGCGATTGGCGCCTGATTGGTCACTTCGATCGTCACCGTGGCTGGGCTGCTGTATTCGGCGCCGTCGTAGAGGCGGTAGCTGAAAGTGACTACGCCGACATAACTGGAGGGAGCGGAGTAGCTCCAATTGCCGGTGTAATAATCTTGATAAACGTAACCTTGGCTCGGATACGACAGGAGCGAGATCGTCGTCGTGTCGCCATCGGGATCGCTGTCGTTCGCCTTGAGATTCAAGCCTGTCAGCGTCTGACCGTGATGCACGGAGAACGTGCCGTCGTTCGCCGCGATGGGGGCCGCATTCGTGACGTCGATCGTGACTGTGGCGGGATCGCTATACAAGGCGCCGTCGTAGAGCCGATAGGTAAACGTCACCAAGCCGGCGAAATAGGAGGGCGCGGAGAAGTTCCACTTTCCCGTCATGTAGTCTTGGTAAAGCGAGCCCTGGTTCGGATAGTTGGCGATCGAAATCGACGTCGCATCGCCGTCCGGATCGCTGTCGTTAACCTCAAGATCAAGGTTCTGCAGCGTGGCGCCCTTATGCACCGAGAAGAGGCCGTCGTTCGCCGCGATCGGCGCCGCGTTCAACAGTTGGCGATCTTCCAAGGCTTCAACCATCATGCGAACCTTCGCAGGACGCCTTTGCGGCCGAACTACAGAGGCGGAACACGCGCGGCGCACGAGTCGGGTCCAAATCTCGCGGAACGACATGCATGCTCTCCGGGAAATGACGAGTGAGGCAACGAAATGAAGTGCAGGGGTGAAGGTATCCGTAGGTCAAATGGCGTGTCAAGCAAAAACCAGGCGGTCCTCTCGAAAATGCATTCCTGCCTGATTCGAGGACAGGGGAGCCAAGCCCGATGCTACCGCTTCCAGATCGGGAACGCAAAGTCGGCAGAAGCAAACCACCGACCTTTGCGGTTCGGAGTCGTTCCGGATAGGATCGCAACTTGGAGCAGTCCGCGCGGCTCATGGTTTTCCGGCTTCTTCACCGTCACCAAACGGATTCTCGCGGAAAGCAAACGGCTTTTCTTGCTGACTTCGGCGCAGATTGCTGCGAGGTTTTACCAGGTCAGCGGTTTGCGGATAAATTTCGGAAAACTTCATGATTCGCGGTCAACAAACGGCTTTCTTCTCCGCCCGGTCGATCTTTCCATTTTTCCCGCGATTGCGTACTTTGCCGCCGGTGGTGGCCCGCGGTTCGGCCGCACCTATAATATCGGCACGCACTATTCGATCGAATTCGGGGATTGGCTCATGGCTAACGGCGATGTACTCAAGAAGGGCAACGGCGATGTGGACGTGGCCGAAACTCATGAATGGCTCGATTCGCTCGGCGGAGCGATCCGCACCCATGGCCCCGACCGAGCCCGTTTCCTCATCACCCAACTCCGCGGCAAGGCGACCAAGAATGGCGTCGACGTCGCGGAACCCCTCGTCACTCCGTACCTGAACACGATCCCCGTCGAACGTCAGCCGCAGTTCCCCGGCAATCGCGAGATCGAACGGAACATCAAGAGCATGCTGCGCTGGAACGCCATGTCGATGGTCGTTCGCGCCAACCAAAAGGATGCGGTCGGCGGACACATCGCGTCCTATGCGTCGTGCGCCACCATCTATGAAATCGGCTTCAACCACTTCTTCCGCGGCCCCAATCATCCCGGCGGCGGCGATCTCATCTACTTCCAGGGCCACTCGACGCCCGGCATCTATGCCCGCGCCTTCCTCGAAGGCCGGCTTGATGAGAAAATCCTCGACAACTTCCGCCGCGAACTCGAAGAAGGGGGCGGCCTGTCGTCGTATCCGCATCCTTGGCTGATGCCCGACTTCTGGCAGTTCCCCACCGTCTCGATGGGCCTCGGTCCCATCATGGCGGTCTACCATGCCCGCTTCCTCCGCTACCTCCACCATCGCGGCATTGCCGACACTTCGGGGCGCCGGGTGTGGTGCTTCATGGGGGATGGCGAATCGGACGAACCCGAATCGCTGGGCGCCATTTCGATTGCCGCGCGGGAAGGGCTCGACAACCTCGTCTTCGTCGTCAACTGCAACCTGCAGCGCCTCGACGGCCCGGTTCGCGGCAACAGCAAGATCATCCAGGAACTTGAAGGCGTCTTCCGCGGAGCGGGCTGGAACGCCATCAAGGTCATCTGGGGCAGCAACTGGGACAACCTCATTGCCGAGGACAAGGACGGCCTGCTCCTCAAGGCGATGGAAGAGACCGTGGACGGCGAATACCAACGCCTCGGCGTGGAAAACGGCGCCTACATCCGCGAGAAGTTTTTCGGCAAAATCCCTGAGCTGAAGCGCCGCGTCGAGAATCTCAGCGACGCCGACCTCGCCAGCCTCCGCCGCGGCGGCCACGACCCGGTGAAGGTCTATGCCGCATTCGACGCGGCCGTCAAGCATAAGGGAAGCCCGACCGTCATTCTCGTGAAGACGATCAAGGGCTATGGCATGGGCGATGCCGGCGAAGCTCGCAACACGGCTCACCAGGCGAAGAAGTTCGAGGAAAAGGCCCGCTTCATCATGCGGGACCGCTTCCACCTGCCGCTCAATGACGAGCAGGTCAACCAGGCCGCTTACTACAAGCCGGCCGAAGACAGCCCGGAGATGAAATACCTCCGCGAACGGCGTGAAGCCCTCGGCGGCCCGCTCCCCAAGCGCGAGGTGAAGTGCCCGCCGCTGAAGGCGCCGACCGACGAGTTCATCCAGAAGTTCATCGACACCTCGGTGGGCCGCGAAGCTTCGACGACGATGGCGTTCGTCAACTTCCTGAACCTGCTGCTCAAGGACAAAGAGATCGGCAAGTTTATCGTGCCGATCATTCCGGACGAAGCACGCACCTTCGGCATGGAAGGCATGTTCGCCCAGTATGGCATTTATTCGGCCGTTGGCCAAAAGTATGAGCCGGTCGATAAGACCACGCTCACCTACTACCGCGAAGCGACGAACGGGCAGATTCTGGAAGAGGGTATCGCCGAAGCCGGTTCGATGTCGTCGTTCATCGCGGCCGGCAGCGCCTATGCGAATCTCGGCGTGCCGATGCTGCCGTTCTACATCTACTACTCGATGTTCGGCTTCCAGCGTGTGGGCGACCTGATCTGGGCGGGCGCCGACATGCAGGTTCGCGGATTCCTCGTCGGCGGCACGGCGGGACGCACGACGCTGATGGGCGAAGGTCTGCAGCATCAGGATGGCCACAGCCACCTCGCCGCGGCAACCGTGCCGAATTGCGTCAACTACGATCCGGCCTTCGCGTACGAGATCGCCGTCATTATTCAGGAAGGCATTCGCCGGATGTACGAGAACGGCGAGCCGGTCTTCTACTACCTGACGGTCGGCAACGAAAACTACCCGATGGAAGCGATGCCCGAAGGATGCAAGGAAGGCATCCTGAAAGGCATGTACAAGTTCCGCCCGTCGTCGCTGAAGTCGCCCAAAGCGAAGACGAAGATCCATCTGCTCGGCGGCGGCAACATCATCCGCGAAGCCCTCAAGGCTCAGCAGGTGCTCGCCGAGAAGTACGAAGTGGCCGCCGATGTGTGGAGCGTGACCAGCTTCCGCGAACTGCGCCGCGACGCCCTTGAATGCGAACGCTGGAACCGCCTGCACCCGACGGCTCCGCAGAAGAAGAGCTACCTCGAAACGATCCTCGCCGGCGAGCAAGGCATCTTCATCGCGGTCAGCGACTACATGAAGTGCTACGCCGAGTTCATCAGCCGTTGGGTGCCGGGCGGCCTGATCCCGCTGGGAACCGACGGTTTCGGCCGCAGCGAAAACCGCACGTCGCTCCGCCGATTCTTCGAGGTCGACAGCGAGTTCGTGATCCTGACCGCATTGGAACAGCTCGCCCGCCGCGGCGAAATCCAATTCGACCGCGTCGAAAAAGCGATCAAGGAACTCGGCATCAACGCGGATAAGCCGAACCCCCTATCGGTTTAGGCGAGTGGCGCCTGCATTTCTCCCCTCTCCCGCCGGGAGAGTCCGGGAGAGGGGCCGGGGGTGAGGGTGAGGGTGAGGGCGTGCGACCTGGCGTTACGCGAGAAAAGGCGCCCTTACCCCAACCCTCTCCAACCCTCTCCCGGAGAGGGAGGTAGACTAGCTCCTGCCGCTCGCCTTAGCGCAAGCAAGTGACGGGCGCCGGTTGTTGCAGGTGGAGTCATCGACCTCCAGCAACCGGCGCTCGACGCGTTTCCTGGAACTTCCAATATCCCCCGACCTCGCATGGCGTGCGACCTCGCGTTATGATGACGACATGAGCACCATCCGCATCCAAACGACGATCAACAGCGATACCCTTGTCCTTCCGCAACTGAAGGAGCTTTTGGGCAAGACTGTTGACATCCAGATCACTGAGCGGGCCGATGACAAGATCTCGGACGACAAGTGGGCGGCCGCGGAGCGAGCGTTTCAGGAAATTAGGGACTACGACTTCGATGCCCTTCCCGAACAACGGGCGTACGACCTGCTGCATGCCGAGGATCATCTCAAGTGACGCTGTTGGACTCCAACGTTCTGATCGCGAGCGTACGGCGGGCAGATCTCAAACTTCGCAGCCTATTTCGAAACCTACCTGGTGCTGTTTGCGGCGCTGTACGAGCCGAGTTTCTGCACGGAGCCAAAGATGCTGCCGATCAGGTTCATCTTTTAGCGATATTGGATGCCTTGGTGCAGGTTCCCACTCCTGAAACGGTGTGGGATGAGACTGGCGACTTACTGTTCCGACTTCGTAAGAACGGAATAATCGTACCCTTCAACGACGCCGTCATCGCCTCCGTTGCGGTTGCTGCCGATATCGAGCTTTGGACTCGCGACAATCAATTTCAACTGATCCAACGTTTCGAGCCGCGTCTACGCCTTTTTCAAGAACCGCCTTGATCGCCGCCCCAATTCTCACCTTCGGGGTACGGATTGCTCATTGCCCCCATTCCACCCGGACATAGATTGACCAGTGCTTACCCGTTGGAGGCTTTGGCCGACGGCGGTCGGCGATGCGAACCCAGCACCTAGGAGAAGCGACATGTCGTTCACTTTGCCCAATCTTCCCTACGCCGCGAATGCCCTGGAACCGACGATCGACGCGATGACGATGGAAATCCACCATGGCCGCCATCACAAGGCCTATGTGGACAATCTCAACAAAGCCCTCGAAGGACAGCAGGCGCTGCTCGCCAAGCCGATCTGCCAACTGCTTCGAGAAATCCAGCAAGTCCCCGAAAACATCCGCCAGGCCGTCATCAACAACGGCGGCGGCCATGCCAACCATTCGATGTTCTGGGAAATCATGGGCCCCGGCGCCGGCGGCGCTCCGTCCGGTCCCCTCGCCGACGACATCAACGCCACCTTCGGCGGCTTCGATCAGTTCAAGGCTCAGATCAAGACCGCCGGCACGGGCCGATTCGGCTCCGGCTGGGCGTGGCTCGTCCTCGACGGCGGCAAGCTGAAGGTGCTCAACACCCTCAACCAAGACAGCCCCTACATGGCCGGCCAAACGCCGATCCTCGGCATCGACGTATGGGAACACGCCTACTACCTCAAGTACCAAAACAAGCGCCCCGATTACATCGACGCCTGGTGGAGCGTCGTGAATTGGAACGCGGTGGCGAAGCGTTACAGCGAAGCGAAGGCGGGGAAGTAGACAGGTAGCCGTCAGCGTTCAGCGTTCAGCGATCAGCCAAACCGCTCGGGCCATTGTGGTCCGGGCGGTTTTCGTTGTGCGCCAGGCATGTTGTGTCTCAGGAGGTGCAAATCCTCTGCGGGCGGTGATGGCCCGAACCGCAAG
>JAIEPT010000308.1 GCA_019748295.1 Gemmataceae bacterium | reverse complement strand
TCATGCCCGCAGCCTCAACCGAAGGTCCAGCCCAACCCGGACGTTATTTGTGAAACGGACCACTAAGCCGCAAGCGGTAGCGATGATCAACCATCGGACGCGTCCCGTTATGCGGAACGCCACGGAGGGCGTTCCCTACAGCGTCCCCGCGTTCTCCAGCTTTCCAGGACTGCCGCAACTTGCATGTCGGCGGCTTTCGCTCGATCTTGAATCGCTTTTCCCTCAGGCATATAGTTCGTTGCTGCTTTTCGTCCTAAATTCGCGGGGCGGAATGGAGTTGCTGCCGAGGGAGATGGATCATGAGGAAGTTCGCGTTCGCCTGGCTTGTGGTCGCGCTTGCCGTTCCGTGGGTCTCGTTTCAGTCGGCGGAAGGGCAGGGGAACCCGAACGAGCGCGAGGTTCGCACCCAACCCTCGAACGTCGATACGAAGGGGGAAGTCTGGGGACTCGACTTCCGCTTCAAAGACCCGCGGCTCGTCAAAGTCAACATCCCGGGCCGAGGCACGCGCATCTGCTGGTACATGTGGTACCAGGTCATCAACCGCACCGGCGAACCGCGTCGATTCCTGCCCAGCTTCGAACTGGTGACGCACGATTACCCAGGCGTACATCACGATGAAGTGCTCCCCTCGGTGGAAGAAGCGATCCGCAAGATCGAGGATCCGACCGGCTACCTCAGCATCAAAAACTCGGTGAACATCGGCAAGGACCCAATCCCGGTCTCGAAGCCCGCGGATGAGGCGTTTCCCAAGATCATCACGGGCCTCGCGATTTGGGATGGATCGCCCGCGGATTTCTCGAAACGCGATCCTGCGGTGAAGGACCTTTCCGATGCGACGCGATTCACGATTTACGTGCGAGGCCTGTCGAACGGCTTCGTGCTGGTGGACCCGCCGGCCCCTGGACTTCCGCCGATCACTCGCTACAAAACCTTACAATTGAATTTCCGCCGCACCGGCGACCGGACCTCCGTGGATTCGCGCGACATCAGCTTCGTGCCCCCCGCGGAATGGATCTACCGGGCTGCGGGGCGTAAACTTTAAGTGGTTCAAGCCGACATCGGCTTTCGCGAAGGATTTGAGGTGCAACATGGCTCATAAGAAAGGTCAAGGCTCGTCCAAGAACGGCCGTGACTCGAACTCGCAACGACTCGGCATCAAGGTGTTCGGCGGCCAAGCCATCCGGACCGGCGGCATCATCGTCCGCCAACGCGGCACCCGCTATCACCCCGGCCGCAACGTCGGCATCGGCCGCGACGACACGTTGTTCGCATTGGCCGACGGCTTCGTGAAGTTCGACAACTCAGGCCGCCGCATCAACGTGGTTCCGTCCAACAGCTGAACGCGGCACGATTCGTGATAATATAAGAAAGCCCGACCGTCACGGTCGGGCTTTCTTCATGCACGTCGTAATGGTTCGCTGCCCCCACAGAATGAAAACAGCCCGAGAGGTCATCTCGGGCTGCGTCGTGTCGTGCGTTGAAATCGACGTTCGGTTTAGCGGAAGGTGGTGTGGCATGCGTTGCAGGCGGTATTCACCTTGTCGGCGGCAGTCTTGACGCCCTGAGCGCCCTTTTCTTTAGCCGCCTTGGCGAGTTGCAGGCCGCCATCGATCTGGTCGTTGGACCAAATCACCCAGTCCTTGCGGGTCTTCTTGCCCTTATCCGCCTCCGGAACCTTCGCCTTCGTGATTTCGCCAAGGGCGGCGATTTGGTAGCCCATCGCCTCATAGGCTTCGGCGTTCTTTTCCACGTCGGCCTTCGGCGGCACATCGCGCTTCAGCTTCTGGACGCTCTGCTCGATGCCGTCCGGGGTAATGGCTCCCGGGTTGCCGCCCACGCCGAGTCCGCCTTTTTTGCGGGGCTTGAAGGCGTGCATGATTTCGTCTAGCTCGAACTTCTTGGCCACGCCTTCGGCGAGCTTGGCGGCTCCGGTCTTGTCCCCCTTCTTCAAGGCCTCGGCGACCTTGTTGATCCCTTCGACGAGTCCCTTCTCCTGAGCTGCGGTGCTCCGCGAGATTTCCACCACCGTCAGCCCCACGGCCGCCAGTGCGGCGGCGGCAACCCAGACGCGAACCTTGTTCATGCGATGCTCCTGCGAGAAAAAATGGTCCTGCTGCGCGATTCGGCCTTCCCGACAGACGACGGCGCGGCCGTGATTCATCGATTTCGTGCGAATTTCAGGGCGAGTCGTGCGGGAAACAAGAAAGCGGAATCGGAAAAGCCGAGGCTCTTCCGATTCCGCCACCTATCGTACGGTCGCACGTATGGTTGTCAATCGGCTGCAAGATTTCCGAGCCGGCCGCCCATTGCAGGGCGACAGGATTCGACGGCTTGCTGAAGAAGATTGCGAACGAGTCGTCCCATGCTGACGCCTTGGAGTTGGGCGGCCTGGCGGAGGGCTTCGGCTTGCTGCACCGGCAGCAACAACGAAAGCTCCGTCATCTGTTCATCCAGGCGGATCGGCTCAACCCGATCCACGCTCACCAACTTCATCGCGGCATTCATAGAACCCTCGGGTGGAAGGTGCATGACACAGAACGCGGGGCTTAGAAGCAATCGGCGTGCCAACAGAAAATCTCGTGGGGCAGCTGCTCGCGTCAACCCGTCCGAAAAGGGCGAGCGGCATGCACTAGCTAACGCATGTTGCGGTTTTTGTGCGGTTCTCGCGTGGAAACCCGATCTGGCGCAAGTCGCTTGCTGCTCGCTGCAATGCGCCTTTTGGTCCGATTCGAATCCAATGCTCTCGCCTGTACTCGCGACACTCAATGCATCAATACGTGGCATCCCGAAACTTTGAGAAAGTTGTCACAAAGCCTTCGGCATTAGCGATCTGATTCCGTTAGCCGGTGCTTACTTCTGGGAAGCGACGCCATCCCCGATGAGCAAAGTTTGGCCTCTCGGGTTAAAATGTTGAGACTATTCAAGTGGGCACGAATCCATGATGATCGAACTCTTTGGCGTGCCTCGACAGATGGCCGGGCGTGCGGAAGCAGGCGTCTTCGCCACCACAGTTCGACAGGCGTTATTCGCCCTCGCTGAAGAGTGCCCAGGAATCGCGAAGGCTCTGCGTTCGGATGGGTCGCTGTTGCCGCAATATCTGGTATCGCTCAATGGCGAGCGTTTCCTCGGCGACTTCGACGAAACGTTGCCGCCTGATTCTCGATTGCTGCTGTTATCCGCGGATGCCGGGGGGTGAACGCTGTTCGGATACCATGGCCGCTATCTGCGAGTCGACGCAAGCGATGGCTCCGCGACTTGGCGGTCGTTGCTCGAGAACGTGCTGCGCCGTTTCGTCGGGGGCGTGGGGCTCGGCACATGGTTGCTGCATCGCGAAGCCCCGCGGGCAATCGATCCGTTGGCGCCGGATGCCCCGATTGCGTTTGTGCTCAGTCCCCTCGTCGGCACGCCGCTGACCACGTCCGCCAAGTTCGCCGTCGTCGCCAAATCGCCGCTGACGAATCGCCTCAACGACGCGCTGTCGTCGTCGCACTTCGCCCTCGCCGCCAAGCGTGCGGGGATGGATGCGCTTGTGGTTGTCGGACGCCGTGATACGCCTTCAGTCTTGGTCATCGACGACGGCGTGGTGCGATTGGAGTCGGCGGCGGATTTGTGGGGCAGATCGGCCGGGGAAGCGAATGCCCTTCTGAAGGACCGACTTGGTGCTCGTTTTTCCTGTGCGATCATCGGGCCTGCTGGCGAGCGCCTGGTTCGATTCGCCACCATCAGCCATGATCGCCGCCATGCGGGGCGGGGCGGGATGGGGGCGGTCCTCGGGTCCAAGAACATCAAGGCGATTGCGGTGGCCGGTTCGCAACGCTTGGAGGTGGCCGATCCGCAGGGGATGATCGAGTTGGCGCGCGATCTCTCCAAACGATCGTTCGGGCCTGCCACGGCCAAGTATCGCGAGTTGGGAACCGTCGCGAACCTGCTTACGTTCAACCGCTTCGCCGCGCTGCCGACGCGTAACTTTCAACAAGGCGCCTTCGAGTCGGCCGATGCGCTATCCGGCGAATCGTTGAACGAAACTCGCCGCGTGGCGCGCAATTCATGCGCCGCATGCACCATTGGCTGCGAACACATTTACGCCGCTCCGGAAGGCGAAGTGCGACTCGAGTACGAGAGCCTTTTCGCGCTCGGCCCGCTCTGCGGCATCGGCGACCGCGATGCCGTCCTCTCCGCGGCCCGTATCTGCGATGAGGCGGGGATCGACACCATCTCCGCGGGAGCGACGGTCGCATTCGCCATGGAATGTGCCGAGCGCGGCTTGATCGACGATCCGAACCTCCGCTTCGGCGCCGCGGATCGCATGCTCGCGCTGTTGCGGCAGATCGCCCAACGCGAGGGCATCGGCGCTCTCCTGGCCGACGGCACACGTCGAGCGGCCGAGGTCATTGGCGGCGACGCATCGGACTTTGCTCCGCACGTCAAAGGTTTGGAGATTCCGGGGTACGAACCGCGGGCGTTGCAGACGATGGCCTTGGGGTTTGCCGTCGGTTCGCGCGGTGCGGATCACAATCGTTCCGGCGCGTATGAGGTCGATTTCTCGAACAAGGTCGATCGCCGCGACGTCGGCCCCGAATCCGTCGGCCTGGCGATCGAAACGGAAGACCGCGCCGCCGTCATGGATTCGCTGATCCTGTGCAAGTTTTTGCGGGGCGTGTTCACCGATTATTTCGCCGAGAGCGCCGAGATGCTTCGCCTCGTGACCGGATGGGACATGACGGCCGACGAACTGCGGAGGACGGCTCGCCGAATCGTGACGGCGAAGAAGCTGTTCAATATCCGCGAAGGTTGGACCGCCGCGGAGGACACGCTGCCGCGCCGCTTCCTTTCGCAAAGCATTCCGGGAGTCGGCGATCGCGAGTCGTCGCTGACCCAGGAGCGTTTGCAGTCATTGGTCGCGGCGTATTGGCGGGAACGAGGTTGGACCGGCGAGGGACTGGTTCCCTCTAAGGTTGTTGCTGAACTTGAATTGACCGATTAGTGGAGACGGCGAAGCTTCCCCTCTCCCCCGCCGGGATCAAGCAGGCCCGTGCAATCGAGTCACCGCGGCGGAGAGGGTGCCCGAAGGGCGGGTGAGGGGCGCTTCCGAAGACATGGCCCCACCCTGGGTCCGGTGGACCGGTGGTGTCGCTGCGCTCAACCACGTCCGGTGGTGTCGCTGCGCTCAACCACCGGCTACCTTATGTGACCCCTACCGGGGTCGATCTCCGCAAGCGCCGAATTCCCTTCCTGGCATTACGGCGACATGGCCTCAGGAAGACGATTCGACGCCCGCGGGGATCGACCCCGGTAGGGGGGCACATAGGGTAGCCGGTGGTTGAGCGCAGCGACGCCACCGGACGTGGTTGAGCGCAGCGACGCCACCGGACGTGGTTGAGCGCAGCGACGCCACCGGACGTGGTTGAGCACAGCGACACCACCGGATCGCTTGATCGCTTGCCCTTTGCCTGAAATAGCGTTGGCTTGCGACGCGGCGTCGTCTATCATCCATGCTGCGGTTTCTTCCTGCCTTCGAGACGCCTCTCCCATGGATTTTCTGAAGAACCTCCGCCCCGAGGTCGCCCTCCCTATTTGCTTGGGCGTCGGCGCGGTCCTTTGGCTTCTCTCGCTGCTGATGATCCGCCGGCATCCGCGTTCCGGCGACAATCTGAATACTCCCGCACGCCTGTTTTTGGTCGCCCTTCGCATCGCGATCGGCTGGCATCTGACGGTTGAGGGACTGGAGAAGTTCAAGAATCCGTCGTGGAGCAGCGAAGGTTATCTGCGCGAATCGTACGGCCCTTTCGCCGACCGCTTCCGCACCATCGCCGGCGACCGCGTCGTGGAGCGGGTGACGGTCGAAGACGGCAAGATTCCGACGCTGTTGGATCGCGAGTGGAAGGCGTATTTCGATCGCTTCGTCGGCACCTATCAACTCACCGTGGACGAGCAGAAGGCCGCAGTGGAGATTCTCGATCAGCGCAAGAGCGACGCGGTCACCAAGCTCTCCACGACGGTATGGCCCGCTCCCGTCGCCAGCACGCTGACGACGCCGGAGGTTCGCAACTACACGGTTCCCGAGTACCTCGCCCATTATCAGAAGACGCTGGAAGAAGTTCGCCGGGTGGAGAACGAGCGAGTCTCCGTTGAAGGGAAAAAGGCGTGGGACGCGCTGAAGAAGGCGAAGGCGGACGCGAACAAGGAACGGGCCGAGCTGAAGAAGATCGGCGACGGCTTGTCCGCGGGCATGCGAACCGCGCTGGGCGACATCCGCAACAAGGCGATGGATCGCCAGATCAAGGAGGCACGCAAGGCCTACGAAGATGCGAAAACCGACGAGCAGAAGGCGCAAGCGGAATCGCAAATCTCGGCGCTGGAATACGAGAAGAAAAATCCGTCGCTGGCCGACTACGTTGCGCCGCCGACGCACATCACCTGGCATCCCGGAACTTGGACGACGCTCGAAGGCGCCGACTGGATCATGAAGCATGCCTTGGTGATCTCGGGCGTGTGCCTGATCCTGGGCCTGTTCAGCCGTTTGGCTGCCCTGGTGGGCGCCGGTCTGATCGCGTTGATCTACGTCGCCATGATGCCCCTTCCGAACTGGCCGGCGCCGGCGCAATCGGAAGGTAATTATCTCTACGTCAACAAGAACCTGATCGAGATCCT
Source organism: Gemmataceae bacterium (assembly GCA_019748295.1). Lineage (GTDB taxonomy): Bacteria > Planctomycetota > Planctomycetia > Gemmatales > Gemmataceae > JAIEPT01. Next base: position 3,505 of record JAIEPT010000308.1, on the reverse strand, counting down.
GGCCCTGCTATGCCTCATGTGCATCCCAACCGGTCGATGGGTTGGGCTCGACGGAATCCTCCGCATCTTCAATCCCTTCGCCTGGCGCTCCGGCGAAAGGGAACCGGAGCCGGAACGGCCGAAGGAAGTGGTGTTCCCCGTCCGCCGGCCGGATTGATTTAGCACGCTGCGCAAGCAAGTGTCGGTGAAGAATGCTTGCAGAACCATGAAGCCACCTTCGGGAACCTGCGATCGCTTGCTGGCGCGTCGTGCTAGGGAGCAGAAGAAACTTTAGTTCGCGATTCATCGCCTTTTGCGAGGACATGCACGATGGCACTCGATCTCACCCCTGAGCAGAAAGCGACTGGGACGGGGAATTTCAATCGCGTCGTCGGCAAGTTGGCCGGCGCGGATCAGCATCCGTTTCCGACGCGCCGCGACTTCATGAAGGGGCTGATCGGCGGAGCCGCCGCGCTGCCTCTGACCGCCGCCGCCTACTACGGCTATAACCTGGCTTCGGTGCGAGGCCGGCCCGTTCGCGCGGGGCTCATCGGTTGCGGCGACGAAGGGGGTGTGCTCACCAGCGAACACAACCCCGAGTTCGTCAACATCGTCGCCGTCTCCGACATCCGCCCCACCAATCTCGATCGCATCTTCGTGGGCGAAGGCATCTCGTCTCGCCGCAAGGGGCTCAACTACTTCTACGGCGGCAACAGCCGTCGCAACGAGATCAAGATCCACGAGAAGTATCAGGACCTGCTCGACGATCCAAGCATCGAGATGGTCATCATCGCTTTGCCGCTCAACTTGCATTACCGGGCGGTGATGGATGCGCTCGCCAAGAAGAAACACGTGCTCTGCGAAAAGCTGATGGCGTGGAGCATTCAGCAGTGCAAGGAAATGATCCGTGAAGCCGATAAGCAAGATTGTCTGCTTTCGATCGGCCATCAGCGGCATTACAGCATGCTGTATGCCCATGCGAACGAAGTCGTGCAGTCCGGCGTGCTGGGCGACATTCGCCATATCCGTGCCCTGTGGCATCGCAACAACACGAACAACCCGCGCCAGGTGACCGAAGGCGGCAGAACCTTTACCGCCTATGGGAACGATGGCTGGCGCAAGGAGGTTCCCGCCGCGGATCGACAAGCTTTGTCCGACCCCGAAAAGCTGCGGGCCTACGGTTGGGACAGCGTCGAGCAACTCGTTCGCTGGCGGCTTTTCCGTCGCACCGGCGGCGGCCTCATGGCGGAACTCGGCAGCCATCAACTCGACGCAACTTCGATCTTCCTCCGCAAGAAGCAGCCCCTTTCCGTCACCGGCATCGGCGGCAAGCACTTCTACGACGACGAACGCGAGGTCGAGGATCACGTCTACTGCACGTTCGAGTTCCCGGGCAAGAACTACGATCCGCGCATCCGTCCCCGCGATGAGAGCGGCAACTGCCTGCATAACGACATCGTGACCGTCACCTACTCCTCCGTCTCGACCAACGGCTTCGAGGCCTATGGGGAATGCGTGATGGGCTCGCGCGGCACCATGGTGGTGGAACGCGAACAGGCCGCGTATCTCTACGGTCTGCAGGGCCGATCGACCGAAGTCACCGCGACGACTGCGGGCGGCCGGCCGGCGCTGGACGCATCCGCGTCGACCGCTCCCGCGGAAAAACGAGCGGGAGACGTCGGCGCCGCCTCCGTAGGATCGAACGTCAGCTACGGCTACCGCGAAGAGATGGAGCATCTCGCCTATCTCATCCGCAACCGCGAAGGCGCGAACGCCGCCGACCGCGCGAACCTGAAGCCGCGCTGCGACGGCCGAGCCGCGATGGCCGATGCGATCATGGCCTTGACCTCGAACATCGCCATGCGGCTGCAACGCCGAGTCGAGTTCAAGGAAGAGTGGTACGACGCCTCCAAGGACGACACGCCGGAAAGAGATCTGCTCGAGCGAAATACTTAGAGCGGTTTCCGGTTCAATGTGGCATTCGTCAACAACCGATGCCGCGACATCGCGTTCTGTAGGGAACGCCCTCCGCGGCGTTCCGCCGGACTGGACGCGTCCGATGGTTCGTCATCCATATGCAGTCGTCTCCCCCCGCTTGCGGCTTAGGGACGCTCAAAGAATTGGGTCGCCCGCTGTACGTTTGATCGCGTTGCGTAGCATGGACGAGCAGAGCGTAACCGGTGTCGGCCCCGAACCCGCTAAAGCGAGCGGCGCCTGCATTTCTCCCCTCTCCCTCCGGGAGAGGGGCCGGGGGTGAGGGCGTGCGACGTGGCGTTTCGCAAGAAAAGGCACCCTCACCCCAACCCTCTCCCGGACGGAGAGGAAGACTATCTCCTGCCGCTCGCCTAAAACGGGTTACTACAAGCTCGTAGTGTCCCGCTTCAGCGGCTCATGACTGCAAACTCGTCGTAACGGGTGATGACGGTGACGATTCAATGAGTTGAGCGTCCCTACTAAGCCGCGAGCGGGGATCGCGGATGGTGGACGCGGCTGCTCGGACGCGTTCAGTGAGGCGGAACGCCACCGAGGCGTTCCCTACAGAGCGCGAAATCGCGGCATAAGCTGTGGTTGCTCGAACATCCTCTGCCCTGAATTTTCCCCTGCCATTCGCACCTCCTGAGTTTTTCTTGGGCGCAATCTTCACGCTTCCGTGCGTGGGTTGGCGCGAACGACCTACCTTTGCGTTGCGATTCGACGGGTTTGCTCAGTACCCGCCTAAAGACGCAGCCTCCCGAACCGACAGCAAAGGACGTCCATGAAAGCCCTCCCCCCCGTCCGCGGCCGAGACGATGTTCGGCTTCGGACCGGGCGAGTTGTTAGGCAAAAGCGCCCGCGTGCTGAATTCGTATCCCAAGGAAGAAAACGACCGCGTCGTTTCGGCCATCACGGCGGAGCTTCGGGCCAAGGGGTATTGGGCCGGCGAAACGAGAAATCATCGCAAGGACGGCACTCCCTTCTCCACACGCGCCGTGGCGACGGTGCTGCAACTCGGCGATCGACCGCTGGTCCTCAGCGTCCAGGAAGACGTGACGCAGATCCGGCAAGCGGAAGAGCAAGTGCGTCTTTTGCTCGAATCGACCGGGGAAGGAATCGTCGGCATCGACCTGGAAGGGCAATGCACCTTCATCAATCGATCCGCGTGCGCCATGCTCGGCCTTCAACCCGCCGAGACCATCGGCCGCCGTTTGCACGAACTGGTGCAGACGAGCGGCGACACGAAAATCGAAACGTGCGACGCGAACGGAAAGCTCCGCGAGGGAGTCGACGCCGTCGTTCGCCACGGCATTCAGCAGGATGCGATGCACTTCATCCAAAAGCCGTTCGCGCTGGAGCAACTCGTGCGAAAAGTGCGAGAAGTGCTTGACGCAGGTTAAACGAATTGCTTTGGGGCCGTTTCGGGTGCGCGAGAGCCGCGCACGCAGTAAGCGGACGGGCGAGTAGCCTGACGAAAACCGCTTACTACGTGCGCGGCTGTGCGTCGTGTAGGTGTTGATGATCCTGTGGGTGCGAGACCCATGCTGGTATC
>JAIEPT010000064.1 GCA_019748295.1 Gemmataceae bacterium | reverse complement strand
TCGTGGCGACAAGTTTATTAACTTGTCGGATTGGTTTTCGAAGCGATTTCAAACAAGTTAATAAACTTGTTTCCACGACCGTCTGACCGTGCATCGCCGCTGACCGCCTTTCGTGGCGACAAGTTTATTAACTTGTCGGATTGGTTTTCGAAGCGATTTTGAACAAGTTGATAATCTTGTCTCCACGGCGGACTGACCTTGCATCGCCGCTGACCTCACGCGGAGCGTGAGGACTACTCTCGCCTTTCGTGGCGACAAGTTTATTAACTTGTCGGATTGGTTTTCGAAGCGATTTCGAACAAGTTAATAAACTTGTTTCCACGGCGGTCTGACCTCGCCGCTGACCTCACGTGGAGCGTGAGGGATACTCTTGCAAGTTTCGAGGCTGCGGATTTGTAATTTTTTCTGCAAACGTGACGGTTCTACAGCCGCCTACGCCTTCTTTTCATCTCGCCGATCGACAGCACAAACTGTTGCGCATTAGCCACTTGCGATCCAAACCACTCAAGCTGTACTTCGTTGGCACGTCTCGTGCATTTACTCTCAGCATCGAAACGACAACGCGGCTCGCACGGAGGATTGGCACCCTGATCGACGCCCCCTGAATGTCTGCCGGACGTTCCCCCGCCTGGCAGTTTGGTTTCCCCCATACGGTACGTTTCCCCTGGCTGTTCCCCAACAGTCGAATCTTTCCTGAATCCCCAGGTCGCTTCCCCCAAGCGGCCCACTCCTATCTCCCAGCGACGCCGGCGACCCCCATCGCCGGCGTCGCTTCTTTCGTTGTTCGAGCTTCTTAGCCCGATGCTGCTGCAAATCTTGCGTCGGACGCCTTCCCAGCTTCGCTCTCTTGCCTCTACGGAACGACCGGCGCTATCCGACCGACCGGAACAGGCGGAGTGTCGGTAAGGGCCGGAATCCGGGAGGTTCATGATTATGCCGGAAAGGCACGGCCGATAACCAACGTGACCGAGCGAGGGCGCCCAGCGACACGGGTCAAAGAGCGCATTCTCGCGAGATCAGGTTCCATGGGAGCAAGCGCCCCATCCGGATGAGGGAACCGGATCGGCGCATGCGGGACCACACACAGGGAATCAACGTACCGGGCGGCGCGGGCTTCAGGAGCCCGTATTGCCCTAGTGCCGAAGGAGGCTATTGTCATGAGGAAGCGCAAGGGAGCGCCGTGGTTGCTGACGCTTGCCAGCTTGCTGGCGACCGTCGGTTCCGCCAACGCGCAGCATTGCGGCGCGACGGGTTTTTCGTGTTGCGAGTCGAGTTGCGGCGATGCCCAATCCAGCTTCGCCTCCAGCCAATCGCAAAACCGCGTCACCTACAAACTGGTGTACGACACCGTTCAGGAAAAACGGTGGCACACGACGTACAGGACGGTCACCGAGACCGTCAACAAGCAGGTCACTCGCACGGCCTACAAGGACGAGTGCCGCACCGAGTATCGCCAGTGCAATCGCACGGCATACAGGAACGTGCTCGAAGAATGCGTTCGGCCGGTATACCGCTGCGTCATGAAGGACGTGGAATACACCTGCTGCAAGCCGGTCTGCGAAACCGTGATCAAGGAATGCCATTACACGGTGTGCAGGAAGGTCCCCAAGACCGTGACCAAGGCCTGCCACTACACCGTGTGCAAGCCGGTCTATGAGCAGCACTGCCATGTGACGTGCTGCCAGGTGCAGAAGCAGATCTGCGAAACGCATTGCCGCGAAGTGTGCGAGACCGTCTGCAAGCAGGTGTGCGAAACGCACTACAAGACAGTCTGCATCCAGGTCGCCAAGTGCGTCACCGAATGCTGCACCAGGGAAGTGAGCGTGCACTGCTGCAAGGACGTTTGCGAAACGATCTGCTGCGACGTCGTCAAGCAGGTTTGCAAGCCGCTGACCACCATGAAGTGCGTCACCAAGCGTTGCGGCCAATGGGAAACCGAATGCTACAGCAAGCCCGGCCGTTCGTACTACGAATGGCGGAGCGAGTGCAACACGTGCAACGATCCCTGCGCTGCCGGGAACTGCGGCGACTCGTGCACGGACTGCAGCTTCGACCCGTGCTCGTGCAAGAACGTTCACACGGCGGCGCATCGTGCTCGCCGGGTTCGCGTGAAATGCCAAGAGCCCGACCAGATGTGCACCCGCAAGGTGTGGCGCGAAAGCTGCGTCACCGAGCAGGTTCCTTGCACCACCTATGTTCAGGAATGCGTGGTCGAGAAGGTCCACAAGACCGTCACCCGCCGCGTGCCTTACACCACGGTGAAGCAGATCCCGTACTCGGTCACCCGCAACGTCCGCGGCGCCTACGTCGATGCTCAGGGCTGTGCCCATGAATGCGGCGGCGATGGCCGCAACTTCGTCGAAGGCGCGATCGTCCGCAAGCAGGTGCCGTACAACGTCACCCGCACGGTCCATGAAGTCGTCCGCAAGCAGGTCCCTTACACGACGACCCGCATGGCTCGCGGCGCCTATGTCGATCCGCAAGGCGAGGGCCACACCAGCGACGGCCCGGGCCGCAACTTCACCGAAGGCGTGGTCGCTCGCCAGACCCACTCGTACACGACTTGCAAGATGGTGCAGGAATGCTGCGTCAAGCAAGTGCAGTGCACGGTGTGGGAAAACGTGACGGAAGAATGCGTGAAGCGCGTTCCCCATCAGGTGACCCGCATGGTGCCGGTGACGATGACCAAGAAGGTCCCGCACACGGTCTGCGAGATGGAGAAGTTCACGGTCTGCAAGAAGGTGCCTTACACCGAATGCGTCATGCAACCGGTGCAAGTCCGCTGCAAGGTGCCGTACACGGTCTGCGAAACGGTTGCCTGCCCGGTGACCAAGCAGGTCCAGGTCTGCGTGCCGGAAACGGTCTGCGTGAAAGTCGCTCGTCGCGTCCCGGTGAGCGAAAACCACTGCCCGACCTGCACCAACCAGGCTTGCCCCGGCAATTGCACCAGCAATTGCACCAGCAACGCCTGCCCGACCGGCTCCTGCACGACCGGCTCGTGCACAAGCGGCTCCTGCACGACTGGCTCCTGCACGACTGGCTCCTGCATGAACGGTTCTTGCACGACGAGCACCTGCACGACGAGCACCTGCTCGACCGGCTGCTGCGAAGATAGCTGCGCTCGCGTGAGCCGAGTGCGTCAGCGGAACTGGGGCTCGCTGCTGAGCCGCAGGAACTGCTCGACGTGCGAGACGACCGAGTGCTGCAACATCAACGCTCGCGAAGGTCTCCTTCGCCGCCTGTTCCGCAGCCGCCTGTGCTGCGAACCGAGTTGCTGCGAACCGAGCTGCTGCGATGCCGGCAGCACCGGTTGCGACAACGGTTCGTGCTCGGACTCGGCTCCGGTCGTCATCCCCGCCGCTCCGATCCAGGCCGTCCCGGCCGCTCCGACTACCGCTCCCATGGCTCTGCCGAAGTACTAACCTCGGCTGAGCGGAATCGGCTCGGCCGATTCCGGTAAACCTCGAAAAGGCCAGGTCGCAAGACCTGGCCTTTTCGGCGTTATCTGCGACGAGCCAGGCGAGCAGCCGCTGTTAGGCGGCTGGTACATGAACCGCAGGAGTCTCTTGTTGCACAGACCGCGAAGGTTTCCTTTCTCGAGATCACGAGACTCTTGCGGTACTCGTACCAGCCGCCTAACAGCGGCCGCTCGCCTTTCGCTCGCTTCGGCACTGTTCGTGCTTTTCCGAACCAACATCACAAAGGAGAGCCCAATGCGAACCGAACTGGAAAAGATGCTCGCCGGCGAACTGTACGACCCGCTTGATCCCGTGCTTGCGGAAGCTCGCGATAAGGCACGCGATCTGTGCCAGGATCTTAATGCAACGCGAGAGCGGGAACACGAACGCCGTCGGGCCATCCTCCTGCAACTCTTCGCACGCGGCGGCGATACCGCGTGGATTCAGCCGCCGTTCTTTTGCGATTACGGCAGCAACATCGTTTTGGGAACCCGCGTCTTTTTCAACTTCAACTGCGTCGTTCTCGACGTCTGTCAGGTAACGATCGGCGACTACACGCTTTTCGGCCCGGCCGTGCAGATGTACACGGCCACGCATCCCATGAACGCGGAACTTCGCCGAAAGCAGGAGTTCGCCAAGCCCATCGAAATCGGTTCCGACATATGGGTAGGCGGCGGTGCGATCATCTGTCCGGGCGTGAAAATCGGGTCAAAGTCCGTGATTGGGGCAGGGAGCGTTGTGACGCGGGATATTCCAAGCGGCGTGTTTGCCGCGGGGAATCCATGTCGCGTCATTCGGGAAATCGCTGAATAATAAAAGGGAAGGCCGAAGGCGAGACGCCTGTTCACATCGAAAGCCGCCCTCTTCCGGTTCTTTTTTGGAACTTTCTTGATCCCACGCCGTCAGAGAGACAGAATAACGGTGGGGCGGCCGAATCGTAAACTAGAACCTCGGCCCTGATTTGCGGAAAAACGGGAACCCATTCCTGGCCAAACGGGCCGAGGAATCTGACCAGGAAACGGAGCACGACTCATGGATCGTCGTCACTTCATGAAGCATGTCGCGGGCTACTCGCTTCTCGCCCTGCCCGGCATGCAATTCATTCGCAACATCCAAGCGAATGCCCAGGAACTTCGCCGTAACAACAAGTCCGTCATCGTCATGTGGATGGGCGGCGGCCCGGCTACCATCGACATCTGGGATCTCAAGCCCGGTCGCCCGACCGGTGGCGATTTCCGCCCGATTCAAACCGATGCCCCCGGCGTCATGATCTCCGAGCACATGAAGGAGACGGCCAAGGTCATGAAGAACCTGGCCATCATCCGCTCGCTGACGACGACCGAAGGCGATCACATGCGTGGCAACCAGCTGATGCACACCAGCTACACGCCGAACCCCGCCATCGCTTTCCCGTCCATCGGCTCCATCGTTTCGCACGAAGCCCCGAAGCTGGCGGGCTACCGCGAAATCTCGCTGCCGAACTACGTATCGGTCGGCGGTGCGGGCGGCCCGGGCTTCCTTGGCATGACCTACGCTCCGTTCACGATCCAGAACCCGGGCACGCCTCCGGAAAACGTCCGCGCTCCTCAGGGCCTGGGCGGCTCCGAAGTCGAAACCGAAGACCGCATTCAGCGCCGCCGCCGTCTGTGGAACACGGTCGAAGGCCAGTTCATGTTGGATCGCACGCCGCACCTCGCCGAGAAGGACCGGGCCAAGTTCGCGGACGGCTCCAAGAACCACAACGACGTCTACCAACGTGCGTTCCAGCTCATCGCCTCGAAGGACGGCAAAGTCTTCGATCTCAAGGGCGAATCCGCTGCTTCCCTCGCCTCCTACGGCAACACCAACTTCGGCCGATCGGCCCTGATGGCTCGCCGCCTGGTTGAAGCCGGCGTTTCCGCCGTCGAAATCAGCCTGGGCGGCTGGGATACGCACAACGCCAACTTCAACGCCCTGGCCACCCGCCAGTTGCCCCCCCTCGACATGGCGATGTCGTCGCTGGTCAAGGACCTCGTTGACCGCGGCATGTGGCAAAACACCACGCTGATTTGGATGGGCGAATTCGCTCGTACCCCCCGCATCAACCAGAACGCCGGCCGCGATCACTGGTCGCGCTGCTGGTCCATCGTGGTCGGCGGCGGAGCCATCAAGGGCGGTCAGGCCTATGGCTCGACCGACGAAGACGGCCTGGCGGTCAAGGACAACCCGGTCAAGATCGGCGACGTCTTTGCCTCCATCTACCGCGGCCTCGGCATCGACCCGAGCACCCAGGTCCGCGACTCGATCGGCCGCCCCTTCGCCATCGCCGGCGGAAACGGCCGTCCGATCGAACAACTGTTCTAAGCGAAGCCTGTCGGTCGATATGAGCGTCTACGAAGGGGGGGACTCAGTCCTCCCCTTCCGCATTCCCGGCGTTTAGGGGAGCGGCAGGAGATAGTCTACCTCCCTCTCCCTCCGGGAGAGGGTTGGGGTGAGGGCGCCTTTTCTCGCCCAACGCCGCGTCGCACGCCTCACCCCCGGCCCCTCTCCCGAACTCTCCCGGAGGGAGAGGGGAGCAAGACCCGCGCTCCGCTGCGCGTCGCGGCTAAACTTGTTTGGGTGCATTCGGTGATAGCGTTTGCCGTACTCCCCTCCTACAATCAACATCAGTACACCTCTCACCATCATCGGCCCCTCTGGAGTCCGCGAATGATTCGTTTGGTGAATTTGAGATCGAAATGGATGTCGGCGCTCGCGGTCTGGGCGGCCGCGACGACGTTCGCCTTGGCCCAAGCCCCCGAAAAAGTCGCCGAAGTCGAAGGAATCACGGAATATCGCCTCGCCAATGGGGCCCGGCTCCTCCTCTTCCCTGATCCATCCTCTTCCACCGTCACCGTCAACATGACCGTCTTCGTCGGCTCTCGACACGAGGGCTACGGCGAGACCGGCATGGCCCATCTGCTCGAACACATGCTCTTCAAGGGGAGCAAGAATTACCTGAACGCCGACAAGGCGCTGCAGGACGCCGGCGCGGCCGACTTCAACGGCACCACCTGGGTGGACCGCACCAACTACTACGAAACCATGCCCGGCACCAATGCCTCGCTCGAGTTCGGCATCAAGTTCGAGGCCGATCGTTTGGTGAACAGCTTCGTCAAACGCGAAGACCTCATCAAGGAAATGACCGTCGTCCGCAACGAGTTCGAGCAGGGCGAAAACAACCCGCAGGCCGTCCTCAATCAACGCATGATGGCCGTCGCCTACGAATGGCACAACTACGGAAAATCGACGATCGGCAATCGCACCGACATCGAACGCGTGCCGATCGAACGACTTCAGGCCTTCTATCGGAAGTATTACCAGCCCGACAACATGATGCTGGTGATCGCGGGCAAGTTCGATGCGGAGAAGGCGCTGAAGCTCTATCAGCAACACTTCGGAGCGATTCCCAAGCCGAGCCGCGTGCTCGACCAAACCTACACGGACGAACCCGCTCAGGACGGCGAACGCACCGTCACCCTTCGTCGCGTCGGCAAGGTGTCGGTCGTCGGAGCCCTTTACCACATCCCGGCCGCGGCTCACGAAGATCATGCGGCGGTCGAAGTCATGAGCTTTATTCTGGGCCTTTCGCCGTCCGGTCGTCTGTACAAGACGCTCGTCGAAACCAAGAAGGCCACGAGCGTCAGCGCCAGCACCAGCGAATGGCATGACCCCAGCGTCCTGGAACTTGAGGTGCAAGTCGCCACCGGGGTGAAGGCGGAAGAAGTCCGCGACATCATGCTCGATGTAGCCGAGAGCTTCACCAACAAACCTGCCACGGCCGAAGAGGTGGAGCGGGTGAAGAAGAAGTATGCCAGCGACCGCGAGCGCGCCCTCACCAAGAGCCAGCGGATCGCGATCGAGTTGAGCGAATGGGCGGGAGCCGGCGATTGGCGTCTGCTCTTCATCTACCGCGACCGCATCGCGAAGGTGACGCCTGAAGACGTCAACCGCGTGGCCGCCAAATACATCAAGACGAGCAATCGTACGGTCGGCATGTTCATCCCAAGCGACGACGTGGCCCGCACGCCGATTCCGGAGTCGCCGGATGTGGTCGCTCTCGTGAAGGACTACAAGGGGGGCAAGAAGATCGCGCAGGGCGAGACCTTCGAGCCCACGCCGGAAAACATCGAGAAACGCGTCCAGCGTTCCACGCTCCCTTCGGGCCTCAAGGTGGCGCTGCTGCCGAAGAAGACTCGCGGCGAAGCGAACATCGGCGAGATCATCCTTCGCTTCGGCAACGAAAAATCGCTGACGGGCCATCAATCCGCGACGTCGTTCATCGGTCCCATGCTGATGCGCGGCACCAAGAACATGACCCGCCAGGAGATCCAAGATAAGCTCGATGCCATCGGCGCGACGCTCAACATCGGCTCCGGCGCGGGATCGGTCACGCTGACGTGGCAGACCAAGAAGGGGAACCTCGCGGATCTGCTCGGCATCGTGAAGGAAGTGCTTCGCGAACCCGCCTTCCCGCAGAAGGAATTCGACATCATCATGCGGAACTCGCGGCAAGCGATCGAGAAGGCGATGGTGGACGAGAAAGCCCTCGCCTCGCAGACCCTTCGCCGCAAGCTCGCTCCTTACGAGAAGGACGATATCCGCTACATCCCGACGTTCCCCGAGGCGCTCGTGCGTCTCGACAAGGTGACGCTGGAAGAAGTGGTCAAGCTCTACAAGGACCAAGTCGGCGGCGGCACGGGCGAAATCGTGCTCGTCGGCGATTTCGAGCAGGGCGAGGCGCTCGCTCAGCTCGAAAAGATCTTCAAGGATTGGAAGACCGACGTTGCTTACGGACGGATCGCGACGGACGCCAACACGCACGTGAAGGGGAGCCGCGACACGATCCAGGTGCCGGACAAGGAAGGCGCCATCTTCATCGCCGCGGTAGCCATGCAGCTTCGCGACGATGATCCGCAATATGCGGCCGCCGTCATGGGGAACTACATCCTCGGCGGCAGCGGCTTCACCTCGCGGCTCATGGATCGCCTGCGTCAGAAGGAAGGTTGGTCCTACGGCGCAGGCTCGCAACTCCGCGTCAGCTCGCAGGACAAATCCACGACGTTCCTTTCGTTCGCCATCTGCAACCCCAAGAACATCGACAACGTGGACAAGGGGACGCAGGAAGAGATCGCCAAGATACTCAAGGAAGGGATCAGCGAGGACGAACTGAAGACGGCCGTCAAGGGTTGGCTTGAGGAGACGAAGGTGGACCGCGGCAAGGACGGCCACCTCATGAGCGAGATGATCGACAACCTGCATCTGGGCCGCACGTTCCAGTGGCAGGCCGACCTCGACAAGAAAGTCGCGGAACTGAAGGTCTCCGACGTGAACCAGGCGCTCGTCCGGGTGGTCCAACCCGATAGACTGGTGATCGTGCGAGCCGGCGACTTCCGCGAAAAGAAGTAACTTCCAGGCGAGCCGGGAGCGTTAGCGACCGGAGGCAGACGGTGAACTTGATCCCCAGACCACAAAAGTCTGGGCATCGAGATTGCCGTCTGCCTCCGGTCGCTAACGCTCCCGGCTCGCCATTCGAATGCCTGGATAACTCATGGTGGATAACGCTCCTGTTTTGTCCTTCACTCACGCGGGCCTCACCATCGAAGGGTGGTCGAGGGCTGCGGTGCAGAGTTATTGGCGGGTGCCGGAACTCAAGGTCGGGTTCGATCTCGGCGCTCAGCCCTGGGACTTCATGGGCACGCCTAATTGGTTCATCACCCACACGCATCTCGATCATGTGGCCGCGTTGCCGGTGTACATCGCGCGGCGTCGCATGATGAAGATGGAGCCGCCGATCATCTATTTGCCGGAACAGGCGATCGACGATGTGCGGCGTCTTCTGCAAGTGATGCAGCGGCTCGATCGGGGCCGCATGAATTGCGAGCTGCGCGGCGTCGTGCCGGGGCAGGAGATCGAACTGTCGCGCGAGCATGTGGCGACGGTGTTCCCCACCGTTCACACGATCCCGTCCGTCGGTTACCTCGTTTGGGAGCGTCGAAACAAGCTTAAAGAAGAATACCAGGGGCTCCCCGGCGACAAGATCCGCGACCTTCGGCTCGGCGGAACCGTGGTGACGCGCGAGGTCCGCACTCCGTTGCTCGCCTACACCGGCGACACCAGCCCCGGCGGCCTTGACGGCACCCCGGCGTTGTTCGAGACGAAGATTCTCATCACCGAAATGAGTTTCATTCGCCCCAATCATCGCCGCGAGAAGATCCACAAGTTCGGCCACATGCACCTGGACGACTTCATCGAACGGCAGGACCGATTCAAGAATGAGCTGATCGTGCTCAGCCATTTCAGCACGCGGTATCACCCGAGGGAAATCCTGAAGCTGCTGGACGCGAAATTGCCGGAGACGCTGAAGAAGCGATGCCACTTCTGGCTATGAGCCGCGGGCGGAAAGATGCGGGGAGCATTTCGAAGGCGCGGAGGTGGCCCATGTCGCAATCGGTCGACGAATTGTACCAGGCGGCTTTATCGCTCCCCGATGATGCTCGCGCTGAACTCGCAGAAATGATCGCTGCGTCGCTTCCTGCGTCGCTTCCTGCTTCGGCGGGTGCATTTCCGTTCTTGCGAGGTACTAAGCTGCTTGACCGAGGCGGCCGGGGCTCGAGGCGCGGCGGTGTTTG
>JAIEPT010000099.1 GCA_019748295.1 Gemmataceae bacterium | reverse complement strand
AACGAAAAGAGCCAGCCGTTTGGGACGGCTGGCTCTTCCAATGCGGAGAGGGAGGGATTTGAACCCTCGAGGAGCTTGCACCCCTATCGGTTTTCGAGACCGACGCATTCGGCCACTCTGCCACCTCTCCGGCGTTTTCACGCAGGAGCGATTTTAGGAGTTCGCATCCCACGAAGCAACCCTCGGAGGCTGCGTCTTCGGTTCGTACGACAGGGATGCCGAATGCTGCGTGCGCACCTCCAGTTGCTCCGCCATCAGCGACAGTCGGCCGATCAGCGACGGGTCGAATCGAGTGCCGGCTTTGCGTCGCATTTCGCCAATGGCTCGATCCGCGGAAAGACCGGGGCGGTCGCCATGGTCGCTAGTCAAGGTGTCGAACGTGTCGGCCACCGCGAGAATGCGGGATGCGACCGGAATCGCCAGACCGTGCGGAAGTTCGGGTTGTGTGGCCGATTCGCTGAACCAGGCTTGGGCATTGCGAACGATGCGGGCCAGGAGATCCGAATCGAACGCGGCCCGCAGCACCTGTTCGCTAAGAATGGCGACATTGCTGCCGGCAGACAATGCGTCGCCGCGGACGGGCAAATGTCCCGCAGCCACGACTTTGCCGATGTCGTGCACCAGCGACGCCATTTTGAGAGCGCGGATCTCGCGGGACGTCAACAGGCCCTGAGCGAGTTCGCCGCACAATTCGGCCACGCGGCGGCTGTGCATGGCGACTTCGATGTTGGCGGTTTCGAGTAGTGCGAACAGCGACTCGACGCCCGCTTCCCCGGTGACGCCTTCGACAGGATGGGCGGACTTCGGCGAGTTGTCGTTCGTCTTGTTCTTCTCGTCGGCCTTCTCGAGCAGAAGCGCGGCAGGCACTTCTCCCCAGGCCATGACACGGTTGCGTCCGGTTTTCTTCGAGCCGTAAAGAGCCTTGTCGGCCTGATCCATCAGCGTCTGAACGGAATCGGCCCCCAGTTCGCGGCTGGATACGCCGAAGCTCGCCGTGACCGCAACATTGCCGAACTTCTGGGCAGCCAGCCCCTGGCGAAGCGACTCCGCGACGGGGCGGGCGAGTTCCAGACCGATGCTCGGCAGCAGCACGCAAAACTCTTCGCCGCCATAGCGGCAGACCATGCCGGCATCGGCGGCGGTCTCTCGGAGAACCCGGGCGACGCCCTGAAGCACCTGGTCGCCGATGGAGTGGCCGAAGCGGTCGTTGATCGATTTGAAGTGATCGACGTCGACCATGACGACGCTGAAGTTTTCTTCGCCTTGCCAGAGCTTTTCGAGTTCGACGAAAAGGGATCGGCGGTTGTAGGCGCCGGTAAGCGCGTCTCGGAGAGCGAGCAGCTTCAACTCTTCGTTCTTGATGCGGACCCTGTTTCGCGATTGCCGGAGGCGCCGCAGCACGCGACCGAGGGCGGTGTTCTTACGCTCAAGGGGGGTAAGGTTGTCGAAGGTGGCCATGGCGCCGCGCTGGGAGCCGTCGTCGCCCAGAATCGGCGTCGCATTCACTGAAAGCGATTGAATGGGAGCGAGGCCGTTTTGGATGCCGAGGATGACGCCGGTCTGCGCTTCGCCGGCAACCAGCGAGCGCTCCCAGGGAAGCAGTTCGTCCTCGCTGCGAGGATTGGCGACCCAGGGGAGTTCGTCGGCGGACATGCCGTGGAGCGATTTCGGTTCGACGCCCACCATGTCGGCAAACGCCTGATTGGCCAATGCGATGCGGCGATCCTTGTCGAGGATCAACACGCCTTCGGCCAGCGAATCCATCGCGTTTTTCACGCGTTGAGGCACCGTTGTCGCCGAGCTATCCCCTTCACCTGGCAGGATGCGGCGCAGGAACAGGTAACTCCCCGCGAAGACGACGAGAATGACGAAAGCCAGCATGCCGCGAAACGATTGGCCGGGCCATGCCAAGAGGGGTGGATCGAGCCTTGGAAAAGCGATTTCGACGGCGCCCCACAGGTCGCCGCTTTTTTGGATCGGCACCTGCATATGCGTTTCGGTGGAAGCATGGCCCGCGACTCGTTCCCCCCATGCGTCGGCATGTCCTTTCCACGCTACGGCAAGCGAACCATCCGCGCGGCGAATGCCGATCGAAACGACCTGGGGGTTGCGTTCGCCGATCTGAAAAACGACGGAGCGCAACGAATCCCAATCATCGTGCTGGGCCGCCTCGGACGAGAAAACGGCGATGCTTTCGACCAGGGATTTGCGAGCTTCGAGGGCCACAACGTCGCGATCGGGAAAAAGCCCGAAGGTCTGCGAGAGCAACAGCGCGCTCATGGCGATGCTTGCCAGCGCCGCGGCGGATCGGAGCAAATGCATGCGAAGCTTCATGGACTTCACCTCGACAGGCGCGGGGGGACCGGCCGTCAATCGAACAGTTTTCCCATCTCGTCTTCATTGTCCTTGCGGTCGAGCACCGAAAGCGGATCGAACTGCTTCCAGAGCGGCCGAGCCGTGAGGGCGGCGGTCGCGAAGACGGCGAAGGTCCGCAGGTTCCACACGAGGTAGCCTGCCGTGGCGGACCAGGCGACCCCCGAGACGATCCACACTTCGGCCTGACGGGCGGCCTGCTGCTGCTTCACATCTTCCGCAACGCGATCCAGTTCCTTCCGGAGCGGTTCGGGGACGAGGAACACGCCCGCGATCGGACTCCCCGACATGAGAGCGGGCACCAACGCGACCTGTGGAGGCGCGGCTTCGTAGCCGGAACTGGCGCTGAAGCCAAGCCGACGCACCGGATCGGTGGCGGCGGGATCGGTCGCCGCGGGGCGAGCATCGGGGGAACCCGCGACCTGGTCTCCGGTTGTTTCGGCGGCGGTTTCCGCAGTCGCCATCTCTGGTTTCCCGGAAGACGCCTCTGCCCCGCTGGACGTTTCGCCGCCGCCGACTCCACCTGAGTCGCCGAGAGGCTGCTGAGCGTAGCGGAGCGGCAAGGAACCATCCGACGAACCTGAACGTCGTTCCGGATCGGGAACAGGTGAAGACGGGTAGCCAGAGGGCGGCGCGATGGGAGGCACTGCGGTCAGTCCATCCGCTTTGACCTGAATCACGACGCTCGCCGCGTTGGAGAGCGTCGTTCCATCCGAGACGCGGAAGAGAAACGAATCGAAACCGACGTAGCCCTGATCGGGCAGATATTGGAACGATCCGTCGGCCATGAAAATCAGCCGACCATGAGCAGGCGCCTGTTCGACGACGATGGTAAGCGGATCGCCGTCCACGTCGTAAGCGTTGGCGATGAGGTTTGCGGGGGTGAATCGCAGTTGCGTGCCCGCATTGGTGGCCGCCTGGATGTTCCCTGCCGTCGGCGCGTCGTTGACGGGATCAACATAGATGGCGACGGTCGCGACGAACGAGTTGAGGGCGCCGTCCGTCGCTCGGTACTGGAAGGTATCGACCCCGTTGAAATTGGCGGCCGGCGTGTAGACGAAAGATCCATCGCTGTTCAGCGCGACCACGCCGTTCGCCGGCCCGCGTGCAAGGGCGACCGTCAACGGGTCGCCATCCACATCGCGGTCGTTGCCGAGAACGCCGGGAGCGGCGACGGAGAGGGCCGTGTCTTCATTGACCGTAAACGTATCGTCCATCGCGACTGGAGCGTCGTTCGCCGCGGCGATGGTGATCGTGACGACGGCAACATTCGAGTTCCCGGCGCCGTCGTTGGCGACATAGGCGAACGAATCGACGCCGTTGTAGTTGGCGTTCGGGGCGTAAGTGAAGGAGCCGTCCGCATTGAGCGTCAGCGTTCCCTTCGAAGGCCCTGCAGCAACGATCGCCGTCAGCGGATTGCCGTCGATATCGAAGTCGTTGCCCAGCACGCCCGTTGGTCCGACCACGAGGACGGCGTCCTCGTTCATGCCGTAAGCGTCGTCGGATGCGACGGGGACGTCGTTGACCGCATTGACGGCAATTCGCACCGTGGCGATGTTTGAGTCGGCTGAGCCGTCGTTCGCCCGATAGGTGAAGGAATCGGCCCCGTTGTAGTTGGCGTTTGGCGTGTAGACGAACGATCCGTCGGCATTCAGCGCGAGCGAACCGTTCAGCGGACCGGTCACCAATAGGACCGTGAGCGGGTCGCCATCCACGTCGGCATCGTTGACGAGCACGCCGTTGGCAGGGACGTTCAGCGCCGCGTCTTCGTTCGTCACGTAAGCATCATTGGAGGCAACCGGCGGATCGTTGACGTTGGAGATCGTGAGGACAACCGTCGCGATGTTCGAGTTCACGGACCCATCATTCGCGACGTAGGTAAAGCTGTCGGCGCCGTTGAAATCGGCGCTCGGCGTGTAGACGAAAGAGCCATTGGCGTTGAGCGTGAGCGTGCCGTAGGTTGGGCCGGCCACCAGCAATGCGGTCAAGCTGTCGCCGTCCACGTCCGTGTCGTCGGCGAGGACGCCAGCCGCGGGAACGGTCAAAACGCTGTCTTCCGCGATCGCGTAGGAATCATTTGCGGCGACCGGCGCGTCATTCGCCGGATTGACTGCGATCTGCACGGTCGCGATATTCGAGTTCGCGGTCCCGTCGTTGGCCCGATACGTGAACGAATCGACGCCGTTGAAGTTGGCGTTCGCGGTGTAGGTGAATGAGCCATCGGCGTTCAGGCTAAGGCTGCCGTTGCTGGGCCCAGTCACAAGGACGGCGGTGAGCGTCTGCGGATCGACGTCGGTGTCGTTGCCGAGGAGGCCGGGGGCCGAGACGACGAGCGGCGTGTCTTCGTTCGTCGAGTACGAATCGTTCACGGCGAGCGGAGGCATGTTGACGAAGTTGATCGTCAGCGACACGGTCGCGACGCTGGAGTTGACGGTTCCATCGTTGGCATGATAGACGAACGAATCGCTGCCGAAGTAACCGGCGTTTGGCGTATAGGTGAACGACCCATCGGAATTCAAGATCAAGGTGCCGTTGCTGGGGCCGCTCTCAAGGATTGCGTTTAACGTGTCGCCATCGACGTCGGTGTCGTCGCCGAGGACTCCGGGCGCGGGCACGTTCAGCGTGGTGTTCTGATTCGTCGAGTAGGAATCGTCATTCGCGACGGGGGCCGTGTTGGTGTTGACCACCGTGATGCTGACGCCCGCCGAATCGGTCAATGCTCCGCCGCCGGTGTTTCCCTGATCGTTGACCACGATGCTGACGCCGGCTCCGCCGAAGTAACCGGCGTTGGGCGAGAACGACAGACCTTGCAGCGCGGCATTCACGTTGGCGAGCGTGCCCGTGAACTGCATGCCTGCGTCGGCTGTGCCGTCGCCGGAATTGAAAGTGAGGCCCGAAATCGAGCCGAGCGTCAATCTGCCGTTGGCGGCCGAGAGAGTGATCAGAATCTGGCCGTTCGCCGCGTCGATATCGGACACGGAGATCGCATTGCCGTTGCCGGTCGAGAAGACGAGCGACGTGTTCTTGTCGACGGATTGGGCGCCGGGGACGGCGACGTTCGGAGCGTCGTTCACCGGCACAACGTTGATCGTCACCGTTGCCGGGGTTGACGAATACAAGCCGTCCGCGGCGACGTAGGCGAACGAGTCCGTGCCGTAAAAATCGGCGTTGGGCGTGTACGCGAACGAACCGTCCGGGTTGATCGCCAACGTCCCGTTCGAGGGGCCCGTGACGAGGGACGTATCGACCTGGAGTTGCAAATTCTGCGAACTCGTGTCGTTCTGCAACACGCCCGTCTGGGCGATCCGTTCGACTTGCGTGGCGGTGAGCGCGGCATCATAGACCCGCACTTCGTCGATTTGGCCGTCGAAGAACCGAGTCGCGGCGCCCGGCCGGCCGATCCGCAGGGCGCCCCACTGCGAGCGATCGATTTGGGTGCCGGTATCCGATCCTTGAAGTTTCCCGTCGACATAGAGCGATGCGCTCAACACGCCGCCGCCCAGATCGGTCACCGTGACGGCAACGAAATGCCAGCCGGTGGTGTCCGTGAAGTCGTCGGCGGAGACGATGTAGATCGAATCGGCGCCGTTCTCCGGAACGTCGTAGCCCAGGAAGAACACGATCTTGTTGCCGCCGCCATAGGTGCCGACGGAAAGGTTCATCTCGGAGGAATTGAGATCGCCCGGCGTGGGGTTGCCGTTGCCGTCGCCGCCGGCGAAGCCCTGCCAAAGCAGGTGCTGCTGGCTTGTCGTCGTGTTCGTCTGGAACCAGGTGGAGAGCGTGAAATTGTTCGAAGTCTTGGCGACGGTGCTGCCCGTGTCGACGAAGTCATCCACGCCGCCGAAGCTTAATCCATTGCCGCCGATGTACCCGGCTGACCAGGTTGGGTCGGACGCGTCGGCGCCGGTCGTCGCTCCAAGCGTGCCGTTGTCGCCGAGCGAGCCGGAATCCGTGACCGACTGGCCGGAACCCTCGTCGAACTTGAACCAATTCGCAAGGTTCGCGGTGGAGGAACCGACGGTGATCGTCGAATCTTCGCTCACGTTGTAAGCATCGTCGTTGGCGACCGGATTGGCGAGCGAGAATTGGTAACTCAAGAGCCGTTGCTCGTCCAGAAAGGCGGGGATGCCGACGAATGCGGGCGCGCCGCTGGACGATGCTTCCAAAATCCAATCGCCGCCCGCGCCGGTCACGTTGGTGGAAGCGTAGACTTCCGCTCCCGTAAGCAAGGCAAGTTCGTCGAGAAGCTCTTTGCCCGCCGACGTCGCGGCCACTTCGCAGCCGTAAAGTTGGATCGATCCGTCGTCGGTCATCACCTGGGACAGTTGCGACCATGCGGATTGGGTCGAGGCCAAAGTACCTGCGGAGATCCAGTCGCTGCCCAGCCCGAACTGCCCCGCGGACCCATGCGAGAAGATCGCGAGCGATCCGATCCGTACGCCCGTTTCACGGGCCCACGAAACAGCGGCACTCAGAACCTCATTGGCCGACTGCGTGCGGCTGTCGTAGCCGAAGACCTGCGCGCCGGCTCCAGCTGCATAGGCGAGGCTTAGGCTGTCCGCAAGGTTCGAATCCAGGAGAACGACGTTGGCCGAAACCGCGACGCTCGGCGCCGAATTTAAGGCGAAGAGCTGGTCGCGCCAGCGGTCGAATTCGGCAACGCTTTGCGCGGAAGGAAGCGTCGAAGCTAGGTCACGACTCAACGCGCCGGCAACAGGGACATCCGTTGAACCCGGAGCCGACGACGCCGCGGCCGAATCAACGATGGCGATCTGGCTGCTCGTGCTGAAACCGCCGATTTGGACGTAAGGATTGAGGAATTGGCGCGGATCTTCCACGACCAGCGACCCGCCCGGTTGAAGGGTGGCCGCAGGCACGTTGCGAGGCTCCAGCTCTTCCAGCGGCGCGGTGCGGCCAAGGACGATCGGCGGCTTGCGCCGTTTCGATCGCCATGCCGCCCCGGACGCGGGGCGAGCGCCTGGACGGGGGTGGGGTGTAGGCGCGCTCATGGTATCCTGTATCGCCTCCGAGAGGGAAATACCCCTCGCGAGCGTCGGACAACCATAGCTTTTTTTCTGCGAGGATGAATTTTTCAGGGTGTTTTCGTCCACCTCCCAGGGAGGAGGTGAAAAATCCTGGCCCGCATTCGGAAAACCGCTTTTCGCGACGAGGGAGTCTTTGGATGATGGGTACGCTCCGCCCGAGATGATCCTTTGATCAGGAACCCGGCATGCGAATCCTTTTCGGCGTTGGTTTGTTTTGGCTCGCCCTATCCTCGGCGTATGCGAGCCCTACCTCGCTCAGCGTCGCTGTCGTCGTCAACGAAGACAGCATCGCCTCAAAGATGGTGGCGAACGAGTACATCCGCCTTCGCCGGATTCCGTCGTGGAATGTTGTTCACCTAAAACTCGGCGATCTCGATCCCGAGACGATCGATGTGGAAACATTTCGCGATCGTATGCTGGCGCCAATGCTCGCGGCCCTTCGAGAACGGGGGATCGAGAAACAAATCGACACGGTTGCGTGGTCCGTCGATCTGCCCCATGCGGTACGGCTGGACGCGGACATGAAGGGCGCCAAGCTGCCGGGGATCATCACGCCGGTAGCCGCCGTCAATGGGCTGACGTTTCTGCATGAGCGCGTGCTTGGCAAAACGCCCGCGTATCTAAGCCTCTCCGCGAATGGCTACGCTCGCCGCCAGGACGCGGCGCAGCCCAAGACGGCCATCAATGCGGAGAGCGTCAAGCAGTTTCAGGAGGCAGCGCAGCTTCTGCAAAAGAAGGAACACGCCAAGGCGGCCGAAGTCATTCAAGAAATGCTGAAGGAACATGACGACCACCCGATCCTCCATTACAACCTCGCGTGCGCCCTCGCCCAACTCGGTAAAGCCGATGAGGCACTCGATGCATTGGCGAAAGCCGTTGCCCGTGGGTGGACCGATCGCAACCATGCCCAACGCGATCCGGACTTCGCATCGCTGAAGAAATCGGACCGATTCCGCGACATCCTGGCCAAGATCCGCGTCGCCGTTCCCGCGGCCGTGCCTTTCGACGCTTCGCAGAAGTGGGACGAAGCGGGAAAGAAGGGGGAAGGAAATCGCTACCTACTCTCCACGATGCTTGGCGTGACGACGGGCCGAGGCAACTCGCTCGACGAGACGCTCGCCTACCTGCGGCGGAGCGTCGCAACGGATGGGTCGCGTCCGCAAGGCACGATCTTCTACATGATCAATGGCGACGTCCGCTCGCGCACCCGGCAATGGGGCTTCTCGGCTGCCGTCGATGCGTTGAAGGACTTGGGCGTTCAAGCCGAGGCGATTGAGGGCGTTTTGCCGAAGGATCGCAAGGACGTCGCGGGCCTCATGGCGGGCTCCGCCGACTTCGACTGGCCAGGCAGCACGAGCAGCATTCTGCCCGGCGCGATTTGCGAACACTTGACGAGTTTCGGCGGCGTGATGCATTGGGGCGCCGGCCAGACGCCGATCAGCGAGTTCCTTCGCCATGGCGCTTCCGGCTCGTCCGGCGCCGTGACCGAGCCGTATGCCATTCAGAACAAGTTCCCGACGCCGTTCATCCATGTCTACTACGCTCAAGGCTATTCCCTGGCCGAAGCGTTCTACCTCTCCGTCCAGGGACCGTATCAACTACTGATCATCGGCGACCCGCTCTGCCGCCCTTGGTCCCCTTCCGGCAAGATGATCGTCGAAGGTTGGACCGGCGAATCGCCTGAGAAAGCGATCAAGCTGACGCCTAAGTGGGAGGGCCTCGAGGCGCAGCGTTTCGAGTTTCACCTCGACGGCAAGTTGCAGGAAAGCATCAAACCGGGCGAATCAATCACAGTGGATCCAAAGACCATGAATGACGGGTGGCATAATCTAGCAATCGTGGCTTTTGCAAAGGATCAGGCGCAATCGCCTCGCATTTGGCAACAAGGCATGCGTGTCGGCGATATGCCGAAGCTTGAACTTGGAAGCACATTGCCGATTACGCTCGACAAAACGGTCGATCTCAGACTCAGTGGACCTGACGCTGAGAGCGTCGATCTGATGTGCCAGGGCCGCAAGTTGGCTTCGTCCGCTGAATCAAAAGGCTCGTTCACGATTCCGGCAGCCGTGGTCGGCCCTGGCAAAGTCGAAGTGCAGGCGATCGCACGGCGCGGCAAGCAGACCATCGCATCCAAGCCGCTTGCCCTCGACATCGCCCTGCTCTCTTTCGCGGCCCAACCGCAACCGAAGGACGCGCGGCCTGGCCTCCGCTGGACGGACAGCGACGGCGCTGCATGGCGCCTTACCAAACTCGCCGATGCCAAGTTGGAGGCGAAGAAGGCCGATGCGTCCTTCAACATCGAAGGGTGGCTTGAAGTCAAGGAAACTTCGACCTGGCAATTCGACCTTCGGCGAACGAACTCGGCCAAGATCCTGCTCGACGGCAAAGAATTGACGACCACCCGTCACCAAGCCATGAAGCTCGACTTGGGCTGGCGCCACCTTCGCATCGAAGGCAAAGGGCAACCGAATCAACTCGACATCCGCTTCGGCTCACGCGGACTGCCGCCCCTCGACGTCCACGCCTGGCGCCACACCGGCGAAACACGCGACCTGCCGGCGACAGACAAAAAGTGAGAGTCTGGCTCCCCTCTCCCCTTTGGGGAGAGGGGCTGGGGGTGAGGGGAGCAACGGT
>JAIEPT010000143.1 GCA_019748295.1 Gemmataceae bacterium | reverse complement strand
ACCGAACGCTCGGACACCGAACGCTCGGACACCGAACGCTCGGAAGCTTCGCATGCTTCGCCGGTGGAAGCGGAAGCTTCAAAGAGGCCGGCCAGGGAGCCGGTGAAGCATGGCACGGATGCACGCATGGCACGCATGGCACGCGCCGAAGCATGGCACGTGTTACAGCCTATGCCTTCTTGAACGCTTTCGGTCGAAGATGCAATGTCTTGCCGGAGGGAGAGGGGAGCACAAAGGCCGCGAACTTCACGGGTTGTCGCTGCATGATCGTTATCGCTGCATGATCGTTATCGCTGCATGATCGTCAATAGTTGCAGGAAGTATCGGAGTGCCGATCGCCCCCGCGACGGGGGCCGGCTTTCGGCATGCGCCCCGCCAATCCGCCGAGTGCTATCGGCAAGGGCGTGTCGTCGCTTCGCGGCGTGACGTTGGGGCGACCGGCGGTTCGCGGAATGCCGTCCCCCAAACGTGCTTCTCGCGTGAACGGCAGCAATGCCAGGGCAACGGCTGCGGGCGTCTGAAAGCGCTGTTCCGGTTGCTTCGCAATCATGCGGCGAAGGATCGCCGTGACGCCGGAAGGCACATCTTCGCGGAAGCGATCGACGGGGACCGGGTCATGATGCTGATGCGCCATGAGCTTCTGCATCAGCGTTCCTTCGGGAAACGGCGCCTGGCCCGTCAGCAGATAATAGAGCGTGCAGCCCAGGCTGTAGACGTCGCCGCGAATATCGACCGTCTGAGCGTTGCGGGCCTGTTCGGGGGACATGTAGTCGGCCGTGCCGATCACGCCGCCGGCGAGGTGCTCGATCATTTCCATGCCGCTAAGCTTCCGCGGCGTGCGCAGGTTCGCGAGGCCCCAGTCGAGGATCTTGATCGTCGCGCTCTTGCGGGGCGCTATTTCCGGCATGCGAGTCGTCGGACGCGGATGCGTGAGGAACAGATTGACGGGCTTGATGTCGCGGTGAACCAGATTGCGTTCGTGGGCGTGCTGCAAGCCGAGGGCGGCCTGACGCACGAAGTCGCATGCTTCCACGACGGAGAGCGGTCCGCCCAGGCCGACGTGCTTGCCGAGATCGATTCCTTCGACGTATTCCATCGCGAAGTAGAACGTACCGCCCGACTGATCGACGTCGCAGAACTGCACGATGTTCGGATGTTCGAGCCGGGCCATCGCCTCCATTTCCTGGAGGAACTGCTGCCGGCCTTCGCTGTTGGCGAGGGCTTCCGGCTTGATGACCTTTAGTGCGACGATCCAGTCGTGCTCGCTGTGGATCGCTTTGAAGACCTGACTCAACCCGCCCTGCCCGAGGCGATCGAGTATGCGATAAGGGCCCATGACGAGGTCCGGCCCGCGCCCGGCCAGTACCTGATTGGCCTGGAAGACAGTGAGCCAGCCGCGCTGCACCAAAAGGCGCGCGAGCGAACGCGCCTCGCCGCATCGGCCCATGCCGAGCGAAGGGAGCGAATCGATTTGATTGGGCTTCAGCAAGCCGACGTCGCGTACGACGTCCAGCAGCTGCCCTGTCGAAGTCAGCATCGGACCTGCCTCTTCCGTAGGTCCTGGGCGTTGTCAGGTGCGCCGCGTACGCCGGTTTCCGGGCCGATGCACGCAGTGCGGTTCCGTGGGAAACCTAGGTTACGTTTCGAGACCATGCAAACGGAATAATCGACAAATTCGCAAGAAACGTTACGAACGGCAGTTTCCGCTTCCTCTCCCTCCGGAAGACCGGAAGAGGGTTGGGGCGAGGGTGCCTTTCTCTCGCAACGCCATGTCGCCCGCCCTCACCCCCGGCCCCTCTCCCGGAGGGAGGCTTTGCCCAAGAACTCTAGTTTTTGGGCAAGTTTCTGGGCAAACGGCCATTCTGCCCAAAATCTCCTCCGAAGCGAGTCCCAGCGTCGCTCTTGATGATCTGCGTCTCAGAAGGTCACTTCTACGAGGTGCCCGGCTTTCTGTAAAATCAGGAGAGCAAGCAAACCGGTGGTCAGGCCATGCATGTCGAATGAAAAAGCGAGGACGAAAAGTGCCCGATGTGCGTGAAGAACTCGAACAGGCGTTGCACGCCTTGACGATGGAGCATCTGGCAAAACTCGCCGAGTACATTCCGGGCCAAGTCAAGAAGAAGGGAACTCGGGAAAAGCTACTTGCGGCGTACCAGCAAGACCCGGTGTTCAGCATCTTCGGCCTCGATTCAGACGAATACCTTGGCTCTACCCTCTCTGGTGGCACCGTCACGAGCATTCATCGGAAGATCGGCGACATCTACGAAGCCTGCGTCAAGGCGATCTTCATGAAGGCCCTGAACCAGTCCCCAACCGACGTGACCTATAGCACGGTCATCCGCAGCGGGGAGGGGGAGGAAACTCGCAGCGCCGATGCCTACTTGCAGTTTAACCGGCTCGACCCAACCTCCCGCAAACGAGTCTCAGATTATTGTCAGGCCGAAGTCGCCAAGCTCACGACCACTCCGAACATCACGCTTGTCGGTTTGGGCATGGAAGTCCGACACTGCTACCAGACGGGAGATAGCAAGCGAACGCAGGCGGATGAGGCGATGGCGAGGCACTTGCTTCTCAGCGGCATCCTGCCGGTGATGCCTCTGTTCTGCAACCAGAGTAACCCCGGTATCATCAGCCGGTACAAAAGTGTGTGGGTGATCAAGCAAGGGCTCGAAGCCTACGACGCCGTAAAGACCTGTTCAGGGTTCGACTTCTATGACTTCTTGAAACGTAACCGTGAAGATTTCCGCAAGCCGGTGATCGAACTTCTGCGAGGTCTGACGAAGTGAAGCAGCCAACCTTATTCGATAATGGACCGACCTTCACCAACCGCACAACGAAGTCGGTCACTTTCCAAGGCAAGCTCGACCTGCCCATCCACCGATGGTATCGCCTGACCCCCAGCTTTTCACCAAAACTAGCGAATGACATCGCCGACCATTTCGCCCTGACTTCTGACGACTTCGTGCTCGATCCATTCAGCGGCGTGGGTACGGTCCCGCTTTGCATGAAATACCGTGGTATTCCTGCCTGTTCCGTTGAACTCAACCCGTACCTTCACTTCGTCGGAACCGTCAAGACACGTGACCGCACCGACATCGGCTCCATCGAGGCTTGCTTTTCTCGGTTCGTTTCCCGGTTTCGAGCCGCCCTTGTAGACGTTCCGTTCCACACAAAGCCGAAGGATTACCTGCGTGACAACGCCGCCTCGATCCCTCCGATCAACCATCCGAATCGTTGGTGGTCTCCGGGCAACCTTGCACAGTTGGTGTGCCTGCGGAAGCTCATGGACACGTGCGAAGCTCAGGGTTCACAAAGCGACCTTCTGAAAATGGCCATACTCGGCATTCTTGTTCCAGTGAGCAATGCCAAGCACAACCATGTTTCGCTGACTTTCGCCAAGAACCCGCTGCCGACCGTGGAAGTCGCTGACATTCTTGAGCGGAAGACGCAGAATATCGTCAAAGACCTTCGAGCGGTTGCGGACCTTACTGCATCGCAAGTGACGATCTTTCAAGGCAACAGCAAGGAGTTATCCAAGGTACTTCCCAGCACTCCCAAAGTCACCGCCGTCATCACCTCGCCGCCATATCCAAACAGGTTCAGCTACGCCCGTGAGACCCGACCACACCTGTTCTTTTTTGACTTCATCAAGAGCGCACGGGCCGTTGGTCAGCTTGAAACCGATGCAATCGGCGGGACATGGGGAAAGGCGACTTCCGTATTGGCGCACGGGATAACCCCGAAGAACAAGCTCATCAAAGATCTCCTTGAACCGTACTTGCATGGCATTCACTCGAACGGGAACCTGATGGCGAACTACGTGGTGAAATACTTCAACAATATGTACGATCACGCCAGTCAGGTCGCCGAGGTATGCGCTTCGCATGCACGGTTGGCCTACGTCATCGGCAACAGCAAATTCTATGACCACCCATTACCGAGCGATGAGATTCTAGCGTCGATCTTCGACCACTTCGGGTTCCGACTGGAAGGGATCGAACGGATGCGGAAACGCCAGAGCAAGTCGGGCCTCTACGAAGCCGTTGTGTTCATGGGTCGGTAGCAGAATCATCTACCGAGGTAGCCGCTGACATCGTGCGATGCGCCATGTCGCCACGTGCGACCGCTGCCCCCGGCCTTTCCAGTTGGGACTGTCCATAATCGTTCTTCCCGGTCCCTGACTCCTTGCGTGGGCGTCCAGATGGTCGATGTTTTTCGGTAACGTTTTTGGGCAAGCCATCGAGTTTTTGGGCAAACCGAGGTTTCTGGGCAAAGCCCCGGAGGGAGAGAGGAGAACTGCAAATGCAGACACCGCAGAAAATGCGTGGCGGCGCTCTTGCGTGGTCTCCACAATAGCGGGGGATTCGCGAACTCTCCGCTTGAGGTTGGTCATGTCGTCTCGACTGTTGCTTGTCACCGGCGTTACGGGGAAAGTGGGCCGTCACGCCATCGATCGCTTGCTCGCCGAACCGCGTTTCGCGGACATGAAGGTGCGGGCTCTCTGCCACCATCGAACGCTGCCGACCTCGGCCCGCCTCGAAGTCGCACGCGGATCGATCGCGGACCGCGCGGTCGTCGAGCAGGCGATGGACGGCGTCACGCATGTGCTGCATCTCGCCACCTGCAAGGAAACGCCGGAAGACGTGATGGACGTGACCGTGAAGGGCCTCTTCTGGCTGCTCGAGGCATGCCGCATGCGCCCCAATTTCGGCCGATTCGTGCTGATCGGCGGCGATGCGGGCATGGGGCATTTCTTCTATCCGCATCCCCTTCCCGTTACCGAGACGCAGAAGCATTCCGCCTATCCCGGCTGCTATGCCCTTTCCAAGGTGCTCGAAGAGGTGATGCTCGAGCAATACTACGTGCAATACGACCTCGACGGCTGCTGCCTCCGGGCGCCCTGGATCATGGAAAAGGACGACTTCAAGTATCAGCTTTCCTTCGGCGACGATGTGTTCGGCGGCCCCCGCTGGCGCGATCTCGTCAGCGCCGAAGCTGCGGATCGCCACCAAAAGAGCGGCTCCGTCCCGGTGATGCTCGATCCCGACGGCAAGGCGGTGAAACGCAACTTCGTGCATGCCGAAGATTTGATCGACGCGATTTTGCTCGCTCTCGATCATCCCAAAGCCCGGCAGCAAACCTTCAACGTCAGCATGGACGAACCCGTCGATTACGGCAAACTCGCGGAATATCTCAAGGTAACCCGCGGGTTGCCGTCGGTCTCCGTTCCGACCCCTTTTCGCTCCACGTGGCTCGACAACGCGAAGGCGAAATTCCTGCTCGGCTGGCGACCGAAATACGACCTTGCCCGCCTGACAGATGCCGCTTTCGAATATCAGCGTTCGCCTGACGATCCGAGAAAGATCTGGTATCCCGGTTAAGGCGAGCGGCAGGAGATAGTCTACCTTCCTCTCCCTCCGGGAGAGGGTTGGGGTGAGGGTGCCTTTTCTTGCGAAACGCCACGTCGCACGCCCTCACCCCCGGCCCCTCTCCCGAGGCTCTCCCGGAGGGAGAGGGGAGAAATGCAGGCGCCGCTCGCCTAAGCGGTCAGCAGCCGCATCCCGCTTGCAGCGATGGGCACCCCCCTCCCCTTGAGTGAGAGCGGCCGGGGGTGAAGGAGGCCGTCACGCACACGCTTTTGCTCGGTCCTTGCGAACGCCCTACGCCAAAGGCGTTTCAGCCAACAGCCCAGGGTTGCGAGCGAAGCGAGCTACCCTGGGCTCAACGATCGTCCGGCCGAAGCACCCCGAAGGGGTTCGAGCAAGGGATGGTGTCCGCGGCTGCAACTCCTTCAGAGTTGATTGCATGTTGGATACGGCTTCACCCAGGGTAGCTCGCTCCGCTCGCAACCCTGGGCTGTTGGCTGCAACGCCTTTGGCGTAGGAATCGGAAAGCGACACGCCACTACTTGTGCGTGACGGTATCCCTCGCCCTCAAAGGCGAGGGGGAGAGGGGCGACCACGATTGCAAAACATGGAGTACCGCGCCGGATTCGCGACGAAACCGCACACAAAATTTGTCGCATACAATGAATGCTCCGCGCGTCGTTTTTCTGAGTCTCCCCATGGCCGATGATCTCTCCAAGAAACTGCTGCGTCTCCTCGATGACGGCCAACCTGCGGATGTGCGTGTCGCGGCGTTGACGGTGCTCGCCGAAGTGGGGACCAAGGACGGCGACACCAGCAAACGGATCGTCAGCCTTGTTCGCGATCCGCAGCAGCCGATTCGGCTCAAGGCCATTCACGCGATCGGCAAACTGCGTATCGACAGCGGACTCGCCGAACTGCTTGGCTGGGTGCAAGAAGGCGGGCCGGAAGCGGAGCAATCCGCTCAGGCGGCCGCCAAGCTTGGGGCCAAGGGGACCAAGTCGCTGCAGGATCTGATGCCCAAGGTCGCCCCGGGCCTTCGCCGTTACATCGCCGCGGCACTTGGCTCCGGCGGCACCGCCAGTGCGGATTCGGCCGCCCTGCATGTGCTGCTCGATTCCGATCCCGGCGTCGTCGATGCGACCGTGCGCTCGCTTATCGCACAGATCCCTTCGTTCACCCCCGCCAAGAAGCAAAGCGTTACCGAGCAACTCCTCGAACTGCTGAAGGGGTGCGATCTGCCGGCCCCTTCCGCACTCGCGGCCGTTCGCATCCTTGCCGCCTTGGGCGATCCCAAGGCGGAGCCGATCTTCTGGGACCGCGTGCAGTCGAAGTATCCCCCGGACATGCGGGCCATCGCGTTGCAAACGCTCGGCAAATGGATCAAGTCGCCCAGCAAAGAGCAAGCGAAACGACTCTTCGCGTGTGCCGCCGAACGCGATTTCAAGGTGGCCGCTCCCGCGTTGATGATGCTGCAGAACATGCCGGTCCAATCGAAATCGCTCGAAGACTGGTACGGCCTGCTGACCGCTCCCGATGTTGCCGTTCGCCGGCTTGCCCTCGGCAAATTGAAGGAGCAGGACAACGCCGAGTTTGCCGCGATGTTGCTCCCGGATCTGAAGCATCCCGATCGCGCGTATCGCGACGACGTGCTGCAGCAACTCTCGAACATGGACGCGGGACGCAAAGCGATCATCGACGCGTTGCTCGAAGCCGAGACCACCGATGCGGCGTGGATGCTCGCTCGCGCGGCCGCGCCTCGCATCCAGGAATTGCCCGCGGCCATGCGGCAAAAAATGTTCGTCGCCGTCTGCGGGTATCTCGAAAAGGACGACCGCCGCAGCGATGCGTTGCTCTTCTTGCTGCGCGAAACCGACGCTGCCGATCTTCGGGAACGGCTTGAGGAGAAGGCCGCGGGGTATCGCCAAAAGAAGAAGTATGAGCAAGCGATGGTTTATCTGCGATTGCTCGGCCGCGACCCCGCGATCGGTTTCGCGGACCGATTCGACTTGGCCGCGGTCGGCCTGAAGCTGAGCGCCAAAGATTTGAGCCACGAATCGCGGCATGCCGATTCCTGCCTGGGGCATTTCTCGCATCTGGCCCGCCACTTCGAGCCCGAGTTGATGAAGCAACTCGAAAAGACCAAATGGCTCGAACCGGAGGATCTCTACTACCTCGGCTTCCATTTCTCGGAGAAGGATGGAGCCGAAAGGAAGGTGGCCGCACCCATCCTGCAATTGGTGGTGAAGCGTTCGCCGAAAACGAAGACGGGCCAAGCAGCGAAAACGAAACTGAAGAACTCCGGCCTGGCGTGAGTCTAAATCAGCGTGCGCCAATCGGCAGCGGGTTAGCGGCCGGTTGAATAAGAGAGGGCATCGCGCTTCCGATCAAAACATGCCAGTCGCCCGCACTAGCCCGAAGCGTCAGCGAGGGTCGCCCCGAAATTCCTCGCTGACGCTTCGGGTTGGTGCGAAAGGTGCTGCTGCCAAATCGCGCACGCTGATTTAGGTAGCCCTCTCGCTCCGCGAGAGGTAAGCGGATGAATGCCACGCCGTCGCATGGTTCGCTGCCGCTTACCTCTCGCGGAGCGAGAGGGCTACCTAGGCGACCGCCTCACCATTTCTCGCCGAGTTCCAAGAAGCTCCAATAGCGATCGCCCATCGCTTGAAGCACAACGGTTCGCGCCACGCTGCTCTTCGGCTTGATTTGGATATCCAAATACTCAGCCGGCATTGCCTCGGGAAACTTGTCCGCCCATTCGACGATGCAGACGCCATCGCCGGCAAAATACTCATGCACGCCCAGGTCGCGAAACTCGGCTTCGGTGTTGAGCCGATACGCATCGAAGTGGTAGATCGGCAGATCCGCATCGTACTCCTGGATCAGAACGAACGTCGGACTGTTGACGGCCGCGGGTTCGACGACATGCAGGCCCTCCGCGATGGCGCGCGTGAGAAACGTCTTGCCGGCCCCCATCGGCCCACGTAGGGCGATGACGGCGCCGGGGAACAGACGCAAAGCGATCGCGCGGCCTAGGCTTGCCATTGCTTCGGGCGTCGGAATATCGAGAGTCAGGGCCATGCAAGTCCATGGACGCGGTTGCGAAACGCTAAGGCGTGCTGCGGCTGCATTTCTCCCGGACTCCCGGAGGGAGAGGGGCAAGAAAAGCCCTCACCCCAACCCTCTCCCGGAGGGAGAGGGAGCAGAGACGCGCTTTCTGCCGCTCGCCCAAAGCGGTCCGCGGCAACGTGTCTACTTCTTCTTGTGTTCCTTCTCCGCTTTTTGCCGCAGAAACGCCTGGATGAACTCGTGGATTTCGCCGTCGAGCACCTTGTCGATCTGGGAGGTCTGCGTGTCCGTGCGGACGTCCTTCACGAGCGTATAGGGCTGCATCACGTAGTTGCGGATCTGGTAGCCCCAGGCTACTTCGCCCTTCTCGTCGTACTGCATTTCGACCGAAGCCTTCCGCTTCTGCTCCTCGATCGTGTACAGCTTGGCCTTGAGCATCGCGAGCGCGTTGGCGTTGTTCTTGTGCTGACTTCGTTCGGAGCGGCTTTCCGCAGCCACGCCCGTCGGCAGGTGCGTGAAGCGGACGCCGGACTCGGTTTTGTTTTGATGCTGACCGCCGGGGCCGCCGCTGCGAAACGTATCGCGTCTCAAATCTTCCGGCTTGATGTCGATGTTGATCGTGCCGTCGATGTTCGGCGTCACATCGACGGCGGCGAACGACGTATGGCGGCGCGCGTTCGAATCGAACGGGGAGATGCGGACCAGGCGATGCACGCCGGTTTCGCTTTGCAGCATGCCGTAGGCGTAATCGCCGTTGATGCGAAGCACGGCATTGCGGATGCCGGCCTCTTCGTTTCGCAATTCGTCGATCAGCTCGACCTCGAAGCCGTTTCGCTCGGCCCAGCGCGTGTACATGCGCATGAGAATCTGCGCCCAGTCGCATGCTTCGGTCCCACCGCCCCCTGCTTGAATCTTCAGGAAAGCGTCGGACGCATCGTGAGGGCTGCTCAGGACGGCGCGCGACTCGAACTCGGCGAGTTTCTTCTCGTTTTGCTCGAGTTCGGTTTGCAGTTCCGCTTCCATCGACGGGTCGTCGTCGCCAAGCTCGATCATGGCCTGCATGTCGCCGGCGGCCTTTTCAAGCTCGTCGTACGGCGTGAGAACGCCGTTGAGCGGCTTCACTTGTTGGATGATTTGCTGAGCTTTTTCCGAGTTGTCCCAAAAGCCCGGGGCGAGCATCAGGTCGGTGAATTTTTGGCGCTCGGCTCGTTTGCGAGCCAAGTCAAAGAGAGTCCCGGAGCTGCGTCAAACGCTCGGTGAAATCGCTGCTGCGGCGTTTGAGATCGGGATTCATGGGAGGCGAGTCCTTTCCGGGGCCGGGCGTTTGGAGACGATGGGTTCAACATACCGAATCACGCCTCGCTGAGGCAAGGAGGCGCCGCGATCCCCGCAGGTTCGGGTGCGGCCAATCTTTCGGGCGGACGCACCGAACTGCAAACGCGAAGGGCGTCCCCCATGAAAGCGAGGGGCGAAGTCGTCGCCGAAGGGCCGCGATGCGGAGCCCACGCCAACGCTGAAAGCGTTCTCCAGCAAAGCCCAGGGTTGGCGACCAACGGGAGCCAACCCTGGGTAGG